>NZ_JAPVZR010000005.1:0-218692 GCF_041432475.1 Streptococcus sp. 27098_8_75
TTATCCGGCATAGCTCAGTTGGTAGTAGCGCATGACTGTTAATCATGATGTCGTAGGTTCGAGTCCTACTGCCGGAGTTATATCTATAAGTAAGACAAGAAATTCTTGTCTTTTTATATTTATTGTGTTTTTGCAATTTAACTTTTAAGTTCTTATTTAATAAAAAGCTTGAAGATTATTCTTCAAGCTTTTTATGTTTATTAAAGAATGCTTCATAGAGGGCTTTAATAGCTGCTTTTTCTTGTTCAGAGTTTACTACGAGCATGATAGAAACTTCGCTAGATCCTTGAGAGATCATTTGAATATTAATTTTGCTGTCTGATAGAGCCTTTGTAGCAGTAGCAGTCAGACCGATATGGCTTTTCATTTGCTCACCTACAATCATGATGATTGACAAGCCGTGTTCGATTTCTGCATGATCTACTTCAATTTTTTGTGTAAGTTGACGGAGAATTTCTTCTTCTTTTATTGGGGTTAATTCCCTTTCTCTTAGAATGATTGATAAATCATCGATTCCTGTCGGCATGTGTTCCCAACGAATATTCAATTCTTCCAAGATTTGGAGAACTTTGCGACCGAAACCAACTTCACGGTTCATCAAATATTTTGACATGTTTATACTAACGAAGTTGGAATCTCCTGCAATACCAACAACAGGGATAGCTTTATCAGTATGATTTAGAATAATTTTTGTCCCGGGATGATTAGGGTTATTTGTATTTTTAATAACTAAAGGAATTTTACCACGGTAAGCTGGAATAAGTGCTTCATCATGAAGGACACTAAAACCTGCATATGCAAGTTCACGCATTTCACGATAGGTTAATTCTGGAATAGAGTCTGGTTCATGAATAATACCAGGATGGGCTGCAAAAATGCCATCTACATCAGTGAAGTTTTCATATAGATCAGCTTTAACTCCGGCAGCAATGATTGATCCTGTTATGTCTGAGCCACCTCTAGAGAAAGTACAGATTTGATTGTCTTTAGTTACACCAAAGAAACCAGGTATTACAAGTACTTCTTCAAAGTTGGTTAATTCTTCAATTTTATCATAGCTAGAAGGCAAAATTCTTGCGTTCCCAGGCTCGCTACTGACAAATATTCCTGCATCTCTAGGGTGAATATAACGGGCATTAAGGCCGTTTTTATTAAAGAATGCAGCAACTAGCTTGGCATTATTGTTCTCTCCAGCTGCTAAAAAACTATCATAAAGAAATAGATTATCTTCGATTGGTAGTGTGGCTAGATTTAAAATGCTCTTTGTTATTTTTTCAAGGACAACAGGTTTGAGCTCTAATTCTTCAATCATCTGAGCATATCGATTAATGATCCATTCTTGGTGTGGAGTGACATCGCCTTCTTCAACGTATGCTCGGTAATATTTGATTAGTGCGTCTGTAACCTTTGTATCAGATTCCTCTCGTTTTCCGGGTGCTGAAACAACTACAAACTTTCGATCGGAATCAGATTTTACAATATTTAAAACTTTTTCTAATTGAGTTGCAGAGGCAAGTGAACTACCACCAAATTTGACAACTTTCATATTTTCTCCTAAAGGGTTTTGTTATTATTCAGACAATTTGTAATATTGCTTCTTTACATTATAGCAAATATCAAGCATAGTGTCAGTTTTTTTAGGAATAAAAAGTAGAAAAGCCGAACTATTGCTTTATTCTTTCAGATTTTGTTTTGAGAAAATAAAATTTTGTGCTAGAATATTTTAAAAGCAACAATTTGATATTCAAAATATTTGCATATCAAATCAAATTGCAAAGATAGAATTTGGAGAAGTGATATGACATTTACAAATATTTTCTACGAAGTTCTGGACGAAGTAGCTATTCTTACCTTTAACCGACCAGAGGTTTCTAACGGATTTAATATTCCCATGTGCCAAGAAATTTTAGAAGCAATTTCATTGGCTGGGTCAGACGATAGTGTAAAAATTTTGCTTATCAAGGCAAATGGTAAGGTTTTTTCAGTTGGAGGAGATTTAGCAGAAATGCAACGTGCTGTTGATGCTGATGATATCCAATCCTTAGTGAAGATTGCTGAGTTAGTAAATGTTATTTCCTTTGAGATGAAGAAATTACCTAAGCCTGTCATCATGAGTGTCGATGGGCCTGTTGCAGGTGCTGCTGCTAATATGGTCGTTGCTGCTGATTTTTGTATTGCAAGTGAAAAAGCTCGATTTATTCAGGCTTTCGTTGGAGTTGGATTGGCTCCTGATGCGGGAGGATTGTATCTACTAACTCGTGCTATTGGTGTGACTCGTGCAACCCACCTTGTCATGACTGGTGAGGCTTTGACAGCTGAAAAAGCTTTGGAATACGGGATCCTTTATCGACTTTGTGAATCTGAAAAGTTGGAGAAAACGACAGAGCAATTAATCAAAAAACTAAAACGTGGTTCAGGAAATTCGTATAAGGCAATGAAAGAAATGATTTGGAAAAGTCAATTTTCTGATTGGGAAGAATATGCTGAATTGGAATTGCACTTACAAAAGACGTTAGCTTTCACCGAAGATTTTAAAGAAGGGGTCTGTGCTTATTCAGAAAAGCGTCGTCCTAAATTTCAAGGAAAATAATATTCGTTTAATTGAAATTATATAAATTGAAAAAAAGTAAATCATTTTCAAAAAGAACTTGCAAAAATATTTGGACTTTGATATAATTTGATAGTCAAATGTTTTGATGCTTGAATATTTATAAAGGGGGATGGATGATTGAATTACCAATTAGTAAATGATTATTTGACGTCGATTTTTAATAATGTATTGGTGATTGAAGAGTCCAGTTTGCGGGGCAGTCGCTTCAATGACGTCTCTATCAAAGAAATGCATACGATTGATGTTATTGGCGAAACTCCCAATGCAACTCCTAGTGACATTTCTAGAGAGCTTATGGTGACTCTAGGAACTGTGACAACGAGCTTAAATAATCTAGAGCGAAAAGGGTATGTAGAACGAACTCGTTCTGATATTGATCGTCGTGTGGTTCATTTGAGTTTGACGAAAAGTGGTCGTCTTTTGTATCGTTTGCATCGACGTTTTCATCATTCAATGCTAGACAAGATTATTGCTGGTATGAGTAGGGATGAAATTCAAGTGATGCAAAAAGGCTTGAAAAACCTATATCAGTTTCTTGAGGATTTAAAATAATGAAATTTGCAAAAATCAGTCAAGTTGCTCATTATGCACCTGAGCAAGTCGTTACGAATGACGATTTAGCCCAAATCATGGATACAAGTGATGAATGGATTTCAAGTCGGACTGGAATCAGAAAGCGTCATATTTCTCATAATGAATCGACAAGCGATTTAGCGACAAGAGTTGCCTTAGATTTACTGAAAAAGTCAGGAATTTCTGCTCAAGATCTTGATTTTATCATCGTTGCTACTATTACGCCAGATTCATTGATGCCATCAACAGCGGCTCGCGTTCAGGCTAATATTGGGGCAAAGAAAGCTTTTGCATATGATTTAATAGCTGCTTGTAGTGGCTTTGTATTTGCTCTTTCGACAGCTGAAAAACTTATATCTTCAGGTGTTTATCAGAAGGGGTTGGTTATTGGAAGTGAAACCTTATCAAAGGTTGTAGATTGGTCTGATCGAGGCACTGCGGTCTTGTTTGGTGATGGTGCGGGAGGAGTCTTGCTGGAAAGCACTTCTGATCAACATTTTCTTGCAGAAATCCAGAAAACGGATGGTTCTCGTGGAGAAAGTCTCACTTCTTGCCTAATGGGTCTGCAATCGCCTTTTGCGCAGACTGAGGATGATGAAAAATATTTGACAATGGATGGTAGGGCAATTTTTGATTTTGCTATTCGAGATGTTGCTCAGTCCATTAAAGATACGATTGAAGCTAGTCCGCTGGAAGTGGATGAAATAGATTATTTCTTGCTCCATCAGGCCAATGATCGTATTTTGAATAAAATAGCGAAAAAACTTGGTGTTTCAAGAGATAAAATTCCAGCTAATATGATGGAATATGGAAATACCAGTGCAGCTAGTATCCCTATTTTACTATCTGAGTGTGTCGAGCAAGGCCTTGTTAAGCTAGATGGAAGTCAGAAAATTTTATTATCTGGTTTCGGTGGAGGTTTGACATGGGGAACACTTATTGTTACAATTTAGTTAATCATGTGGTTTTCACATATTAAAAAATATTTTATTTTAAAGGAGTCTATCATGGCAGTATTTGAAAAAGTACAAGAAATTATTGTAGAAGAACTTGGTAAAGAACCATCAGAAGTTACTCTTGAGTCAACTTTCGATGATCTTGAAGCAGATTCACTTGACTTGTTCCAAGTTATCTCAGAAATCGAAGATGCATTTGACATCCAAATCGAAACTGAGGAAGGTTTGAATACTGTAGGTGACTTAGTTGCTTACGTTGAATCAAAAACTAAATAAGAAAAAGTAAATGGGGCTGAGAATACGTTCTCGCCCTCTTTTAAAGAAGACGAATTTGAGGTGGCAGTCTTGACTGTCTTTTATCTCTTCTAATGTTTAAAAGAAAACAACAGGTAGAGTAAAGATTCGATGAAGTCAAGATGGCCGGGGTGGAACGAAAAAGTCTGTTTAAATGATTTTTTATCCACTCCCTCTTGTTTAGGTAATAGTTTGACTGTCAAAGTATAGAAAACATTCGTTTTTAAGAGAATCAAGCTATTACTTAAGCAATGATAAAAGGAAGGTATTATGCAAACACGAATTACAGAATTACTAAATATTAAATATCCTATTTTCCAAGGTGGAATGGCTTGGGTAGCAGATGGAGACTTAGCTGGTGCTGTTTCTAAAGCAGGTGGTTTAGGAATTATCGGTGGAGGCAACGCTCCCAAAGAAGTTGTTAAAGCAAATATTGATAAGATTAAGTCTTTGACAGATAAGCCTTTTGGGGTGAATATCATGCTTTTATCACCTTTCGTTGATGATATTGTTGATTTAGTCATTGAAGAAGGCGTAAAAGTAGTGACAACTGGTGCAGGGAATCCAAGTCGGTATATGGCTCGTTTTCACGAAGCGGGTATTACGGTCATTCCAGTAGTGCCAAGTGTTGCTCTCGCTAAGAGGATGGAAAAAATTGGTGCAGATGCTGTTATTGCTGAGGGAATGGAAGCCGGAGGTCATATTGGGAAATTGACAACGATGGCCCTTACTCGGCAAGTTGTAGAAGCGGTCAATATCCCTGTTATTGCAGCTGGAGGTATTGCAGATGGTTCAGGTGCAGCTGCTGGCTTTATGTTAGGAGCAGAAGCAGTTCAATTAGGAACTCGCTTTGTGGTTGCTAAGGAATCAAATGCTCATCAAAATTATAAAGATATGATTTTGAAGGCGCGCGATATTGATACAACAATTTCAGCTCAGCATTTTGGTCATGCAGTCCGCGCTTTGAAAAATAAGCTGACAAGAGATTTTGAAAAAGCTGAAAAAGAAGCTTTCAAACAAGAAAATCCAGATTTAACAGTATTCGAAAATCTTGGTGCGGGTGCCTTAGCAAATGCAGTTGTCCGTGGAGATGTTGAGAATGGTTCAGTCATGTCAGGACAAATTGCTGGTTTGGTCAGCAAGGAAGAGACCGTTGAAGAAATTTTGAAAGATGTTTACTATGGTGCTGCTGAAAGAATTCAGCAAGAAGCTAAACGTTGGGCAGGAGTAACTAGAAATGACTAAAAAAGCCTTTCTATTTGCTGGTCAGGGGGCACAGTACCTTGGTATGGGACGTGAGCTCTATGATCAATATGACGTGGTGAAATCAACTTTTGAGGAAGCTAGTCAAATTTTAGGCTATGATGTGCGTGATTTGATTGATAATGATGAAGAAAAACTGAATCAGACCCGCTATACCCAGCCAGCAATTTTGACTACGTCTCTGGCCATTTACCGTTTGTTAATTCAAGAAGGAATTCATCCTGATATGGTTGCTGGTCTTTCTTTAGGAGAATACTCTGCTTTAGTGGCTTCTGGAGCCTTAGATTTTCAAAGCACTCTAGCTTTGGTTGCTAAACGCGGAGCCTTCATGGAAGAAGCAGCTCCAGCGGGTTCTGGTAAAATGGTGGCAGTTCTTAATGCTGATTTAGATCTGATAGAGAATGCATGTAAAAAGGCCAGTGCGCTTGGCGTAGTGTCTCCAGCTAACTATAATACACCTAGCCAGATTGTAATTGGTGGAGAGGCTGAAGCAGTGGATAAAGCTGTAGAGCTTTTGCAAGAAGCTGGGGTAAAGAGATTGATTCCACTCAACGTATCAGGACCTTTCCACACTGCTCTATTGAAACCTGCTAGTGATTTATTAGCTGAAGCTTTAGAAAATATCAATTTTTCTGACTTTAAAGTTCCTCTGGTAGGGAATACGGAAGCCAGTGTTATGGAAAAGGAACGAATCAAGGAGCTATTAACACGTCAAGTGATGGAGCCAGTTCGCTTTTATGATAGTATTGCCAGAATGCAAGAAGCTGGTGTAACTGAGTTTATCGAGATTGGTCCAGGAAAAGTTCTGTCTGGATTTGTAAAAAAGATTGACAAGTCAGCTACTATTTATCAAGTTGAAGATCAAGCTAGTTTGACACAACTTCTGGAAAAATGAGGAAACAATATGGAATTAAAAAATAAGAACGTATTGATTACAGGTTCCACTCGGGGAATTGGTCTTGCTATTGCCCATAAATTTGCTAGTCTTGGAGCTAATATTATTTTAAATGGACGTGGAGAAGTCTCAGAAAACGTCTTAGCAGAGTTTAAAGACTATCCTGTGAAGGTTTTTGCGGTTACTGGGGATGTTTCAGATAGTGCTGATGCAAAGCGCATGGTAGAAGAAGCAACTCTAGCTTTGGGTTCAGTAGATGTTTTGGTTAATAATGCAGGAATTACTAAAGATAAACTCATGCTTAAATTAACTGAGGAAGATTTTGAACAAGTGCTAAAGGTTAATTTGACTGGTGCATTTAACATGACACAAGCTGTTTTAAAACCAATGACTAAGGCACGTCAGGGAGCTATTATCAATATGTCCAGCGTAGTCGGTTTAACAGGAAATATTGGACAGGCAAACTATGCAGCCTCTAAAGCAGGCTTGATTGGTTTTTCTAAGTCAGTAGCTCGTGAGGTTGCGGCTCGTAATATTCGCGTCAATGTGATTGCTCCAGGATTTATTGAATCTGATATGACTGATGGTTTGCCAGAAAAAATTAAAGAAGCTTCTTTGGCTCAAATACCAATGAAACGTTTTGGTAATACTGAGGAAGTTGCAGATGTCGCAGTCTTTCTTGCCAGTCAGGAATATGTAACAGGTCAGGTGATCACTATCGATGGTGGCTTGACAATGCAATAATTTAGTAAAAGTATAGAATAAGTCTACTTAGAATGCGTCTTATTTGCAATTTTCTAAGTTTAAATCTTACCGTAAAAAGGAGTGTTGAGATGAAACTAAATCGTGTTGTAGTAACTGGCTACGGACTAACTTCCCCAATTGGGAATACACCAGAAGAATTTTGGACTAGCCTTAAGGAAGGAAAAATTGGTATTGGGCCAATCACTAAGTTTGACCACAGTGAATTTGCTGTTCATAATGCTGCTGAGGTTCAAGATTTTCCTTTTGATAAATACTTCATTAAAAAAGATACTAACCGTTTTGATAATTATTCACTATATGCTCTTTATGCTGCAGAGGAAGCTGTAAATCATGCTGGTCTTGACGTGGAAGCTATTGATAAAGACCGTTTTGGTGTTATCGTTGCTTCAGGGATCGGTGGTATTAAGGAAATTGAAGATCAAGTTATCCGCTTGCACGAAAAAGGTCCAAAACGGGTGAAACCAATGACACTTCCAAAAGCCTTGCCAAATATGGCTTCTGGGAATGTTGCCATGCGCTTTGGTGCCAATGGTGTTTGTAAATCCATTAATACAGCGTGTGCCTCATCTAACGATGCAATTGGAGATGCCTTCCGTTCTATTAAATTTGGTTTCCAAGATGTGATGTTAGTTGGTGGTTCTGAAGCTTCCATCACTCCTTTTGCGATTGCTGGTTTCCAAGCATTGACGGCTTTGTCCACAACTGAAGACCCAACTCGTGCATCTATTCCATTTGATAAAGACAGAAATGGTTTTGTTATGGGTGAAGGATCTGGAATGTTGGTGTTGGAAAGTCTAGAACATGCTGAAAAACGTGGTGCAACAATCCTTGCTGAAGTTGTTGGTTATGGAAATACTTGTGATGCTCACCACATGACCTCACCACATCCGGAAGGGCTTGGTGCGATTAAAGCTATTAAACTAGCATTAGAAGAAGCCGAAATTAAGCCTGAAGATGTGGCATATGTTAATGCTCACGGAACTTCTACTCCTGCCAATGAAAAAGGAGAGAGTGGTGCGATTGTGGCTGTTTTAGGCAAAGATGTCCCTGTTTCTTCAACTAAATCTTTTACAGGGCATTTACTTGGAGCAGCTGGAGCAGTGGAAGCTATTGCGACTATTGAAGCAATGCGTCATAGCTTTGCACCAAAGACTGCAGGAACTCAAGAATTGTCTGATTACATTGAAGCCAATGTCATTTTTGGACAAGGAAAAGAACAGGAAATTCCTTATGCTATTTCCAATACATTTGGTTTTGGTGGACATAATGCTGTTCTTGCCTTTAAACGTTGGGAGGCATAATAACTTATGAATATCAATGAAATTAAAGACTTGATGGCACAGTTTGACCAATCAAGTTTGCGGGAATTTTCATATAAAAATCAACAAGATGAACTAACATTCAGTAAAAACGAAGGAAGAATTGTACCTCAAGAGGTTAATGCAAGTCCTCTTCCTACAGCTACACCAGTAGCTCCAATTGCTCCAGCTCCTCAGGCTGAAGTAGTTGTTGAACAGCAAGAAGTGCCTGCTGAAGCAGCACCGGAACCAATCGTGGCTGAAGGTGATGTCGTGGAAAGTCCTTTGGTTGGAGTAGCCTATTTAGCAGCCGGACCAGATAAACCTGCTTTTGTGAACGTAGGTGACCAAGTGAAAAAAGGGCAAACCTTGATGATTATCGAGGCTATGAAAGTAATGAACGAAGTACCTGCTCCTAAAGATGGTATTATCACGGAAGTTTTAGTTCAAAATGAAGAAATGGTTGAATTTGGGAAAGGTCTGGTACGCATTAAATGATCGATATCAATGCAATAAAAGAGGCGCTTCCGCATCGTTATCCAATGTTGTTGGTGGATCGTGTATTAGAAGTTAGCGAAGATGAGATTGTTGCTTTAAAAAATGTGACAATTAATGAACCATTCTTTAACGGACATTTTCCACAGTATCCAGTCATGCCGGGTGTTTTGATTATGGAAGCTTTGGCTCAGACTGCGGGGGTATTGGAATTATCTAAAGAAGAAAACAAAGGCAAATTAGTCTTTTATGCGGGAATGGATAAGGTCAAATTCAAGAAACAAGTTGTTCCAGGTGATCAGCTTATCATGACTGCTAAATTTGTGAAACGTCGTGGTACCATTGCGGTTGTTGAAGCTAAAGCAGAAGTAGATGGCAAACTTGCAGCTAGTGGTACCTTGACATTTGCTATTGGCCAATAGAAAAGGGAGATTTCACCATGTTTCGTAAAATATTGATTGCTAACCGTGGGGAAATTGCGGTCAGAATTATTCGTGCAGCTCGAGAATTGGGGATTGCTACAGTGGCAGTTTATTCAACAGCTGATAAAGAAGCACTTCATACCTTGTTGGCAGACGAAGCTATTTGTATTGGGCCTGCTAAGTCTACTGATTCCTATCTCAATATGAATGCTGTGCTTTCAGCAGCTGTTCTGACAGAAGCTGAAGCTATTCACCCTGGTTTTGGATTTTTGAGTGAAAATTCTAAGTTCGCAACCATGTGTGAGGAAGTTGGTGTGAAATTCATCGGTCCTTCTGGGGCAATCATGGATATGATGGGCGATAAGATTAATGCTCGTGCTCAAATGATTAAGGCTAATGTTCCAGTTATTCCTGGATCTGACGGAGAAGTTTTTACTGCTGAAGAGGCTTTAGAAGTTGCTGAAAAAATTGGCTACCCTGTTATGCTTAAGGCTTCTGCTGGAGGTGGCGGAAAGGGAATCCGTAAGGTTGAAAAGGCTGAAGATTTGGTAGCGGCTTTTGAGTCTGCTTCTAGCGAGGCTAAGGCTGCCTTTGGGAATGGCGCTATGTATATGGAGCGTGTTATTTATCCCGCTCGTCATATTGAAGTGCAGATTTTGGCCGACCAGCATGGACATGTCGTCCATCTGGGAGAGCGTGACTGCTCGCTTCAGCGTAATAACCAAAAGGTCTTAGAAGAAGCTCCATCAGTGGCTATCGGGAAGACTCTCCGTCAAAAGATTGGAGATGCGGCTGTACGAGCAGCTCAATCAGTGGGATATGAAAATGCTGGAACAATTGAGTTTCTCTATGATGAAAATAAAGGTGAATTCTACTTTATGGAAATGAACACTCGTGTTCAAGTAGAACACCCTGTAACAGAATTTGTGACTGGCGTAGATATTGTTAAGGAACAGATTCGCATTGCTGATGGCCAAGAACTTTCTTTCACGCAGGATGATATTGAAATTCGCGGTCATGCCATCGAATGCCGGATCAATGCTGAAAATCCAGCCTTTAATTTTGCCCCAAGTCCGGGTAAGATTTCAAACCTCTATTTGCCTAGTGGTGGGGTCGGTCTTCGTGTGGACTCAGCAGTTTATCCAGGCTATACCATTCCTCCTTACTATGATAGTATGATTGCTAAAATCATTGTTCATGGGGAAAATCGGTTTGACGCTTTGATGAAGATGCAACGTGCTCTTTATGAATTGGAAATCGATGGTGTATTAACCAACAGTGAGTTTCAGTTAGACTTGATTTCAGACTCTCAGGTTATTGCAGGGGATTATGATACAGCCTTTTTAATGGAGAAATTTCTCCCTGCTTACCAAGAAAGATTAAAAGAAGATAAATAAAACCTTTCATAAAGCGAAGGAAGCTAAGCTTTTGTAAAGGGAAACTGTAGTAATAAAGGAGTAAATGATGGCTTTATTCTCCAAAAAGGATAAATATATCCGGATTAATCCTAATCGTTCATATAGGGAACTGCCTCAACAAAAACCAGAGGTACCGGATGAGCTCTTTTCGAAATGTCCTGGTTGTAAGCATACCATTTACCAAAAAGATTTAGGTAGCGATCGTGTTTGTCCTAATTGTGGTTATACCTTCCGTATTACAGCACTTGAGCGACTTGCTTTAACTGTAGATGAAGATACCTTTGAAGAATTATTTACAGGCATTGAAACAAAAGATCCATTGAATTTTCCTAATTATAAGGACAAATTGGCCCAAATGCGTGAAAAAACTGGCTTGGATGAAGCTGTGTTAACAGGAACTGCTTCCATTAAGGGACAGAAAACTGCTTTGGGAATAATGGACTCAAACTTTATCATGGCTTCCATGGGAAGTGTAGTTGGAGAGAAAATCACACGCTTGTTTGAATATGCAACGGAACTTCGCTTACCAGTAGTTTTGTTTACAGCTTCTGGAGGGGCACGTATGCAGGAAGGGATTATCAGTCTCATGCAGATGGCCAAAATTTCAGCGGCGGTACAAAGACATTCTAAAGCAGGTTTGTTTTATCTGACGATTTTGACAGACCCTACTACTGGTGGGGTAACAGCGTCATTTGCAATGGAAGGTGACATTATTTTAGCGGAACCTCAAAGTCTTGTTGGATTCGCTGGTCGTCGAGTTATTGAATCCACTGTTCGTGAAAATTTGCCAGATGGTTTTCAAAAGGCAGAATTTCTCTTGGAACATGGTTTTGTAGATGCTATTGTTAAACGAGCGAAATTAAGAGATAAGATTGCTAAATTGTTGGAATTTCATGGAGGGCAGCAATGACAAAGATTACTCGGATTGTAAGAGAAGCGAGAGATCAGACTCGGCTGACGGCTCTTGATTTTGCCAAGGCAATTTTTGATGATTTTATTCAATTGCATGGAGATCGCTCTTTTCGAGATGATGGAGCTGTGATTGGAGGTATCGGTAGCCTAGACGGTCGTCCAGTGACTGTTGTTGGAATTCAAAAAGGGAAGAATCTTCAAGATAATCTAAAACGGAATTTCGGTCAACCTCATCCTGAAGGCTATCGTAAAGCTTTGCGCCTAATGAAGCAAGCAGAAAAATTTGGTCGCCCAATCGTTACTTTTATCAATACTGCTGGAGCTTATCCAGGTGTTGGAGCAGAAGAGCGTGGGCAAGGTGAAGCTATTGCTCGAAACCTGATGGAGATGAGTGATCTTAAAGTACCTATTATTGCCATTATTATTGGTGAAGGTGGTTCTGGAGGGGCATTAGCTCTGGGAGTGGCGAATCGAGTTTGGATGTTAGAGAATTCAATTTATGCAGTCTTGAGTCCGGAAGGCTTTGCTTCTATCTTGTGGAAGGATGGCAGTAGAGCCATGGAAGCTGCTGAGTTAATGAAAATAACATCCCACGAACTCTTGCAAATGGAGATTGTTGATAAGGTAATTGAGGAAACAGGTTTAAGCAATCAGGATTTGATTACTTCTATCAAACAAGAACTTTTAGTTGAATTAGAACAACTTTCTTCATGGAGCGTGGAAGAATTGGTCGACCAACGTTATCAGCGTTTTAGAAAATATTAAGAAGATTTTTTTGAAGGCCAGGATATTCTTGTCTTGGTCTCTTTTTACAAATTATTAGTCTACAATCTATCTTTTTCACCTTAAATCGGATAGCTTGTGCTTAGAGAAGGAGAAGTCAAATGGAAAAAAATCGTTTGTACATTATCATTGCGTCAGTAGCAGTAATAATTGGAAGTGTTTTGCCTTGGGGGACTGTAAATCTAGGTGGATTTGGTGGTTTAAGTGTTTCAGGAATTGAAGGGGATGGGAAGATTATTATAATTTTAGCCATCGGAGCTATTGTCTTAGCTATTCTTAAAGATCGCACTCAGCCTTTGATTAAAAACTTTGCTCTGGGAGTTGTGGCTTTGGGAGTTATTGAGACAGCTATTTCTATTTATGCCCTGTTTCGCTTAGGCGATATGAGTGCTAATTTTGGTTATGGTGGTTATGGTATTTCAGTCGGTATAGGTTTGTACTTGACTGCAATTGCTTCAATTGCAACATTTGTTTTAGGATTAATGGCTTTCTCAGGAGGAAAGATTTCAAAAGAAACCTTGACAGATGCAGCCAATGTAAGTAAGGAATTTGCTCAAACTGTTGGCCGGGTAACTTCTGCAACAGTGAAAACTGCTGTAAATGAAATCAAAAAAGAAACCGATCAGCCAAAAGATACAGAAGCACCTGCTGTAGCTGAAGAAGCTAAACAAGTAGAAGCTGACGAAAATAAAGAAGAGCCTACAAAGCTAGTAACAGAAGAAGCAGTTGAAAAACAGGTTCAGTCTGAACCAACAATAGAAGAGGAAAGCTTAGATGCCGTTGTTTCTGACGAAGCAGTTGAGAGCGATAAAGAATAATCTTCTATAAGAAATTGCTAATGAAAAAGTCTTTTAGTAACCATAAAGGTGAAAAAATAAAAAAAGAAGCCAGAAGGCTTCTTTTTTGGGTTTAAAATTGTGTTTGATCAAGGTAAATCTAGGTAAAAAATTTTAGTTTGAATTACTGCATTATATTCTTTTTATAGGACTTATATAAAATATATATTATACAAGCTATAGAACCTATGTTAAGATAGTTGCTAATTAAAAGAAAAGAGGTCATTTATGTCAGAATTTACTATCCATACAATTGAATCCGCTCCTGCTGAAGTGAAGGAAGTTTTAGAAACTGTTCAAAAAGATAACGGGGGCTACATTCCCAATCTTATCGGTCTTTTGGCCAATGCACCAACGGCTTTGGAAACTTATCGGACGGTTGGAGCCATCAATCGCCGTAACAGCCTGACACCGACTGAGCGTGAAGTAGTGCAGATTACGGCTGCAGTTACCAACGGTTGTGCTTTCTGTGTAGCGGGTCATACAGCTTTTTCAATCAAGCAGATTCAAATGAATGATGATCTTTTGGAGGCTCTGCGCAATCGTACTCCGATTGATACAGATCCGAAGTTAGATACGCTTGCTAAATTTACCATTGCTGTCATTAATACTAAGGGACGGGTCGGAGATGAGGCTTTGGCAGATTTCCTAGAAGCGGGCTATACACATGAGAATGCTCTGGATGTAGTTCTGGGTGTTAGCCTTGCGACCCTTTGCAATTATGCCAATAATCTGGCAAACACGCCAATTAATCCGGAATTGCAGCCGTATGCCTAGTCTTTGAGGAGGTGGCAAATGACATTTTTTTCAGAAGAGTTTATCAACTGGTTGGATGACCACGCTGATCAAATTGACAAAGAATCCTGTGCGGCGGGTAACCAACTGATTGAGCGTATCGCTGCTGAAGGAGCCTTTCGGGTTGGCGTTCCAGAAGAGCTGGGAGGCCGAGGAGGCAATGATACGGATGTGATTGAAGTGCTCAAGGAGCTGGCTCATCATTCCTTGACTGCATCCTTTATCTCTTGGGGACAAAGGACCTTTATTGATAACGTCTTAAAGTCTGCTAATCCCTACTTTAGAGACCACTATTTGGAGGGGCTCCTGTCAGGGGAATATGCAGGTGCGACAGCCCTGTCCAATGCTGTTAAATTCCTATCGGATCTGGAGGAGTTAAATGTTTCTATAGTGGAAGAAGACGGGCAGCTTTATCTAAAGGGGCGTCTGCCTTGGGTAACCAATGCTCGCGCGGATCGCTTCCTCAGCATATTTGTTGCCGGTTTCGAAGACGGGAGCCGCCGGCCACTTGTTCTGGCTGTGCCATCTGACGCAGAGAATTTCACCCGTTCAGCGGATTTAGAGTTTGTATCTTTGCAAGGGGGAAATACAGCTGCTCTGACCTTTAACCATGTGCCTTTGCAAGAAGAATGGATTCTCGCTCAAGATGCCAAGGCCTTTTTGGCAGAAAATCGCCCAGCTTTTCTCGGTTATCAATTTGGTCTGGCTCTTGGTCTAGCGGAGAAGTCTCTGGCAGAGGTTGAAGCCAATCTGTCAGTTCGCTCTATTTTGAGAGAGGAGTGGGAGGAGCAAGTGGCTGCTCTGACTGAAATCCAGGATCAGCTCTATAGAGGTCTTCTCCAGCCTGGCTATTTTGTTGAGCGTCCTAAGGAACTCTTTCAGCTGCGAATTGATATAGTTGATGTGGTAGCCCAAAGTCTGCTCTTGGAGTTGCAGTCTAGTGGAGGCAGAGGATACTTGAGTAATTCGACTTCAGGCTTTATACGCCGTTGGAACGAAGGAGCTTTTCTTCCCATTGTCTCACCGAGTGCAGTCCAGCTACGGCATATTTTAGAAGCTTCATAGAAATGAAGGCAAACCAGTGACTGATTTATCAGTAGAATGGACATTAAGACGATGATGCAAAAGAGTCACTTTGTAAGCAATTAACGGTGCTCTAGTTTCTTGAATAGTCTTGATGGTTTGCTTATTTCTGACACTAACGTAGCCTTGTCATCTCAAAACAATTGCAAGGATCGACATAAGCTAACATTTTTAGTGACTCTTGCTCCATATTTCAAGTCTAGTGGGCTACCTTTTATTTATTTCCTATGTGAGCTAGATATATTTTGTGAAAGTAGTTAAGTTGCTATATATCCTTTCTGACTTTTGAGATGTCGTCTATGTCTGTTTTTACGATACAGACTCATTGCTGGCCAGAAAGATAAGAAAAAATCCAAGATGATATTCTTTGAAAATCTGTTTTTGATTTTCTCTGAGTTATTCTCGGATTTTTTTATTTTAGTAAATTAAGTCTATACTTAGACCTAGTGATATAGGCAAAGTATCAGGAGAATCTGCTTTTTATTTTGGCGCTATAACTTCTAATCCACCCATGTACGGACGTAGAACTTCTGGGATAGTTACAGAGCCATCTTCGTTTTGGTAATTTTCTAAGATAGCTGCTACTGTGCGTCCGACAGCCAGTCCAGAACCGTTGAGAGTATGAAGGAGTTTGACCTTACCATCTGCTTCGTCACGGTAGCGGATTTGAGCTCGACGAGCTTGGAAATCTTCTGTGTTAGAGCAGCTAGAGATTTCACGGTAGGTGTTCTGAGCAGGAATCCAAACTTCCAAGTCGTAGGTCTTAGCGGCCGAGAAGCCCATATCTCCAGTACAAAGTGCTACAACGCGGTAAGGCAGATTCAGCTTTTGCAGGATGTTTTCTGCGTTGGCAGTCATCTTTTCCAGCTCTTCATAAGATTCTTCAGGCTTGGCAAATTTCACCATTTCAACCTTGTGGAATTGATGCAAACGAATGAGACCGCGCGTGTCACGACCAGCAGAGCCAGCTTCAGAGCGGAATGATGGGCTCATAGCTGTGAAGTAGATTGGCAATTCTTTTCCGTCGAGAATTTCGTCTCGATAATAGTTGGTCAGTGGAACTTCAGCAGTCGGAATCAGAACGAAGTTAGTATCAGCTAGTTCGAAAGTATCTTCTTTGAACTTAGGATATTGCCCAGTCCCAAACATAGAATCATGATTGACCATGTAAGGAGTGATGACTTCGGTATAGCCTTCTTTGCCATGCTCATCCAGCATGAAGTTATAGATAGCACGCTCAAGTCTTGCTCCCAAGCCCTTATAGAAGAGGAAGCGAGCACCAGTAACTTTTGCCCCGCGCTCCCAGTCTAAGATATCCAGATCTTCACCCAAATCCCAGTGAGCCTTAGCTTCAAAGTCAAATTGGCGTGGTGTACCCCAGCGACGTACTTCGACGTTTTCGTCCTCATCTGCTCCGACAGGAACACTTTCGTGTGGAATGTTAGGCAGAGTGGTAGTGAACTCAGTCAACTTAGCATCCAGCTCAGCCAAGGTTGCATCTAAATTCTTGACTTCTGCAGAGAGTTTTTGCATAGCAGCAATCTTATCATCCGCATTTTCTTTGTTGCGTTTGGCTTGGGCAATCTCAGCAGAAACAGTATTGCGCTCTGCTTTGAGTTCTTCGACCTTTACCAATAAATCCCGGCGTTCTTTGTCAAGGGTTTTCATTTGGTTAAGGGTAGCAGCGTCAACACCTCGCGTAGCTAATTTTTCAGCGACAGAATCAAAGTCTGTACGGATGCGTTTTAAATCTAACATAGGTACCTCCAAAAATAAAAAGCACTTTATGAAACTGTTGGAGCGACAGAGCCGCGGTTCCATCCAACTTCACAAAAGTGCACTTGCTTAATTATTCATTTTTAAACTAACGGTAGAATTTCCTATTTTCTCCTTATCTGCTCACAGCCACCGCAGACTTTCTGAAAAGTGCCCAATAGTACTTATCCGTTTCGACTATTATACAGGATTTTCCGGAAAATGTAAATCCCAGGATGGGAAAAATCTTGACAGAAAAAGATAACTATGTTATCTTTAGATAGGGGTAACACAGTTATCCAAAGGAGTTCTTATGGTAAAACAAACAACGCGCGACCGTATGATTGAAAAGGCAAGCCAGCTTATCAGAGAGTATGGCTATCAGAATATCCCCCTAAGGAAACTGGCATCTCTGCTGGGGGTTACGACTGGTGCTTTCTACAAGGCTTTTGAGAATAAGGAGGAACTTTACTATCAGGTCTGTCTTTTGGAAAACCAGAAGCAGCTTAAGCGTTTAGAGGAGCAGTATCTAGATGGAGTCTCTGATCCTCTGGATTGCATTTGGCAGATAGGACTCTTTCTTTTATCGGAATACAAGACCAACAGTCAGATAATGGATTTTCTCTTTTTCAGCCCTGTAGCGACAGAGGCTTACCGGAAAGGTGAGCTTCTGGAAATCGGGAATAAGACAGTGGTTTATCTGGATCAGCTGCCTATTGAGAGTCAGAAAGAGAAAAAGATTCTTTTGCTCAAGCTGGACACCTTCATCACAGGCTATGGTCATTTTATTGCCAAAGGCTTGGAGCCTTTTGATGAGGAAGTCTATCGCTCAATGTTCAATGATTTACTAGGAGGTTACAAACATGATTAAAAATCTCATTGTTTATGCACATCCCTATGATAAAAGCTTTAACCATGCTATTTTAGAGCAGGTTCAGGACTTGTTGGAGAAGAAAGGTCAGACTTATGAACTGATTGATCTCTATGAGGATGGTTTTAATCCAGTCTATACCAAGGAAGAGCTAGCGCTTTTTAATAAGGGACAGGCACTAGACCCGCTGGTTTTAAAATATCAGGAAGCTCTTGCGTCCTGTAACCGCCTTATCATGATTTTTCCTATCTGGTGGGCGGATATGCCAGCTATTGGCAAAGGCTTTGAAGATAAGGTCTTTTTGAAAAATAAGATTTACGAAGAGACGAAAACTCGCCAGTTAGTTGGTCGTCTGACCAATATTAAAGAGGTGTTGGCAATTACTACCTCTGCAGCACCAACCTTCTATCTTAAGTATTTCTGTGGTGATGTCGTCAAGAAAGCCATGTTGGGACATACCTTTAAGTCTATCGGTGCTAGACAGCGCCGTTGGTTGAATTTCGGGAATATTTCTCAGTCTACAGCTGAAAAACGGCAGGCTTTTTTAGAAAAATTAGCAGAAAAGATTTGAAGAGGTAGCTATCATGATTCGTTTTAAAAGAGCAGATGAAAGGGATCTTGCTGCTGCGGTCTCAGTTCTAACTGCTGCTTTTGCTGAGCATGAGGTCTATAGAGAAAAATTCCGCCCTCTCTTTGGCAGCAGCCAGTCTTATATTGATTTTCTAAATAGATTGCATGCAGTTATGGTTAAGGCAGCGATGCGTCATCATATTTGCCTGCTTGTTGAAGTGGACGGGCGTCTTATGGGGGTCGCTACTATTCATAAGCTCGGTAATCATCCTGTCGGTATGCTTTCCTTTTTGCGGGCAGGAGCATGGAGGATGTGGCAATATATTCCTCAGCTTTTAGCTTTTCAAAAAGTCTTTGGGGAGGGCAGTAAAGAAGCTAAGAAAAGGGGTAGTTCAACTCTTTATCTTGAATTGCTGGGGGTGCTACCTGATTATCAAGGACAGGGAGTTGGCGGTCTTTTTATCTCAAAGGGACTTGAGTTGCTTGCAAAAGAAGAGAAATGCCAGCGGCTTACTTTAATTACTCATACAGAAAGCAACCGTCGTTTTTACAAAAAGAACGGATTTAAACAACTAGATGTCCGTGATGTTGAAGGTGTCAAGACATGGACTTTTGAGAAAAAAATAGCTGATGTTTATACTTTTTGAAGATCTAATGATGCGGTCTTGCATTGATAATGTCAGCTTACTCCACCCCATCATTTCAAGGGACTGAAATAGTGCATTCTCAAACCTGTTTCACTTTTCAATTTTTTGTGCTAGCTCCATTTTGCTGATATAAGCAACTTTTGTCTTAGTCGAAAATATAAAAAATAAGGTTGAAACTTTTTCAACCCTATTTTTTCTTCTTAAAGATTCCAGCAATTTTTTGTAACAGAGTCGGCAATCTAACCACCTTGTCGTTGCCGATACGCTCCCGAGCAATTTTGAGTATCTTGCCAGAGTCTTTGGAGGCAAAGAGAAATTTTCCTTTGTCAGTCCAGATTTCAAAGTGACGACTGACTTTCTTGCCAGAAACATTAGCACCGATAGCTGTAATATTGGCCCAAGGAAGCTGAATATAGTCCTCTACGTTAGCATCAGCATAGAACTCTAGCGCCTGATCACCGATAAGAAATTTCCCTACTTTACCACCAAATGCACCGAGGTAGGATACCCCTGTTGTTTGATAATCAACTGTTTTGTTTTGTGATTGCGCCATAATTGCTCCTTAAAAGTAAATCTCTTTCTATTATACCACAAGAAAAAGAAGGCCGAAACCTTCTTTTTTAATTACATAATCTTGAAGTAGTGAGCAACAATACCGACTGCAAAGAGTGCAAGGATGATGACGATTGGAGACACTTTCTTCTTCAATAAGTACATACAAAGGAGTGTAAGTAACAATCCAGAAAGTCCAGGAATCAGCATATCCAAGTTTTGTTGGAAACTTGTAACCTTTTCAGGTGTTTGAGATAAGCCTTGGCCAACTTGAGCAAAGGCTTCTTGAATACCTTTGTAGCCGTCAGACAATTTATCCCAGTGGATATAAGCTTTTTCATCCAGTTGAACTTTAGAAACATCAAAAGCAAATTTAATGTTTACCCAACGTTGCACTAAGACAGCAAGGATGAACATACCAAGAATTGAAGCTCCTTTGGTAATGTCTTGAAGGATACCACCTGACATGTCTTTTGTAATCTCAGAACCTGCCTTGTAACCCAATTCTTGAGTGTACCACAAGAAGGCCATACGAATTGCATTCCAAAGAACGAAGAAAAGAAGTGGGCCAAGGATATTCCCTGTCAAGGCAAGAGAAGCACCAAGAGCTCCAAGGATAGGACGAACAGTGAACCAGAAGACTGGATCTCCTATACCAGCGAGAGGTCCCATCATACCGATTTTAACCCCTTGGATAGCTGCGTCATCAATTTCAACACCGTTAGCGCGTTCTTCTTCAAGAGCAAGAGTAACCCCCATGATTGGAGCAGCTACATATGGGTGAGTGTTGAAGAATTCCAAGTGGCGTTCAAGGGCTGCAGCCTGGTCTTCTTTTTTAGTGTACAATCTTTTAATTGCTGGGATTAGTGAATATGCCCAACCCAAGTTTTGCATCCGTTCATAGTTCCAAGAACCTTGTAAGAAAGTAGAACGCCACCAAACTTTTTGACGATCTGATTTAGTTAATTGCAGTTTTTCAGTCATGATTCGTTTCTCCTTTCTTAGTAGTCCTCTAAAATATCGCCGATTGGATCGTTAGATGAAGCGACTGCTCCACCACCGTTTCCACCTTTTTTAGATAGGTTCAAGTAGATAAGAGCTAAAGCAACACCGATTGCACCAAAACCAATCAAAGTGATATCTGAAACAGCTGCTAAGACAAAACCAATCGCAAAGAATGGCCATACTTCGCGGGTTGCCATCATGTTGATAACCATTGCGTAACCAACGGCAACAACCATACCACCACCGATAGACATACCGTCTTTCAACCAGTCAGGCATAGCGTTAAGAGCTGCTTGAACAGATTGGGTAGGAACCATCAAAAGAAGAGCGGCTGGGATGGCGATACGAAGACCTTGCATAAGAAGGGCGATAAAGTGAGCGCGTTCAACTCCTTTGATGTCACCTTTTTTAGCGGCAGCATCAGCAGCATGGACCAAACCAACTGAAAGTGTACGAACGATCATAGTGAGGAAAAGACCAGCAACAGCAAGAGGAATAGCAACAGTTTGTGCTACACCGATTCCTGTTTTTGAAAAATCTCCACCAAGAACCATGATGATAGCAGCAGCTACTGATGCAAGAGCAGCATCTGGAGCTACGGCAGCACCGATATTCGCCCAACCAAGAGCGATTAGCTGAAGTGAACCCCCCAGAATAACACCGGCAGTTAAGTTACCTGTTACCAAACCAATCAAAGTACATGCAACAATTGGTTGGTGGAATTGGAATTGGTCCAAGATACCTTCAAGTCCAGCAAGGAAGGCAACAAAGACCACTAAAACCATAGAAATAATAGACATGATTTATAATTATCCTTTCATGAGATATGAGGACGTAAAATAGTCAGGCAAGACCTAGAAAGAACTGAGAGGTGTAGTTTTGCTAAACTATCCGTCCAAATTTTATTCAATTAATGTATTATTGAACGTTTGCTTTTTCAATTAAGTCAAACAAGTCTTTCTTAGAGTCATTTGGTACTTTACGCACGTCAAATTCAACGCCAAGGTCACGAAGTTTTTCGTAAGTCGCTACATCGTCCTTGTCCATTGATAGTACGTTGTTAACCATTGTTTTACCTGTCGAGTGAGCCATAGAACCTACATTGAGAGTCTTGATTGGCACACCGCCTTCAATAGCACGAAGAGCATCTTGAGGAGTTTCAAACAGGATCAAAGCATGAGTATTACCAAAGCGTGGGTCTTTTGAAACAGCAATCAGTTTGTCGATAGGCACAACGTTTGCTTTTACATTACCCGGTGCGGCTTGTTTGATTAACTCTTTGCGGAGTTCATCCTTAGCTACTGAGTCAGAAGCTACGATAATACGGTCTGCTTTTGAATCTGGTGTCCAAGCAGTTGCGACTTGTCCATGAAGCAAACGTGTATCGATACGCGCAAGATTGATTTTGAGCTTGCCATCACCGATAACAGTACCTTCTGGAATAGCAGCTTGAGCAGTTGCTGCAACAGGAGCGCTTGCAACTTCTTCTGCTGGATTCAATTCTTCAGGCAGAGCTTTCACACCTTCTTTAGCTTCTTTGATGATATTAGCTACGACGGCATCAACACCAGCGTTAGCATCCATCATTCTTTCTGTATATGCTTGAATCAACATTGGCAGATTCAAACCTGTAATAATAGCGAACTTGCGATCTGGATTTTCACCCATTACACGGCTAGCTTGGTTGAATGGAGAACCACTCCAAAGGTCAGCCAAGACTAAGACTTCATCGTCCGCATCAAACTGTGCCACAGCGTTATTGAATTTAGCATACAAATCATCAGGGCCTTCATTTGGCATAAAAGTAACAACTTGTACTTTTTCTTGTTCGCCAAAAATCATAGAACCTGATTGATGAATGCCAGCAGCAAATTCACCATGGCTTGCAATAATGATTCCAATACTCATTATTGACATTCCCCCTTATTAAAATGTTTGACCAAACTTTAAGAAAAGTTTAAGACAACCTTATTATAAAACGTTTTCAGGAAAAAAACAAGGGGGAGGCGCCAAAATGAATCAAATTCATTCAAGGAATAAAAGTACTCTAAAATATTGCTACAAGTACATTTTTTAATATTTAAATAGTAGAAAAATATAAAAATAAAAAACCAGTTTGAAAAAGATCGGTTAATATATGAATGAAGGTGGTAGAAAATGATAGATACGAAGGAGATGTACTGGGGTGGAAAGCTTATGAGATACTTATGGTATAATAGAGTGAATTACAATGAAAGTGTGGCATATTATGAAAACTCCTTTTATCAGTCGTGAAAAGCTAGCCGAGATTACGGCTCAGTTTCCAACCCCTTTCCATCTTTATGATGAGAAGGGAATTCGGGAAAGAGCGCGTGCCCTGCATGAGGCCTTTTCTTGGAATCCAGGCTTTAAAGAGTATTTTGCCGTTAAGGCCACTCCCAATCCTGCTATTTTAAAAATCCTCAAAGAAGAAGGTTGTGGGGTGGACTGTGCCAGCTATGTCGAACTGCTCATGAGTCAAAAGCTGGGCTTTGCTGGACAGGATATCATGTTTTCGTCCAATAACACACCAGCTGAGGAATTTCAGTTTGCGCGTGACCTTGGAGCGACTATCAATCTGGATGCCTATGAAGATGTGGCTTTTTTAAAGGAGGCTGCTGGTATTCCCAAGGTCATTTCTTGCCGTTACAACCCTGGCGGTGTCTTTGAGCTGGAAACCAGCATCATGGATAATCCAGAAGAAGCCAAGTTTGGTATGACTAAGGACCAGTTGATTCAGGCTTTCAAAGAGCTCAAGGAGCTGGGAGCTGAGAAGTTTGGGATCCATGCCCTCTTGGCCTCAAATACTGTCAGCAATGACTACTATCCTGAACTGGCCCGTCAGCTTTTTGAGCTGGCTGTGGAAGTAGTGGCTGAGACAGGAGTTGAGTTGGATTTTATCAATCTATCTGGTGGTGTCGGTATCAATTACCAACCTGAAGGTGAGAAAAATGACATTGCAGTCATCGGTCAAGGAGTTCGTCAGGCCTATGAAGCTATTCTGATACCTGCTGGCCTAGGAAAGGTCAAGATTTATACAGAGCTGGGTCGCTTTATGTTGGCACCTTTTGGCCTACTTGTTACCAAGGTTACCCATAAGAAGCAGACCTACCGAACCTATCTGGGGGTGGATGCCTCAGCGGTTAATCTGCTGCGTCCAGCTATGTATGGTTCTTATCACCACATTACCAATATGGATCGACCTGAGGGTGAGACGGAGATTGTGGATGTTGTCGGTAGTCTCTGTGAGAATAATGATAAATTTGCCATTAATCGTCCGCTGCCTATCAGCCAAATCGGTGATACACTCGTAATTCACGATACAGGTGCCCATGGCTTTTCAATGGGGTATCAGTACAATGCCAAACTTCGTTCCAGCGAAATTCTCTTGGAAGAAGATGGAAATGTTCGTATGATTCGTCGAGCTGAAAGACCAGAAGATTATTTTGCGACTCTCTATGGATTTGACTTTGAAAAATAAAGAAGATTTGGTATAATGAAAGCAACGCAAAAAAGGAAATAGGAGATTTATTTTATGAGTTTATTTTTAGCAATTTTGCTGATTATTCTTGCTTTTGCAGGTGGTGTATTTGCAGGAATGTATATCCTTCGTAAGCAAGTCGAAAAAGAATTTGCTGAAAATCCGCGTTTGAATGTGGAAGCAGTTCGTACTTTGCTTGGAGCAAGTGGACAGCGTCCAAGTGAGGCAAAAGTCCAACAAGTTTATCGCCAAATTATCAACCAACAGAAATCAGCTTTAGCTAACAGCAAAAAGAAAAAATAATCATTTGATTATTAAATATCAAAAGGGGATTTGGGCTGTAGGCCCAATCCCTTATTTAGAAAGAAGATTTTATGGATAATCGACCGATTGGTTTTCTAGATTCCGGAGTGGGCGGTTTGACGGTTGTACGTGAATTGATGCGACAGCTTCCCCACGAAGAAGTCATTTATATCGGGGATTCTGCTCGTGCTCCTTATGGACCAAGACCAGCTGAGCAAATCAGAGACTATACCTGGCAACTGGTCAATTTTCTTTTGACTAAAGATGTGAAAATGATAGTTATTGCTTGTAATACAGCGACAGCTGTTGTCTGGGAAGAGATTAAAGAAAAACTAGATATTCCAGTTTTAGGAGTAATTCTACCTGGGGCTTCTGCAGCAATAAAGTCAACTCATTCAGGAAAGATTGGAGTGATTGGGACACCAATGACAGTCACTTCAGATATCTATCGCAAGAAAATTGAAGCTTTGTCACCTGAGATGGAGGTTAGTAGCTTGGCTTGTCCTAAGTTTGTTCCTCTAGTTGAGTCAAATGAGCTAACGTCCAGTGTTACAAAAAAAGTTGTCTATGAGACCTTGCTTCCGTTAGCAGGGAAGGTGGACACGCTTGTTCTGGGTTGTACACATTATCCTCTCCTGAGATCTATTATTCAAAATGTGATGGGACCGGATGTTAAACTGATTGACAGTGGGGCAGAGTGTGTAAGGGATATCTCTGTTCTTTTAAACTACTTTGAAATTAATCGTAGCCGAGAAGAACAGACTTTGCAGCATCGTTTTTATACAACAGCCAGTGCTAAGAGTTTTGCTGAGATTGCTGAACATTGGCTTGGACAGAAGGTAAGCGTGGAGCATATAGATTTATGAGTGAAAAAATATACGAATATAAGGATGACCAAGACTGGTATATCACTAAGTGGAGCGAAACGGAATCTTTTAGTAATTTTTCGCAGGTATCAGCTGAGGCTTGCAAAATTTTAGAAGATTTGCAAGTAGCTCTGAATAAGGATGGACATAATTTCCCAATTGAAGTGACGATTTTACGTTACCATTCTGCATATCGCTTATTGGTCTTTTTAGTAGACCTTATCAATGAAGAGGCTAAAAGAAAGTTAGAACTGATCCAGCGTCAAGGGGCTTTACTTGTAGTGGAGTCAGGCCAACTTTTGTATGTCTATATACCTCAAGGCGGAGTTTCATTGACTGATTTTTTGGGAGCTAAAGAAGTCAAGGATACTCTTTTAATCGCTACTCGAAATGAAGGCAAAACGAAAGAGTTTCGAAAGTTATTTGGAAAATTGGGCTACAAGGTTGAGAATCTCAATGACTACCCCGACTTGCCAGAAGTGGCTGAAACAGGAATGACCTTTGAAGAAAATGCCCGGCTCAAGGCAGAAACCATTAGCCAGCTAACTGGGAAAATGGTTTTGGCTGATGATTCGGGTTTACAAGTTGATATTCTTGGAGGACTTCCTGGAGTCTGGTCCGCTCGTTTTGCTGGAGTAGGTGCAACCGATACGGAGAATAATATCAAGCTTTTGCATGAGTTAGCAATGGTCTTTGAATTAAAGGATCGTGCAGCTCATTTTCATACAACACTGGTCGTGGCTAGTCCCGAAAAAGAAAGTTTAGTAGTCGAGGCTGATTGGCCTGGTTATATCAATTTTGAACCAAAGGGAGAAAATGGCTTTGGTTATGATCCTCTCTTTTTGGTTGGTGAAACAGGCAAGACATCAGCTGAGCTAACAGTAGAAGAGAAGAATGAGCAATCTCATCGTGCTCAGGCGGTGAAAAAGTTAATGGAGGTATTTCCAGCATGGCAAAGCAAACAATCATTGTAATGAGTGACTCTCACGGTGATCGAGCAATTGTTGAGGAGATAAAAAATTATTACTTAGGTAAGGTAGACGGCATTTTCCACAATGGTGACTCTGAATTGCCAAGTGATGATCCTGTGTGGGAGGGGATTCATGTTGTTGCTGGCAATATGGACTTTTATGATGGCTATCCGGATCGACTAGTGACAGATTTGAATGGGACTCGTATAGCACAAGCTCACGGTCATTTATTCCAAATCAACTTTTCTTTTCAAAAGCTAGATTTGTGGGCCCAAGAAGAAAATGCGGACATTTGTCTTTATGGCCACCTACATATTCCGGATGCTTGGATGGAAGGGAAGACTCTATTTTTAAATCCAGGGTCTATCAGTCAGCCACGCGGTTTGATTACGGAGCGTCTTTATGCTAAGGTTGAAATTGAAGAAGATCGTTTCAAAGTGGATTATTTCACTCGTCAGCATCAACTATACCCAAGTTTGTCAAAGGAGTTTGCTAGATGATAGCCCAGGCATTTGAAGAATATCTTGTGAAACAAGAAGGTGCTTTTCTGACACCTGCTGAAAATTTAGCAGTGTTGGTAGACAGTCACAATGTTGATCACGCTATTTTGTTGTTGAGTCAGATGACCTATTCGCGAATTCCAGTTGTGACGGATGAAAAGAAATTTGTCGGGACTATTTCTCTGACAGATATCATGGCTTATCGGATGCAGCATGATCTTCCAGAAGAAGAATTTATGGCGATGGACATCGTTCACATGACTAAAACAAATGGCTTAACTGTAGGAGTTGATTACACGATTTCAGAAGTCTTGCATAAATTGATAGATGAGTCCTTCTTGCCTGTGGTAGGAGAAGATCAGCATTTTCATGGAATTATCACGAGAAAGTCGATTCTCAAAGCAGTTAATGCCCTTTTGCATGATTTTTCAAGCAGATATGAGATGAAAGCTAAATGAAAGAAGCAATCGACCAGTTTATACAGCAAAAACAGTTATCTAAAAATTCCAGGCTTGCTTATACCTACGATTTAGAACAATTCCTTGAACAAGTTGGAACAATAAATGATACTAGTCTGCGCCTCTATCAGTCTTCTTTGCAGCCTTTAAAGCTTTCTGTGCAAAAACGGAAATTATCAGCAGTTAACCAATTTTTGTATTTTCTCTATAATAAGAAATATATAGAACATTACTACAAACTAAGTATTCCCAAGGATCAGAAAGAAAGCTCTTCACAAGGTTCGCTCCTTGATTTATCAGTTTTTTGGCAGGAGAGTCAAGTTCCTCAGGGGCGTTTAATTGCCCTTCTGATTTTAGAAAATGGTCTTTTGCCGAGTGAAATTTTGCCTATAAAAGTCACGGATATCCAGTTTGATTTTCAGATTTTAAGTGTTGAGAAAGCGGGTCAAAAGAGGATTGTCCAACTTTCTTCCAAATTGACAGAAGAATTAAGTAGGATGGCTTCAGGGACCTATTTATTTGAAAAAAAAGGAAAACCTTATTCGAGACAGTGGGCCTTTCGTCAACTAGAGGCATTTTTATCAGAAAAAGGGCAGGCAGGTTTGTCTGCTCAGAGTTTGAGAGAACAATATATTTTGCGACAGTTGAAAGATAATCGAAGCCTGCATGATATCGCTCGTGATCTAGGGTTGAAAAGTATTACTACATTAGAAAAATATAGATAATGGATATAAAAATTAAAGATTTTGAGGGACCCCTGGATTTGCTACTCCATTTAGTTTCCAAGTACCAGATGGATATTTATGATGTTCCAATTACAGAGGTTATTGAACAATATTTAGCCTATGTTGCGACCTTGCAGGCCATGCGCCTGGAGGTGGCTGGGGAATATATGGTCATGGCTAGTCAGCTTATGCTTATTAAAAGTCGCAAACTTCTACCTAAAGTAGTGGATGATGCTGACTTAGAGGAAGATTTAGAACATGACCTGTTGAGTCAAATTGAGGAGTATCGTAAATTTAAACTTCTCGGTGAGAAAATGGCGGAGCAGCACGAAGAGCGGGCTCAATATTATTCTAAGCCTAAGATTGAATTAGTTTATGAAGATGCTGAGTTGGTGCATGACCGCTCAGCCATTGATTTGTTTTTGGCCTTTTCTGGCTTATTAGCTAAAAAAAGAGAAGAATTTCGTCATAGTCATACTACCATTGTCAAAGATGAATATAAGATTGAAGACATGATGGATGTGGTCTTGGAACGCTGTAAGAGTCAAAAAAAATTGGCCTTACAGGAGTTATTTACTGAGACCAAGGACATGAACGAGGTCATCACTCTCTTTTTAGCAACCTTGGAATTAGTGAAAGTACAGGAGATTCAATTGCTCCAAGAAGAAAATTTTGGAAGTATCTATCTAATTAGGAAGTAAACATGAGTAAGTTATCAGAAATAGAAGCGCTTCTTTTTGTGGCAGGGGAAGACGGCTTGAAAGTTCGGCAGATTGCTGAAATCCTGTCCATTCCTCCTACGGGAGTTAGCCAAAGTTTAGAAAAATTGGCAGCTAAGTACGAAGCCGATGCTGACTGTAGTCTGGCTTTACTTGAAACGTCTAACACTTATAAATTAGTTACCAAACAAGCTTTTGCAGAACTCCTGCGTGCTTATTCTAAATCGCCGATCAATCAGAGTCTGTCACGCGCTGCTTTAGAAACTCTGTCAATTATTGCTTATAAACAGCCAATCACTCGAGTAGAGATTGATGATATCCGTGGGGTTAATTCTAGCGGGGCGCTTGCTAAGTTATTGGCATTTGAGCTGGTTCGAGAAGATGGTAAAAAGGAGGTCCTTGGTCGTCCTAACCTTTATGTGACAACAGATTATTTCTTAGATTACATGGGAATCAACCATTTGGACGAATTACCAGTCGTGACAGATACAGAATTGGTAGCAGAAGAAAGCCAATTATTTGGTCAAGCGACCGAATCAGAGTTAGAATAAAATGGCTGAACTGTGTATCTTGTGAAAGGATGAAAGATGAGAATTAATAAATATATTGCCCATGCAGGAGTGGCTAGTCGCCGGAAAGCAGAAGAGCTGATTAAGCAAGGCCTTGTGACAATCAATGGCCAGGTGGTTCGAGAACTGGCAACCTTGGTTAAAACAGGTGACAAAGTCGAAGTAGAAGGGCAGCCTATCTATAATGAGGAAAAGGTCTACTACCTGTTAAATAAGCCTCGTGGAGTCATTTCTAGTGTGACAGATGACAAGGGACGTAAAACGGTGGTAGACTTGTTGCCTCAAGTCAAAGAACGGATTTATCCGGTTGGTCGTCTAGACTGGGATACTTCTGGACTTCTTATCCTGACTAATGATGGCGATTTTACAGATGAGATGATTCATCCACGTAATGAGATTGACAAGGTTTATGTCGCTCGTGTAAAAGGAATCGCCAACAAAGAAAATCTTCTCCCATTGACTCGTGGTGTAGAAATTGATGGTAAAAAGACCAAACCGGCAGTTTATGAAATCATAAAAGTCGATCCTGTCAAAAATCGGTCTGTTGTTCAGCTGACCATCCATGAGGGTCGGAATCATCAAGTGAAAAAGATGTTCCAAGCGGTCGGCTTAGAGGTAGATAAGCTGTCTCGGACGCGCTTCGGACATTTGGATCTGACAGGACTTCGACCAGGTGAATCTAGACGCCTCAATAAAAAAGAAATAAGCCAGCTTCATAATTTGGCTATTACAAAGGCTGGAAAATGATTAAAAAGCTTTTAATCGCTCCAGTTCGCTTTTACCAACGTTTTATTTCACCTGCATTTCCACCTTCCTGTCGTTTTCGGCCCACCTGCTCTAATTATATGATTGAGGCTATTCAGAAGCATGGAGCCAAAGGTGTCCTGATGGGTTTGGCGCGGATTTTTCGTTGCCATCCTTGGTCTCAGCCGGGAGAAGATCCCGTACCAGACCATTTTAGCCTGAAAAGAAACGATACAAGAAAACAGTCTCACTAGATACGTATAGTTCTTTATCTCTAATCGAAAGGCTCTCTATTCTGACCTTCCTTTAAATAATGGAGAAAAAGGAATAAGAAATAGGTTTGTTTTCATAGAACTTCAAAACATCAATATAGATTATATATTTTTTTATTGTTATCAATTTTTATCTCCTAAATCGTATCTTATTGGAGGAAATAAGATGAAAAATAAAATAGATTGTCCTATACTTTTGCTTGCTTTGCTGGTATCAGCTGTACTTTTGACCAGTTGCAAGATTATGATGCCTAGCGATTATCGAAGAGCCAAAGAAATAGTTACTAGAGAATGTGAGAAGGTTGGCCTTCATGGGAAAGTCACTATCAATCATTTGGATTGGACCCCTTTAGAAATTCCTACTTATAATGTGAATTATACCTACTCTGAAAAAACCTATGATGGTCAGACGGTGACTTTGGAACAAAATACAAGTTATCATGATGGAGGGTCAAATAGTCCCTCCCTTCCATATTATGAGTATGTGTTTGTAGAACAGAAATCTGTTAAAAAAATAGAGGAAAAAATTGAAAACAAATTAATGAAGCAGTCTATCGGCCTTCCTATTAAATTTTTTAGCATTCAATCCAATGTGTATGGTGATAGTAAAGAGGAAATGCTAAATGCCCTTGTCTCCCAGAACATCAAGGAAGGGAAAAAAGATTTTGCAGGCCACTATCAAATCCCTTTTCAAACCTTGATTGATCAAGAGTTGGTCGAAATGACCATATTTTTAGATGATGTAGCATCCATCAAGGAGCAAGATTTAAAAGACGCAGCTAAAAAGATTGATGCCAAAGACCTTCCTGATGGAAACTATAGATTAACATATTACAGTTATAAGAGTGAATCGGATACGTCTCTAAACTATTCCTTTAAAGTCAAAGATGGGAAAGTAATATTTTATGAGGATCAAAGAGAAGAGATTGAAGGAGATGAATAAGAGGGAAGAGTAAATCCAAGGCACTTCATAATGCAAAAAAACAAGTCACACAGAGAGGCTGGGCATAGGGCGCCAGCCTCTCTGTTTTTTATAGACTAAGTTGGGAAACCTTTCTTGAGTAAGAGCTTCGTCTAGATCCTATAGGTAACTTTTTGATGATGGAGAATTTGTTTATTTTTATTATAGTTTTACCAGGCCTATTCTTTGTAATTAAAAAGCTCTCTCATGCCTATAGTTGTTGATCCACTATAGAAATGAGAGAGCTAACATTATTTAGTAAGACTTTTTTGATAGACCGGTATTCCCTGAATGAGTCCTATCTTCTAGACCAAGTTTTGGGTAGGAAGAGCAGGAGCATTGGATAGATTTCCAGGCGTCCAGTAATCATAGCCAAGGACAAGAGAAATTTAGAAAGGGGACTGAAAATAGAAAAGCTCTCAGTTGTTCCGATCATCGGCCCGATGTTATTAAAACAGCTTAGTACTCCACTGACAACGGTCATAAAGTTATTATTATCAAAGCTCACAATAAAAATAAGTGCCGCAATAATCATCATATAGACAACCATGTACTTTAAGACCTTGTGCTGGGTATCTTTATCTAGTACATTTCCGTTGACATGTAAGGTCAATACCCGGTTTGGAGAAAGGGTTGATAGAATCTGATTTTTTGCAATCCTCGCCAAAATCATACAACGAATGACTTTAAATCCTCCGGCGGTAGAACCTGCAGACCCTCCGATACACATTAAAAGCAAGAGGATAAACTGTGAAAAGAGAGGCCAATCAACAGTGTTTCCAAAACCAAAACCTGTTGTAGTGATGGTATTGGAGACTTGGAAGAATGACATTTCCAAGCTGTCAGCAATATTCCCGTGGAAAATATGGAGAATATTGAAGGTAATGAGGAGAGTGGAAACCCCAACGATTGTCAAATACCCTTTTAGCTCTTCATCCGCAAAGAAAGCTTTGAATTTTCTGATCAGGAAGAAATAGTAAAGGTTAAAGTTGACCCCAAAAGTCAAGACTCCAAAGCTAACCAGATAGGTAATCAGTGGACTATTGTAGTGGGCAATTCCGTCATTATAAACGGTAAAACCACCTGTACCAGCTGTTCCCATACCAATAATGAAGCTGTCAAATAATGGCATTCCTGCTAGGAAATAAAGAAGAGTAAAGATGGCAAAAAGGGCCAAGTAGATGATGTAGAGAATTTGGGCAGTGTCTTTAAGTTTGGAGACGACCTTGCCAAAGACAGGACCTGGCACTTCAGCCTTCATGACTTCCAAGTGACCGTTCTTGGCATTATCCATAATAGCTAAGGCAAATACTAACACTCCCATACCACCAATTAAGTGGGTAAAACTGCGCCAGAAAAGCAGAGAGTGGGAGAGGACACCAACATCGTTGAGAATAGTGGCACCAGTTGTAGTAAATCCTGAGCTGACTTCAAAGAAAGCGTCTATAATATTTGGAATTTGTCCAGAAAAGACAAAAGGTAGAGCCCCGAAGAAGGACCAAAGAATCCAACAGAGTGCAACAATCAAGACGCCTTCCTTAGCGTAGATGTGAGCGTCTTTGGGTTTAAAGAAAATACCAACTCCACCTAAAATTAGTAAAATACCAATTGTAAGACCCAAGGATAGAAAGACTTTAGCTGGCTCCTGATAGATGACAGCTATGACAACTGGCACTAAAAGAAGGCAGGCCTCAATCAGTAACAACTTAGAGAGAAGATAACGAATCATGGATTTATTCATCTGATTACTCCTCTAACAAGTCATAAATTTTGGTGATGTTTTGCAATAAGGTTGTGACAAGAATTTTGTCTCCAGCCTTAATTTGATCGTCACCAGTTGGGAAAATGGCTTTTCCTTGACGGATGATAGCTGCCAAAAGAACTCCTTTTTTCAGTTTCAGCTGAGACAAAGGTCGATTTGTCATCTTATTCTCTTCTTTAATCTGGAATTGCAGAGTTTCAATGCGACCGTTTGCAACATGGTGCAAAGCTTCTAAGCTAGAGAATTGTGCATTATAGCGACCGCGGATAAAGTGCATAATGGTATCTACAGCAATTCCTTTTGGTGTAACGATACTAGCAAAATCTTGACTATCAATAATTTCTAGCAGGCTAGTTCGATTGATTTTTGTAATATTTTTTTGAACACCGATACTGTTTAGGAACATAGATGCAATGATGTTTTCTTCATCCACTCCTGTAAGAGTGGCAACTGCATCATAATTTGGTGCACTTTCTTCTAAAAGGATATCTTTGGCAGTACCATCACCATGAACAACGTAAATATCAGGAAATTCCTGGCTGAACCATTCAGCTCTTTGACGATTAATTTCTAAGACTTTAAGATCAATTTTACTATCTTTCAGAATGTTTAAAAGATAGTAAGCAATCTTACCCGCCCCGATAATCAGCAAGCTTTTGATAACTCGTGGGCGGATGTAATGGTGGAAAGCCATAATTTCTGAGCGGTTTCCGGTCATATATATCTTATCGTTTGCCTGGATGCTGACATCTCCATCAGGAATAGTCAGTTCATTATTCCGTTCAATAGCGCAGATAATGACATTTCCATATTGTTTCCGGAAGTCAGAAATAGTCGTCTGACACAAGGGGCTATTTTCCTTTACCTTGAATTCCATCAGAGCAACCCGTCCATTGGCAAAATGCTCTACCGATAAAGCGTTCGGGAAATCAATGATATTAGCAATCGAACGTGCAGCCAATTGTTCAGGGTTGACAACCAAAGAGAAGCCAAGAATGTTTTTTTCCTTAAAGAAAGGATTAGAATACTCAGGATTGCGGACGCGGACAACAGTTTCTTTAGCTCCCATTTTCTTTGCTAAAACTGCGGAAACCATATTGACTTCGTCGTGTTCAGTCATAGAGATAAAAATATCGCAAGATTCAATATTTGCTTGCTCTAAAACTTTAAAGTTGGCTCCATTTCCTAGAATACCAATAATATCGTAACGTTTGGTCAAGTGGTTGAGAACAGCCTCATCCTGCTCGATAAGAACCACATCATGATTCTCAGCAACAAGCGAGCGACAAAGGGCGCTTCCGACTTTACCACCACCAACAAGAATAATCTTCATCTTATACCTCCGAGATATGTATCTATCATACTCTATTTTGTAACAAATTTCATCTCTTTGCTTCAATGTAGTGGTTTTACCAAGAAATTAGAGAGGATTTTTTCCAGTTGCTCCTCCATTTGTTCGAGAAATTAAAGCTCTCTTTTTATATAATTTGGAAAAAATAAAAAAATCGTTCATTTTCAAGCTCTTTAAGTTGACATGTCAAAGGAAAATGATATACTAGAAAAGTGCTATCATTGATTTACCTCAAACCTGTTGTGATGTAAGTTAATGAAGCTTTAACCACGCTGTTTGCTGAGCTTGACTCCGGGCAGTGTGGCTATTTTTTTATACAAATGACGACTAGGAAAAGAGAAAGATGCTAGAAAATCACATTGTACTATTTGAACCTCAAATCCCACAAAATACTGGGAATATAGCTCGGACTTGTGCAGCAACAAATGCTCCCTTGCATATTATTAAGCCTATGGGCTTCCCTATTGATGATCGTAAGATGAAGCGAGCTGGTCTGGATTATTGGGATAAGCTGGATATTAGTTATTATGAGAGTTTGGAAGACTTTATGGAAAAAATGGATGGCCAGCTTTACTTGATTTCAAAGTTTGCTGAAAAGGTCTATTCTGAAGAGGATTTTTCCAAGGAAGGCAAACATTATTTTATGTTTGGCCGTGAGGACAAAGGACTGCCGGAAGAATTCATGCGCCAGCACCCTGAAAAAGCTCTGCGTATTCCCATGAATGATCAGCATGTCAGAAGCCTTAATGTTTCAAATACAGTTTGTATGATTGTTTACGAGGCCCTGCGCCAGCAGAATTTTGTTGGCCTTGAACTGGTACATGAGTATGAAGCGGATAAGCTGAAATAATTTGTATTACATCAAACAAGGAACTTGCTATTGCAGGTTCTTTTTGGTATCATAAAAGAGTCTTCAGGGCAGGGTGTAATTCCCGACCGGCGGTAATTTTTGGATTGGAAATGTTTTTTTCTCAATGCCAAATCAAGTCCGCGAGCGCAAGCTGATGTGGTGAGATTCCACAACCGACAGTATAGTCTGGATGGGAGAAGACGAAGGGCATTGAATTTATTTTGCCATTTAATCTTTATTTAAGGGCTGAGCCTTATACTAAATAATCATTAGCTGACAAGCTTTTTTCGGTAGCCTTTCCAGCTTCTCTAATTTTTATAAATTGGAGGAACCTGTGATGACAAATACTCGTAAATTGGCGATTGTAGCAGTTTTATCTGCACTTTCATTTCTACTCATGCTTTATGAGATTCCTTTGATAACCGAGTTCTTAAAGTTGGATTTTTCAATTATTCCGATTTTACTGGCTTTGGTGGTCTTGGATTTCAAAAGCTCAATGGCTGTACTCTTAATTCGCTCGGCCTTAAAGCTAGCTTTGAATAATCATGGTATAGGCACTCTTATCGGTCTCCCCATGAATATATTGGCGGTAACTGTATTTGTTTCTGCTTTTGCACTCTTATGGAAAAAGAGGAAGAGCTTGTCTGACTATGTGAAGGCCTCTCTGGTGGCAACGCTTGGTCTAACCGTCACTATGATCGTTTTAAATATCATTTATGCAGTTCCACTCTTTGCGAGATTTGCTAATTTTGATATTAATAAAACATATGGTATGTCCAAGTATCTGCTGACTATGATTGTCCCTTTTAATCTATTAGAAGGAGTGATCTGGGCTGTTGTCTTTTGGCTAATTTACACACTTTTACAGCCTGTTCTAAAACGCTATGAAAAATAAACAATCTTATCTAACAAAGGGCACTTTTGCCCTTTTACTTTTCGTTATACTCGGTTATATGGTCAAATTTTATCCTGACCAGCTGACTAATTTTGATACCCCGATTCAGGCCTGGTTGCGTGGAGATTTACCTGTAGCTTTGACAACTTTTTTTAAGCTTGTAACCAGTGTGATTGATCCATTGGGGATTATCATTTGGGTTTCTGCCCTTGTCCTATTTTTCCTGTATAAAAAATGGAAATTAGAAGCTGCTTTACTAGCAGGAAATCTGGTCTTACATGGAATTTTAATCAAGTTGATCAAATTTGTTTACCAAAGAAGCAGGCCTTCTATCACACATTTAGTTGAAGAGGGAGGTTATTCTTTCCCGAGCGGACATTCTATGGCGACAGCCATTGTGCTTGGGACCTTGATTATTATTGTCCAACAACGGGTTCAGAACCAGCATATTAAGCGCTTGGTACAAGCTTTGCTCTTACTCTATATTTTCACTGTTATGGCTTCCAGAGTCTATCTGGGCGTGCACTATCCGACAGATGTAATCGGAGGAGCCTTGATGGGCTTTGCCATTCTCAATATCGAATTTCCCTTTTATGACAAGCTACGCTTTCAGTGGCGTTTCAAGGGAAAGCAGAAATAAATAGAGATGAGGAAGGTTGGCTTTGCCAGCCTTTTTGTCTTGACAAAGAAAGTCACTTTCTTTAAGATAGGAGCAAACTAGATTAGGAGGTTAGCATGTCCAATTTGAATCAAGAACTCATAAATGCTGTTTTAGCTCTTGTTGATACCATTCCATTTGGGCACGTAGCGACCTATGGCCAGATTGCCCGTTTGATTGGGCGGCCTAAAAATGCCCGCTTGGTGGGAAAGATTCTCAGTCAGTCGGAACTTTATGGTAGCAAGCATCCTTGCCACCGGGTAGTCAATGCAGCAGGGCGCCTCGCACCTGGCTGGGAAGATCAGAGACACTTGCTCTGGGCGGAAGGAGTGGACTTGAAGGCCAATGGCTGTGTGGATCTCAAGCGTTATCAGTGGGAGCGGTGATTTCCTTCTTTCCTTGTGAAGGAGGGAATTTTTGTTTCTAAACTCTTTTTTGTGGTAGAATGAGAGGTATGAAATCTTACAATTCTTTGAATGATTATTATCGCAAACTTTTTGGAGAGAAGACCTTTAAAGTGCCCATTGATGCGGGCTTTGACTGTCCCAATCGGGATGGTACGGTAGCGCATGGAGGTTGTACCTTCTGTACCGTTTCGGGCTCTGGCGATGCTATTGTGGCACCAGATGCACCCATTCGCGAGCAGTTTTATAAGGAAATTGACTTCATGCACCGCAAGTGGCCTGATGTTCGCAAGTATCTGGTCTATTTCCAAAACTTCACCAATACTCATGAGAAGCTTGAAGTAATCCGCGAGCGCTATGAACAGGCCATTAACGAGCCAGGTGTCGTTGGACTCAATATCGGGACTCGGCCCGACTGTTTGCCTGATGAGACCATTGCCTACTTGGCTGACCTGTCTGAGCGTATGCATGTGACTGTGGAACTAGGGCTTCAGACTACCTATGAGGAGACCTCAGACCTCATCAATCGTGCACATTCTTATGAGCTCTATGTGGAGACGGTCCAGCGAGTCCGCAAGCTAGCTCCCAAGGCGGAGATTGTCTCTCACTTGATTAACGGCCTTCCGGGTGAGACCCATGAGATGATGCTGGAAAATGTCCGCCGCTGTGTGACGGATAATGATATTCAGGGAATCAAGCTCCACTTGCTTCACTTGATGACCAATACCCGCATGCAGCGGGATTATCATGAGGGACGATTGCAGTTGCTCAGTCAAGAGGAGTATATCTCTATCATCTGCGACCAGCTGGAGATTATCCCCGAGCATATCGTCATCCACCGTATCACAGGCGATGCTCCGCGAGATATGCTGATTGGCCCTATGTGGAGCCTTAATAAATGGGAAGTGCTCAATGCCATCGAGGCAGAAATGCGTCGCCGTGGCAGCAGGCAAGGTTGTAAAGCAAAGGAGCAGAAATTCGTATGTTAAGACCCTTACAGATGGCCCATACCTTTTTGGCAGAAGTCGTGACCAAGGAAGATACCGTGGTGGATGCTACTATGGGGAATGGACATGACACCCTCTTTCTGGCTAAGTTGGCCAAGCAAGTCTACGCTTTTGACATTCAGGAGCAGGCCTTGGAAAAGACACGCCAGCGCCTAGCAGAAGCTGGCTTAGACAATGTTCAGCTAATCTTAGCTGGCCATGAGACTTTGGACCAATACACGGACCATTTCAAGGCCGCTATTTTTAATCTTGGCTACCTGCCTTCGGCGGACAAGTCAGTCATTACCCGACCCGCTACGACGCTAGAAGCTTTGGAAAAGGTCTGCCGAGGCTTGGAAAAAGGTGGCCGAGTAGCCATCATGATTTACTATGGGCATGAAGGTGGCGAAGTTGAGAAAAATGCGGTGCTAGACTTCGTCAGTCAGCTGTCTCAGCAGGACTTCACTGTTGCCCTCTACAAGACCATCAATCAGATTAACAACCCGCCTTTCTTAGTCATGATTGAGAAATTGAGAGAAGTGCTTGGCTAAACGCCTCAAGAAGCGTTTGGTCAAGTGCCTTTTTAATTTGCTGACGATTTCATTTGGAAAATGAGCAAGAAAAAACAGTAAATCTTCGTGATTTACTGTTTTAAAAATCCAACTTTCTTTCACTTAATATTCCTATAAAATTATAAGAAATTCTTATCAAGTGTTCAAGTTTTATAGGTCTTTTTCAAGCTGGTCTATTGATTTCTCTTTTCCTTTGTTCTTCCACCAATCGCTCAGGTCGACTAAGGATTGAGCGGCGGAAGGGATGAGAAGGAGGACATAGATATAGACATACTGGCTCTTGGTTTCCCAGAAGAAGTGGAAGAGACCACCCCCCAAGAGAAAGATGAAGGGATAGAGGTCAAAAGGAGTCAGTTTTTTCTCGGCGACGAAAAAATTACGCAAGACAAAGAAACAAGACAGCAGATAGATACTGGCTAGCAGGGTCAAGAGCAGGAAATTAACAATCTGATAGCCACTTCTTTCCTCATAAATGCTACGCAGGACAGTTGGTTTCATATATTGCTGGCGCTCAATCTGAGGCCCAGTCCAAATAGACTGAAACGTTGGTTCAGTCCAGGTAGACTTGACCTTCTCGTAGAAAAATTTCAGCGCATAAGCAGGATGCTTGCTGAAGTGAATCAAAATATTTTTCAAATCCCGAGTGGCCATTTCTGTAGCCAAATTTTCATTGTACTTGTTGCGCTTAAGAATCTTGGTATTGTATGCATCATACCAGCCTCCCAAGGTCTGACGATTAGGATCATCTCGTAGGCCCATAGTAATATAGGCGATTTTTGGTGTGCCGACACCAATCTTGCCCCCAATAAGCTGTTCATAGTAAGCTGTCAGACCCTTGTTTGAAAGGACGATGCCAGCTACAATCAGGACGATAGTTAACGGTTTCTTCCAAGACCATTTATAAAAGATGGAAAAGAAGCAGACTCCAATCAGCATAATTGCAAAAATGATGTAGTTGTTGCGCAGGAGGCAGGCCAGGCTGATGCTAGCAGCTCCCAGCAAGGCATAGAGCAGGTTTCCTTTCTGATCCAGCTTGATAAAAGCATAGAGACTGAGCAGACAGAAGAAGAGCCCAGGAATGGTACCGTAGACAAAGAGAACGAAAAAGAGCTGTGGTAGAAAGAGAAATGTCAGCAGAATCGTGTATTTCTGGATTATTTCTCTGGCATTGAGAAGGGAAGTAATCTTGTAAATCAAGAAATGACTAAGTAGAGTCCAGACGACATTCATGCTAAAGGCAAACTGAGTCGTTGGAGAAATAAAAGCATAAAGTCGCTCCAGAGTCATCAGCCCTAGCTGATGGGGATTGCGGTACATGTAGCTTCCAACGGTTGTCAGTGAGCTGTAATCTCCTCGATTAAAGGCTAGCGCTGCATTGAAAACGTGCTTGGCATCAGCTCTGATCCGACCATCGTAGGCCGTTATCAGAAAAATCGCTGTTGCTATAAAGATGGAAGACAGAATCCAAAAAAGATGCTTGGTCTGAACCTTTTCCAGCAGGGGGCGAATAAAAAATAGACTGAAGAGAAAGAGCAGGAGGATAGGGTAAAAATACCAAGGATTACTGACGAATTGGACTCCTTCAGCAATCCTTAAAGGGATGTATGTGTGGGACAGCAGAATTTGCCCAGACAGGAAAAGCAAGGCAATCGCAGTCATGGTTAGAATCAGGAAATAGCCCAGATTGAAAATGATATTTAAAAACTGCCTCATAAGAAGTTGCCTTCTGCTTTGATGAAATAACGACCTTCTCCCAATTCAATCAGCTCGACTGGCTGAGGATAAAAGCGGTCCATGACCTCTTTTTGGAGGATATCTTCTTTTGGACCTTGGGCTATAATTTCGCCTTCTTTCAGGAGTAGGACATGGTCTAAAGCGGATATAATTTCCTCTACATGGTGGGTGACATAAAGGATAGTTGGTGCTTGGTCCATTTGTGTAATCTTTTTGATTTGATTTAGCAGGCGCTCGCGGGCAAAGAGATCTAGTCCACTGGTTGCTTCATCCAAGATAAGTAGTTCTGGCTCTTCCATAAGACTGCGGGCAATCAGCAAGAGCTGCTTCTCGCCTTGAGACAGACTGGCGTAGCTCCGGCCAATTAAGTCCTGCCCGCCAATGGAAGCCAGCATTTCCCTAGCCTGATCCAGCTCGGTTTGTCCATAAGCAGCATAGAGAATACTGCTTTTATACTTACCTGTTAAGACGATTTCTTCAGCAATGAGATGACTGGGCAGGCGCTCTGCAATGAAGGAGCCGACTACTCCAATCTTAGTTCGTAACTGAGGGATATCACCGGCACCAAATTCCGTACCAAGGACTGTCACCTTTCCTTGGGTCTTCCAATGCTCGGCCATGAGTAGGCGTAAGAGGGTTGACTTTCCTGATCCGTTAAGACCGAGGATGGCCCAATGTTCACCCTTATTCACCTGCCAGTTGAGATTTTTTAAGATGGTTTGGCCTTGTTTTGCCAAGCTTACATTTTCCAGCTCGATAATCTTTTCCATTTTTATTCTTTCTTTCATTAAATCCCCTCTATTATAACAAAATTTATGGTAAAATAACTGATAGGAGGAAAAGAATGTTTCATAAGAGTAAGTTATTTTTTTGGACAGTGGAAGTTTTACTAGCAACACTTGTCTTTTTCCTGTGGAGAATGATGGGGGATTTGATTACTCCAGTGATCAGTGTTGTAAATACCATTTTAATACCTTTTTTAATAGCAGGTTTTTTATATTATATTGCCAACCCTTTAGTGATCTTTTTGGAAAAATACCTGAAATTAAACCGTGTCTTAGGTGTCCTGCTGACATTGACAATTTTATTTGGGTCGATTGTTTTAGCAGTTATCTACCTCCTACCTATCTTAGTCACTCAGCTGACTAGTTTGATTAATTCGAGCCAAAATCTCTATAGCTATGTCTATAGCTGGGTCAATGACTTAGCTCAAAATCCTGTATTCAAAAATCTCAATATACAATCTACCCTGCAACAGCTGAATCTATCTTATATTGATATTCTGCGAAATATTCTAAACGGGGTAACTAACAGTCTGGGCAGTGTGGTATCAGCCGTAATCAATACTATCTTTATTATCATTATGACTCCAATTTTCCTTGTTTATTTCTTACTGGATGGTCATAAGCTTCTGCCAATGCTGGAACGCAGTATTCTAAAGCGAGATAAGCTCAATATTTCTTCCTTGCTGAAGAATCTAAATGCAACAGTTTCACGATATATCAGCGGAATTTCTATTGATGCAGTAATTATTGGTTGCCTGGCTTATATCGGTTATAGTACTATCGGAATTAAATATGCTTTAGTATTTGCCATTTTCTCTAGCTTGGCTAATTTGATTCCTTATGTTGGACCAAGTATCGGTTTGATCCCAATGATCATCAGTCATGCCTTTACAGATCCAAAGCGGATGTTGATAGCTGTCATTTATATGCTGATTGTTCAGCAGATTGATGGGAATATCCTCTACCCTCGGATTGTAGGAGGGGTTATGAAAGTCCATCCGATTACTATCATGGTTCTCTTGCTCTTATCCAGTAACATCTACGGTATTATCGGAATGATTGTGGCTATTCCGACCTATTCCATCATCAAAGAAATTGTAAAATTCCTAGCTAACCTTTATGACAATCATAAAGAAGCTCAGGAGATCAAGAAGAATGAAGAATTTGGAATTATAAAAAAATAGGAGAAAGGAATCTTTCTCCTATTTTTTATTTGAATTTTTATAACATAAAAAAGTATATTTATGCTAAAATAGTAATAATAAGATAAAGGAGGTATGGTCATGGTAACACGTCGTAAATTTTCCCCACAAGAAATAAGGAAAAATTCTTCTTACTTTTCTCCTCTGAAGACTATCGTGGAAACAGCCTTTTATGAGAATCAGGTTCAGTCTATCAAAACGGTAGAAGAGGCCTACCAGTTAGCTTCAGCAGCGGCTGGAACAGTGGTCTTAGATATGCCTGTGATTCATACAAAGGAGTTAGGGCTCCCTTCTTATGCGCGGGTTTTACTGACGAATTCAGGAGCAGTCGTTGGTCGAACGGCAAAGGCTAGAAGGATTTATGGTAGAGATAGCCAAGAAGATGAAACCTTACTTTTTCTAGTTCGTAGTGCTATTTACCAAGCTCATCATAGAGATTTTTACAAAGCAGATGCAGTTGTTGGGCTGGATGAAGACTTTATGGTCTGTGCCCACCTCATGGTTCCTAAAGAAGAAATAAACAATCTCTATTCATGGCTACTAAATTTCCAAATTTTAGATGAAGAATTTAAGAACCGTCTGAGAGTTTCAAAAAAATATGAGGAAAATGATATCTTTGTCTTTTTTGATCCCAAGTGGAAGCATCCAGAATATCCAGATGGTCTTGTCTACTTTGATACTAATCACAACTGTGCAGTTATTTTAGGTTTAAATTATTTTGGAGAATTGAAAAAAGCCACTCTGACTTTGGCCTGGGCAACTGCTGCTAGAAATGGCTACGTAGCTTGTCACGGTGGTCTGAAAATTTTTAAGCAAAATAATGATAAAAAAGATTTTGTTGCTTCATTTTTTGGTCTATCTGGTTCTGGAAAATCCACTCTTACGCACGCCAAACATGGTCAAAAATATGACATCAAGGTTCTCCATGATGATGCTTTTATTATCTCTATCAAGGACGGATCTTCTATTGCTTTAGAGCCATCCTATTTTGATAAGACGAGTGACTATCCGACTGGACATAGGGAACAAGATTTCTTTATCACTGTGCAAAACTGCGGAGTGACCCTAGACGAAAATGGGAGAAAGGTGTTAGTTACTGAAGATATCCGAAATGGAAATGGTCGAACGGTCAAGTCTCGCTTTTCGACTCCCAATCGAGTGGATCGAATTGACGAAGCTATCAATGCTATTTTTTGGATTATGAAAGATGACTCTCTACCACCTCTAGTCAGAATTCACGATCCTCTGATGGCCTCCACGATGGGTTGTACTTTGATGACCAAACGCTCCAATGCCGAAAATGTTTTGGGGTTACATGATGAGTTGGTGATTGAACCTTATGCAAATCCTTTTCGTGTCTATCCTTTGGTAGAAGACTACCGAAAATTCTGTCGTTTATTTGAGTCGGGAGTATCCTGTTATATTATAAATACTGGGTCTTACATGGGGAAGGCTGTCTCAAAGGAAGTATCTTTAGATGTCATTGAGCAGGTAGTGGATGGGACAGCAGATTTCAAACCCTTTGGTCCTATAGTAGGCTTTGATTATCTTGAATACGAGGGCTATCCTCTTCCTAATTTTGATAATGCTTACAAGAAATTGATTCGAGAAAGAATGCAGATTCGGCTAAACTTTTTGTTGGCCTTTAACCAAAAGTATCCTCAGACTGCCCTACCAGTTGGGGCTATTTCAAGACTGGAAAAGGTTTTACAAGATCTAGAATCCTAATCAGAACATAAGTTTCTATAAAATCTGTGTGCACGAAACTCAAAAATATGTTATAATCAGGGTTGATTATACTTTTTAGGAGAGGAAACTCATGGAAGACCCCAGCAGTCAGACCCTTTTGTTACAGTTTTTATTATTAGTCGTTTTAACCTTTTTAAATGCTTTCTTTTCCGCGGCAGAGATGGCCATGGTGTCACTCAATCGGGCGCGTGTTGAGCAAAAAGCAGAGGAAGGTGATATAAAGTACATTCGCCTCTTACAGGTTTTAGAAAATCCCAATAACTTTTTATCTACTATTCAGGTAGGTATTACCCTCATCAATATCTTATCAGGGGCCAGCTTTGCTGATACTCTCGGTCGTGTATTTTCAAGTTTGATGGGCAATTCTAAAACAGCGCATGCCATAGCGTCTTTTCTAGCTTTGGCCCTTTTGACCTATGTTTCTATTGTATTTGGTGAGCTTTATCCTAAGCGGATCGCACTCAATCTAAAGGATGATTTGGCTGTTAGAGCAGCTCCTTTTATCATCTTTTTGGGCAAGCTCGTCAGTCCCTTTGTCTGGCTTTTGTCGGCCTCAACTAATCTGTTAAGTCGCATTACGCCGATGAAGTTTGATGATGCAGATGAAAAGATGACCCGAGATGAGATTGAGTATATGCTGACCAAGAGTGAGGAGACCTTGGATGCGGATGAGATTGAGATGCTACAGGGGATTTTCTCGCTGGATGAGCTAATGGCGCGTGAACTAATGGTGCCACGTACTGATGCCTTTATGGTAGACATTCAGGATGATACCAAGGAAATCATCGAAAGCATTCTCAAACAGAGTTTCTCGCGGATCCCTGTCTATGATGGGGATAAGGACAATGTCATCGGCCTGATTCATACCAAGCGACTGCTTAATGAAGGATTCATCAATGGTTTTGACAATATCGTTCTGCGCAAGATCCTGCAGGAGCCACTCTTTGTACCGGAGACTATGTTTGTCGATGATTTGCTCAAGGAGTTGCGTAACACGCAAAATCAAATGGCAATTCTCTTAGATGAATATGGCGGTATGGCTGGTTTGGTTACACTTGAGGATCTCTTAGAGGAGATTGTCGGTGAGATTGATGATGAGACCGACAAGGCCGAAATTGAAGTCCATGAAATCGGTGAGAATACATACATTGTCTTAGGAACTATGACCCTCAATGACTTTAATGAATACTTTGAAGTTGAAATCGAAAGTGATGACGTGGATACGATTGCGGGATACTACTTGACTGGTGTAGGAACTATTCCAGATCCAAAAGAACGTATCAGCTTTGAGGTGGAGAGTCAGAATAAGAAACTGGTTTTAACCAATGACAAGGTAAAAAATGGCCGTGTCACCAAGGTTAAAGTAGAAGTTTCTGAACAAGTAGAAGCAGATGAAGAAGTTACTAAATAGTTGCTTATGTGTAAATGAAACAGACTTTCGATAAAGAAGGTCTGTTTTTGATTGTCAAAATAGAATAACAAACAAGTACACTTTCGCAAACATCCTCAAGTTTCTATTTAGTTAACTTTTATGATACACTGCATATAGAAAGACAAGGTATTTTATATGATGAAACGAGTAAAAAACTATTTTATTATCTCTGCTTTGCCTTTTTGTACTTGCAATAGGAACGAAGCTTTTCATGGACAGAATGAAAGTGGATAATCTCTACTGACACGGTTTTCAACTTTATGAAGAACAAAACGCAACCTACCTAAAAGAGCATTACAGCGGTATCAGTAAAATCGAATTTTCACCGATTTTTATTAGTGGAGGAAAAGGAGAAAGTTTTTTACAAGGCCGTGTAGTTCCAGTAGTTTATGATACTTATGGAAATAAAATCTATCTCAGAAATGATGGTTTTGTTGATAAGGTTCTTGTGGATTATAGTATGGTATTTGGAACTGATTTGGAATTCAATATTAATGATGGATCGGAAATTATTAATTTGAGAGATGATAAAAGAAGACACAATAGTGTCATTAGTGGACAACCTCTACCTGAAAAATTGAAATGGGTAGACCACGAGACAACAGATGAAGCAATGTATGCTTTTTCTCGTGAAGGGTATCTAAAAGGTGTTGAAAAAAGTAGTCAAGGTAGCCCTAAGGCTGAGATTGTTTATAATCTAGAAATTCAACGAATTGATGAAAGAGAGTTGGATAAATGGAAGTAACACATAGGGATATTCAAACATTTAAGCTTTTTTCAAGAAATCTATAAGTCTTCCTTAAGCTTTGCTGGTTATACTATATTCATCTTAAAAGAAAAGAGGACAGTCCAATGACAATAAATAATCATAGCACCCCAAACTTTTCACTTTTCCCCACTCAAGAAACATAAGTAGTAAAAAGCAAAAGCAAAAGTAGCAAATAAAACATTTTAAAAAAATTTTTTCATCTAAATCTCCTAAATTAAATAAATAAATCTGAAAGAGCTGGAAGTTTACAACTTCCAGCTCTTTTTCTTAGTTGTGTCTTTTGGCAAAATCAACAAAGCGAAATTTATCAAGTTTGTGTCTGCTGTCTGTGAACTGAAATTGCTGCCCGTTCGCTAAATAAACCTGAGATTTGACGGAAACGACATGGTTTTCTCTCTCAATATCGAGCAAAATTTTATCTCGACTGGTCGCATGATCAATGGTGATTTCCTTTTTAGCATAGTCGATGCTAAGTCCAAGATCATTTTCAATGAAATGATAGATGGAATGCTCTGCAATTTCTCTCGTCATCGTAGGAACAAGCTCTTTATCTAAATAATCAATATCAAGGACAGAAGCAACCTGGTCAACAACTCTTTGTCGAATGATTCGCCAAACCAAGCGATATTCTGGGAAACCAGTTAGCTTGGCAAGTTTTTTATCTACGGTTATCTTTTCTAGGCTGATGACATTGGTTTTAGAGTCTAGTTTATTTTGTAGGACGAGTTCCTGGTAGCTAGTCAGATTGGAGATTGGGAAATTGATGTGTTCCTGTTTGACGATTTTGGATCCTTGTCCCTTAAATTTTTGAATTAATCCTTCTTTTTGAAGTTGCTCTAGAGCCTTTCGGACAGTATCACGGCTGACTTTATAAATCTGAGTTAATTCATTCTCACTAGGTAAAAATTCGCCAACGGAGTATTTCTCGCTCAAAATATCTTGCTCAATTAGTTTGAATAATTGTTGGTATTTTTTCATGATTGACCTACTTGTTTTGTTTTTATCATACAACTACTGAAATTTTAACAAAAAACAAGGAATGTTTCAACAGACATCTTGCATACAACTTTGGTATCGTTTACAATATTTGTTAGAAAGCAGTTAGGAAACTAACAAATAAATATAAGGAGAGTGCTGGTTTTCCAGCCAATAATCAAATGGGCAAATTTGAAAAAGAGGCGAAAGTCTTATTGGACGCCATTGGAGGTAAGGAAAATGTGTCTGCAGTAACCCACTGTGCCACTCGGATGCGTTTTGTACTTATTGATGAGAAAAAAGCTGATATAAAAGCGATTGAAGAAATTGGAGCTGTCAAAGGGACCTTTACTAATGCAGGACAATTCCAGGTTATTATTGGAAATGATGTGCCAATATTCTATAATGATTTTACAGCTGTTTCAGGAATTGAAGGTGTTTCAAAAGAAGCAGCTAAGGCTGCTGCTAAGATCAATCAAAATGCGGTTCAGCGCGTCATGACCATGCTAGCTGAGATTTTTACGCCAATTATTCCAGCGATTATCGTTGGTGGTTTGATTCTTGGCTTCCGTAATATCCTAGAAGGTGTGCAAATTCAAGCTTTTGGTCAAAAAGTCGTTGATGGTGTACTTCAGTTTACTAAAGATGGAGAGCCGATTTATAAAACGATTGTGGATGTATCAAAGTTTTGGGCTGGAGTAAACCATTTCCTTTGGTTGCCAGGTGAGGCGATTTTCCAATTCCTACCAGTCGGAATTGTTTGGTCCGTGAGTCGTAAGATGGGGACTAGCCAGATTCTTGGGATTGTTTTGGGGATCTGTTTGGTGTCTCCTCAGCTCTTGAATGCTTATTTAGTAGCAGGAACACCACAATCAGAAATTGCTAAAAATTGGGTTTGGGATTTTGGATTCTTTACAGTGCAACGGATAGGCTACCAAGCTCAGGTTATTCCAGCTTTACTAGCAGGGCTTTCCTTGTCTTATTTGGAAATCTTTTGGAGAAAACGGATTCCAGAAGTTGTTTCCATGATTTTCGTACCTTTCCTGTCTCTCTTGCCGGCGATTATCTTGGCTCACACAGTTTTGGGGCCAATTGGTTGGACTTTAGGCCAATGGTTATCTACGATTGTTCTTGCAGGTCTAACTGGTCCTGTTAAATGGCTCTTTGGAGCTGTCTTTGGAGCTCTCTATGCGCCTTTTGTTATTACAGGTTTGCATCACATGACCAATGCGATTGATTCGCAGTTAGTGGCAGATGCAGGTGGTACTGGACTTTGGCCAATGATTGCTCTGTCAAATATTGCACAAGGATCTGCTGTTTTTGCTTATTATTGGATGAATCGTCATAATGAAAAAGAAGCGCAGATTGCTCTTCCAGCTACGATTTCTGCTTATCTTGGCGTAACTGAGCCAGCTCTATTTGGGGTCAACGTAAAATATATCTATCCTTTTGTAGCAGGAATGATGGGTTCCTCCATTGCAGGTCTTTTGTCTGTAAGCTTTAATGTGAAGGCAAATGCTATCGGAGTCGGTGGACTTCCAGGTATCTTGTCAATCCAACCAAAATATATGTTAGCCTTTGCTGCGATTATGCTAGTTGCAATTGCTGTTCCATTTGTACTGACCATGCTCTTCCGTCGCTTGGGTCTCTTTACCAAAGTAGAAGATGAAGCAGTCAAAACACCACAAGCTGAAGCCCTGTCAGAAGCAAAAAAATCTGCACCTTTAGCTGACTTGGTTGAAATTGCAAGTCCCTTATCTGGCCAAGTGAAAGAACTTAGTCAAGCAACAGATCCTGTCTTTGCTCAAGGAGTTATGGGGCAAGGTGTCCTGATTGAACCAAGCCAAGGAGACTTGCTTGCCCCAGTAGACGGCATTGTGTCGGTTCTATTTCCAACCAAGCACGCTGTAGGTATCGTATCTGATCAAGGTGTAGAAATGCTTATGCACATCGGTATGGATACGGTGAATCTTGAAGGTAAAGGTTTCACAGCTCATGTTAGCCAAGGAGACCGAGTGAAAGCTGGCGATAAATTAATCAGTTTTGACATTGATCTCATTAAAGATGCAGGTTATGTGACAGAAACTCCGGTCATCATTACCAATCAAGATCAATATCAAGCAGATGCATTGGGCGGTTTGCCACGCCAGATAGCAGTTGGAGACGCCCTGATGACAGCAACAAAAATTTAAGAATTACATGCTGGAAGTTGGGCTTCTCTTATGAGATAGGACTTCCAGACTCTTGAGGGTGGGATGAGAAATTCTATTCCTTTCAAGGAATGAAATATTCGTCCCACCTCTTTTATATTCAAAAGAAGGAAAAACATGGCATTAGATAAAACAAAGGTTGTCTACCAAATTTATCCAAAATCTTTTAAAGACACGACAGGGAACGGAGTGGGAGATTTTCGTGGGATTATTAAAAAAATCCCTTACCTGAAAGAGTTGGGAGTGGACATGATCTGGCTCAATCCTTTCTATCCGAGTCCGCAACGGGACAATGGGTATGATATTTCTGACTATACTGCGGTAGACCCTATCTTTGGAGATATGGCAGATTTTGAAGAGATGGTCAAGGTTGGCCAACAGTATGGTATTGACTTCATGCTGGACATGGTTCTTAACCACTGTTCAATTGAGCATGAGTGGTTCCAAAAGGCTCTGGCGGGGGATTCCTACTATCAGGACTTCTTTATCCTGCGGGATGAGCCGACGGACTGGCTGTCCAAGTTTGGTGGCAGTGCCTGGGCGCCATTTGGCGATACGGGCAAATACTATCTGCACCTTTTTGATATCACCCAAGCGGATCTCAATTGGCGCAATCCCAATGTTCGTCAAGAGCTTTTCAAGGTGGTGAATTTCTGGCGGGACAAGGGCGTTAAAGGCTTCCGCTTTGATGTGATCAACTTGATTGGTAAGGACGAGGTATTGGAGGACTGCCCAGAAAATGACGGCAAGCCAGCATACACGGACAAGCCAATCGTCCATGACTATCTTCACATGATGAATGCAGCAACCTTTGGGAAAGACAATTCCTTTATGACGGTTGGTGAGATGAGCGCAACGACGATTGAAAATTGTATTCTTTACACTGCACCAGACCGTCAGGAACTGTCTATGGCCTTTAACTTTCACCATCTAAAGGTGGACTATGAAGCTGGACAGAAGTGGACTCTTAAGGCTTTTGACTTTGAAGAGTTAAAACGTCTCTTCCATACTTGGGGCAAGGAAATGAGCGATCATGATGGCTGGTCAGCCCTTTTCTGGAACAACCATGATCAGCCGCGAGCTCTCAACCGCTTTGTCGATGTAGAGAATTTCCGCAATGAGGGGGCAACCATGTTGGCAGCCAGTATTCATCTGTCGCGCGGGACGCCTTATATCTACATGGGTGAGGAGATTGGCATGGTGGATCCTGACTACGACTCCATGGAAGATTATGTGGATGTCGAGTCTCTCAATGCTTACCAGACTCTGCTTGCTGAAGGTCAATCGCCAGAAGCAGCCTTCAGGATTATCAAGGCTAAATCTCGTGATAATTCTCGGACGCCTATGCAGTGGGATGATTCAGTCAATGCAGGTTTTACAACAGGAACCCCATGGCTAAAGGCTGGCAAATCCTATCCTCTTATCAATGTGGAAAACGAAATCAAGGGACCGATCTTTAGCTTTTATCAGAAATTGATTGCCTTGCGTAAGGAACTGCCCATCATAGCAGAAGGTAGCTATCAGCCAGCCTATGAGGACAGTCCTCAGGTCTATGCCTTTGAGCGGGAGTGGCAAGGACAAAAGCTTTTGGTTTTGAATAATTTTTATATGGATCCAATTACAGTGGATATCTTACCAGATTATCAAACTGGTCAGGTCCTTTTATCCAATTACGGCAGGACTCAGATTGATCATATTCTGACTCTACAACCGTATGAAACGCTAGCTATTCTTGTTAATTAAAAATACTATTTTGCAGTGAGGAAAGTTGATTTTTAGATATCGGTTTTCTTCACTGTTTTTATATATTGACTGATTTATCAAAACTTATAACAGAAATGGAAGTATGCATGAGTTTAAGAAAACGTTTGCGAAAATATTATTTTTTCTATATAATATAAACAGTATAGTAATTAAGTTTCATTAGGAAAAGGAGAACTTTATGAAGAAACAAGCTTATCAAAAGCGTCTTTTTTATTCAGCAGCAGTATTAAGTGCTTTTCTACCTTTGCTTTCCTTGGCTGTTCCGGTCGGAGCTGAAGAGACGGAAAATTCTTCTAGTTCAGCTCCAGTAACTGTTGCAGAAAGTTCAGCAGTCAGTGAGTCAACAGCTAGTAGTTCTGCAGAAAATACAAATTCGTCAGGAGATTCAAGAGCTACGTCTGCTGAAGAAGCAGATAAAAAAGAAGGGACAGTTGCTGCACAAGCCGTATCAAGCACTGCAGAGTCTGTTGCCAATCTAGGAACGATTCAAGGTGAATCGCAAGTATCTCCTTATCAGGATAAAGATGTCCGAGTTTCAAATGTTGTTGTTACAAAGACAGATCGCTATGGATTTTACGTTCAAGATGTGACACCTGACGGGAATAGTAAGACTTCAGATGCGATTTATGTCGTCTCTAAAGAGCAAGTTGACGTTGGGGATAAATTAACTCTTGAAGGTCGAGTAAAAGAAGGCTACATGGAAGAGCTCAGCATTCGTCAAGGACAAACTTTTAACAAGCCAAGTGGCAGTTTGACCGTCACGATGCTGGAGGCTTCAACAGTTACTAAGGATGGTAAGGCTGACCTACCGACTCCTGTTAATATTGTAGATAAGATGCCTCAGGATACAGTAGATAATGATGTGAATAACTATCAGCCAGAAAATGAAGCTTTGGACTATTGGGAAAGTTTAGAAGGCATGTTGACAACAATCAAAAAGCCACATGTCTTAGGGCCACAGTATCGGGGAGATATTTATGTCTTACCTGAAGGTTACCAGGCTCTTCCCTTAAATAATATTGGTGGTGTTAATCTTCGTCCGAACGCCCAAAATACAGCGACCATCCCTGTCTACGTTGGAAATAAATTTATTGCCAAGGCCAAGGACTATTTCAATGGTGACGTAGTTGGAGTGGTTAGCTATCGTGGTAAAATTTATAAACTAGATCCGACACAATTGCCTGATTTAGTCGATGGAGGCCTGCAAAGACAGATTTCTCCCCTCTACCCTAGCGAAGATAAGCTAACGATTGCCTCTTACAATATCGAGAATTTTTCTGCCAATACGCAAAAAGGTGAAACACCTGACGAAAAGGTGACCAAAATCGCTAATTCCTTTATCAATGAAATTCACAGTCCAGACATCATCACGCTCATCGAGGTTCAAGATGATAACGGTAGCGTCAATGATGGAACGACCAGCGGTGTTAAAAGTGGTGAAAAACTAGCGGCTCGAATCAAGGAATTGGGAGGTAAAAACTACAAATATACTGAAGTTGCACCTCTTGATGGTCAAGATGGTGGTAAACCTGGGTCTAATATCCGTGTAGCCTTTCTTTATAACCCAGATCGTGTAAAATTAGTTGAAAAAGAAGCTGGTACGAGTGATGAAGCAGCTAGCTTCTCAGGTGGCCATCTAGTTAAAAATCCAGCCCGGATCGATCCAACTAATCCTGCTTTTACTAAGGTTCGTAAATCTTTAGCAGCTGAATTTGAATTTAAGGGACAACATGTTGTTGTTATTGCCAACCACTTGAAATCCAAGCTAGGTGATGATGCTGTATATGGCTCAAACCAGCCGGCTGTCCAACATACCCAAGCTGCCCGGATCGAAGAGGCTAAAATCTTAAATAATTTTGTTCAAGAAGGCTTAAGACAAAATCCAAATCTTAAGTTTGTTCTGACTGGGGATTTCAATGACTTTGAGTTCTCTGAAACCGCTAAAGCTATTGCAGGAAATGAACTCATTAACCTCATGCAGGAACATGATGCGGCTGACCGCTATTCTTACTTCTACCGCGGAAGCAACCAAAGCTTAGATAATATTTTCATCTCTAAGAACCTAGCTGGTAAAGCGATTTTTGCTCCTGTCCATATTAATGCTTCTTTCATGGAAGAACATGGCAGAGCTTCGGACCATGATCCAGTAGTGGTACAGTTAGACTTCTCAAATCAGACTAATCAGCCAGATACATCTTCATCATCTAGCTCATCCAATCAGGAATCAAATCATACTGTCCCAAGCACTAGTAACAACCAAACAGATTCATCTAGTCAAGATAAGGGAGAAAGTTCAAGTCAAGCTTCTTCATCTGAGACAAGTCAATCCAAGCAGGTTGGTCAAGAAGCAACAAATCAAAAAGATAAAACAACAACAGATAAGCGTTCAAGCGGAAATAAAAAGAATTTGCCTGCTACAGGTGAACAAAGAGGCCATTGGGTAGCCTTTGGTTTCTTAGTCTTAATCTTTGCTTATCCATTATCTAGAAAATCAAAAAAGTCATCTAACCTAGAGTAAGCTCTAAGCATCTTCGACACTCATTCTTAGCTGAATAAGTATTTTAGACTGAATATAAAGTGACAGTAGTAGTTCATCATATTAACTATATCTGCCTCTTGAGCCTAAGTATCAGCTATTTAGGATAGACTCGCTATATCTTCTTATGGTAATCAGTGGATCAATAAAATAATCCAGTTTGCCATAAGCTTGATATAGCTTTTTATTTTGATTTTTTTGAAGATAGGTGCCTAGCAAAAGAGCTCTTTGTGAAAGCAATTTAGAAAATGCTTGAAAATCCAAGGAAATTATTTTATAATGAAGTGATAGTTTTGTTATAAAACGATCCTGTTGTTGTATTTTTTTTTGGAAAAGGAGATGATAAAATGAATAAAAAAATCTTGATGATGATTTTTCTTCCCCTAACTCTACTATTCAGTTTATTTGTTACTCAAGGAAATAAGGTCTTTGCTACAGAACATGGAGATGTCATTACTCGGATGTATCTGACAGATAGCAAAGGAAACGAGCTCACTTCTTCTGATGTTGATCAGTGGCAAGAATTTCGTATTAATGTGGAGTTTAAATTACACAATAATGAAATAAAGGCAGGAGACACAACGGATGTTCAACTGCCGGATGTTGTTACTTTAGCAAGTACTGGTAGCTTTGACATAAAAGACCAAGATGGAAATGTTGTTGCCAAGGCAGTTGTAAATCAGCAAACAAAAGTAGTAACGATTACATATGAACCTTATGTTGAAACACATTCGGATGTAAAAGGAACCTTTTATTTTTATGTCCGTGCGGATCATAATGTGATTAAGAAAGCAAAAGAAGTACCAATTGATATCACAGTTGGAGGGAAACTTTTCCCAGCAGGTAAGATTAACTTCACTGGAATTGGTCAAGCTAAAAAAGAAGACTTAAACAAAGTTGGTTGGCAGGATGAAGCTGAGCCAACAATTGGACGCTATTCGATTTCAGTCAACAGAAGCGGAAAAGCTATGTCTGGTGTAAAAATAGCAGACGTTTTAAAAATCCCAGGTGCTACTTATAAACAAGATACTTTCCGAGTTTATAAGGGAGTTTGGGCCTTCCGCGATGGCGATTGGGTTTTAGATAACGCTGTAGACATTACTGGCCAAACTACTGTAAACTTTACTGATGATAATTTTTCTGTTCAATTACCAGATCTTTCGGCTAATGAAGGAATTCGGATTAATTACTCGGTTCAACTGCCATATGCACCTTCAGATGGCGAAAACTTTTTAAATGCAGCTACTTTGACAACAACAAACGGAGTTGAAGACAGCCGCAATTCAACTTATACTTATTACCTAGGTCATGGCGAGGCAGAAGGCTACACTTATAAAATTCAAATTAAAAAAGTATCAGATGATGGTTCAGCTTTGCCAGGTGCTAAATTTGATATTATTCGTGATCGTTCTGGTCAAGTAGTTGCTCAAGTAGTGACAAACGACCAAGGTATTGCGGAAGTCACCAATCTCTTGAAAGATGATTACACAATTAGAGAGACAGAAGCCCCTGCTGGATATGAGTTGGCGGACGATGTTAAAGTAAGTCCGGATGACTTTGATAGCACTCTTAAAATAGCTTCAAAAACAATTGTTGATAGAAAACAATCTTCTGCATCTGCTCAGCTGATGGTTCAAAAAGTCATGATTGGTCGTGATCTAAATGGCGGCGAGTTCTTCTTCACCTTGTACGATAAGAATGGAGCTGAGATTGAGACTGTTAATAATGCGGCTGATGGCTCCATTAAATTCTCACCTTTAACTTTTACAAAAGCTGGAACTTATACTTACACAATCAGAGAAAAATCTGGCAATATCAGTGGGGTCGTATATGACTCATCTGTAATAACTGCTAAAATTAAAGTAAAAGCGGATAATCAAGGCAAGTTGGTGGCAAAAGTTAGCTATGACGATAACAAAAAACAGTTTACCAATACTTATGTCCCAGGTTCAACAACAGCTCAATTAAAAGTTAAGAAATTCTTAACAGGTCGTGACTTGAAAGACGGCGAGTTCTCATTTGAACTAAGAGATGCCAAAGGTAAGGTAGTTGAAACAGTTAAAAACAAGGCAGATGGAAGTGTAGATTTCAAGACTCTTGCCTTTACTAAAACTGGAACATACACGTATACAATTCGCGAAGTGAAGGGTGATGCAGAAGGCATTACTTATGACAATAGTGAAATTAAAGTAACGATTACTGTAACGAATGAGAATGGGAATCTTCTTTCAACAGTTTCTTATGAGGGAGGAAAAGATAGCTTTACCAACAGTTACCAACCACCGAAAAATCCTAAATCAAAAACTCCATCAAGCAAGAACAGCAAGAAAGAACTTCCAAATACAGGTTCGTCAGACAGCAAATTTATCTTTGTAGTAGGGCTTGCAACGCTTATGCTTCTTGGTTTGGTTTGGAAGAAAAAACATAGTTAAGAAGAAAATATAAAGAGGGGCAACCCTCTTTTTTCTTGGAATAAAAAGGGAGAGAAGGCAGTTTGATTTTTATAATAGAAAATTTTAGCCTAGAACTTGAAAAGATTAGTTTCTTGTGTCAGAGATGAGAATAGAAGTTGAAGCTTATCTGTTGTAAGACAATGAAAATGAAACTGAAAAACAGTTTGTTTTCTAAAAAATAGGCAAATGAAGTCATTTTTATCATTAATCGTGTTATAATAAAAATAGTTATAAAACGTTTTCAGAGTGAAGAGGTTGTGTTATGGTTGAAGAGAAAAATGAAGAAACTATTGATTATGGAAAGGTAACGGGCATGGTCCACTCTACCGAGAGTTTCGGTGCTGTAGATGGGCCGGGTATCCGTTTCATTGTCTTTTTACAAGGTTGTCATATGCGCTGTCAATATTGCCATAATCCGGATACATGGGAAATGGAGACCAACAAATCTCAGCTGCGGACAGTAGATGATGTCTTGCAAGAAGCTCTCCGTTATAAGGGCTTCTGGGGTAACAAAGGTGGCATCACTGTCAGTGGTGGAGAGGCTTTGTTGCAGATAGATTTTTTGATTGCCTTCTTTACCAAGGCTAAGGAGCTGGGCATCCACTGTACATTGGATACCTGTGCCCTTCCTTTCAGAAATACACCACGCTATTTGAAAAAATTTGACAAGCTTATGGCAGTAACCGACTTAGTCCTGCTAGATATCAAGGAAATTAACGAAGAACAGCACAGAATCGTGACCAGTCAAACCAACAAGAATATCTTGGCTTGTGCAAAATATTTGTCTGACATTGGAAAACCAGTCTGGATACGCCATGTCTTGGTGCCGGGATTGACCGACCGTGATGATGACCTGATTGAGCTGGGTAAGTTTGTTAAGACACTGAAGAATGTTGATAAGTTTGAAATTCTACCTTACCATACTATGGGTGAATTCAAATGGCGGGAGCTGGGCATTCCTTACAAGCTGGAAGGGGTTAAGCCACCAACAGCTGATCGGGTCAAGAATGCCAAGGAACTCATGCAGACAGAGTCCTATACAGAGTATATGAATCGGGTGCATAATAGCTGATCTGTTTTGAGTATCAATAAAAGGACTGGTGAGTTGACCAGTCCTTTTTTTAAAAAATCTTCTTCTGTTTTTGTGAAATGCTTGTAATTGTGGTAAAATAAATGCAATAAAGTTTATATAAAAAAGAGGTTTATCATGTCTAAAATTTTAGTTTTCGGTCACCAAAATCCTGACTCAGATGCCATTGGTTCATCTTACGCTTTTGCTTACTTGGCTCGTGAAGCTTATGGCTTGGATACAGAAGCTGTTGCATTGGGAGAGCCTAATGAAGAAACTGCCTTTGTTTTAGATTACTTTGGTGTAGCTGCACCGCGCGTGATTACATCTGCTAAGGCAGAGGGTGCTGAGCAGGTTATTCTGACAGACCACAATGAATTCCAGCAGTCTGTAGCAGATATCGCTGAAGTTGAAGTTTATGGTGTAGTTGACCACCACCGTGTTGCTAACTTTGAAACAGCTAGTCCACTTTACATGCGTTTGGAGCCAGTTGGTTCTGCTTCATCTATTGTTTACCGCATGTTCAAGGAGCATGGCGTAGCAGTTCCAAAAGAAATTGCAGGATTGATGCTGTCTGGTTTGATCTCTGACACTCTCTTGCTCAAGTCACCAACTACTCATCCGACTGACAAGGTCATTGCACCAGAATTGGCTGAGCTGGCTGGTGTAAACTTGGAAGAGTATGGTTTGGCAATGCTTAAGGCAGGTACAAACTTGGCTAGCAAGTCTGCAGAAGAATTGATTGACATCGATGCGAAAACATTTGAGTTGAATGGAAACAATGTCCGTGTAGCACAGGTCAATACTGTTGACATTGCAGAAGTTTTGGAGCGTCAAGCAGAAATCGAAGCTGCTATTGAAAAAGCAATCGCTGATAATGGCTACTCTGACTTTGTCTTGATGATTACAGACATCATCAACTCAAACTCAGAAATTTTGGCTATCGGAAGCAACATGGATAAGGTTGAAGCAGCTTTCAACTTTGTTCTTGAAAACAACCATGCTTTCCTAGCAGGCGCTGTTTCTCGTAAGAAGCAAGTGGTGCCTCAACTAACAGAAAGTTTTAATGCTTAAAGAGCTCATTTAACGAAAAAAATTACTAGGAGGGGCTATCCCCCTCATACCTAAAAGGAGTTTTGACTCCTTTTTTGATAGGCGAGAGAAATGAAGATTCAAGATTTACAAGACGGAGATTTGATTTTTACAGTCGGATCTTCAGAAATTGCTGAAGCCATTCGAGCAGCAACTGGTTCATATAGCCACGTGGCCATATTTTTTAATGGAGATATTTATCATGCAACCCATGAGAATGGTGTTGTCAATCAAGATTTGTCTGATTTTTTACAGGATGACGATGTTTATGACGTGTATCGCTATCCAGCTATTGATGCAGATGCTGTCTTTAAAAAGGCCAAATTGCATCTAGGAAAGCCTTACAATTTCGGCTTTTATCCGCAGTCCGATGGTTTTTACTGTTCGGAGTATATTGCGGAAATTTTGCCGATTTTTGATACGATTCCCATGCAGTTTGGCGATGAGGAAAATCTGATTTCTGATTTTTGGAAGGCTTATTATCGAGAATTGGACTTAGATGTGCCTTTAAATCAGCCCGGAACGAATCCTAGCCAGTTGGCTCAGTCAAGCAAACTTATCTATAAAGGAGAACTCCATGATTAAAATTATCAATCCCAGCCGTTTGACACGCCAGCCATTTTTTCAGGAGCTGATTGATTATTTGGATCAACATGAAGAGGTTATTTTGCGGGAGATAAAGCGAGAATTTGCAGGTGTAGCTAATATTGATCGCTCAATCGAGGACTACATTAAGGCTGGCTACATCAAGCGGGAGAACAAGCGATATTACTTATCACTGCCTCTTTTGGAAAGTTTGGAGGATTTGCAATTGGACCAGGAAGTCTTTATCCGTGATGACAGTCCCCTCTATCAGGAACTGTTGGAGCTACGCTTTGAGACCCAGCTTTCCAATCAGACCAATGCGGCGGTCTTGCTGGAAGAGACAGATTTTCTGCGGGATGAGCTGACTTTGGCTAATTATTTTTATAAAATGGAGCATCAATATCCGCTGTCTGAAGCACAAAAACCTCTCTATGCGATCTTGGGCGATGTCAATCCAGAGTATGCACTTAAGTATATGACGACCTTTCTTCTCAAATATGTCCGCAAGGATGAGCTCATGCAGAAGCGGCGGGACATTTTTGTCGATAGCCTCGTAATCTTGGGCTATATTCGGCAAAACGAAGCAGGTAAATACGAGCTAGAGGCTAGCTTTGACAAGGAAAAGTTGAGTTTTCGTTTGAACTGATATTTTAGAAGAATCAGAACTCTTGAGATTTAAAAATGAGAGATTTTTCAGTTTAAAAGGAAAAACAAGGAAAGCAGACAGGAGACAGCAAAACAGAAACGAAAGGTCTTGTAGAAAAGACAATCTCCAAAGTAAAAGAAGTCATTGGAGATGCTAAAAGGTGCTGTTGAAGACGCAGTTTAAGGTATTAACACTAGCTTGAATAAATAATTGTAACTAAAAAGAGAGTTAAATGTTAACTCTCTTTTTATTGTTATAGATAGTTTTCTGCAATTTGATAGTCACCTAGATAGGCTACTTTTTTATCGTGGACAATCTGATAAGCATCGGCCCCTTTACCGGCTAAAATAACAGCATCTCCTTCTTGTTCAGTAAGACTCATTGCTACCTTTATAGCCTCAGCACGATCAGCGATAATGGTGACATCGTGGGATATATAACTAGCGATTTCTTTGGCAATGGTTACAGGATCTTCGCGATTAGGGTCGTCAGCAGTCAGGATGACTTGAATCTCTGGGTGTTTATTGAGTAAGATTCCAAAATCCTTTCGTCTACTTTCCCCTTTGTTTCCAGTTGCTCCTAGAACAAGAACGGTCTGGCCCTTTTGATGTTCCTGGACTACACTGAGCAGTTTGGTTAAACTGTCTCCATTATGAGCGTAATCAACAAAGACTTTAGCACCATTTTTTTGGGTCAGTACTTCCATTCGTCCCGGAACACGAGTCAGAGCAATTCCCTTTTGAATGTCTGTTAAGCTAGCACCTAGTCTAAGACAGGCGAGGCCCGCAGCTAGAGCATTTTCTTGATTGAAACGCCCGATAAGCTGAATGTCGTATTTTCCAGCTAGCTTGCCACTTGCTTCAAAGCTAAAGGCTTGAGAATCTATGATGGTGTTGCTAGAGTTTTCTCCATAGAAATCATGTTCTATCGAAGAGACTTGCTCTTTCACGATTTGGAAATGATCCATGCCACTGTTAACAACCACTGCTCTGCTATTTTCCATCAAGAGCCGTTTATTGTAGAAGTAGTCTTCAAAAGTGGGATGTTCAATTGGCCCGATATGATCAGGACTGATATTGAGAAAAACACTGGCATCAAAGGTTAAACCATAAACACGTTTTTTTAGATAGGCTTGACTGGAAACTTCCATAATCAGATGAGTGCGGTCATTAGCTACAGCCTGGGCCATCATTTTAAATAAATCTAAGCTCTCTGGCGTTGTTAGGCTGGACTTGAAGAAGTTCTTGCCATCTAAGGTGGTATTCATGGTGGATAGGAGGGCTGGTCGGTGACTTTGCGATAGGATTTGGTAGGCAAAGTAAGCAGACGTTGTTTTTCCCTTGGTTCCTGTAAAGGCTAAAATTTTAAGCTTGTCTTGCGGATTACCATAAAACTCCATGGCAATCAAGCTCATAGCCTGCTTGATATCATTAACAACAAGTACAGGGATTCCTACTTCAAAATCGCTCTCACTGATATAAAATTTCAGGCCAGACTCTACAGCACCTTCTAGGAATTCTTTTTTGAAGTTTTCGCCTTTAACAAAGAAGAGGGTCGAATCTGTCACATTACGGCTATCATAGCTAATTTTGTCAAAAGTCAGTCCACCGTCATGAAAGAAGTAGTGGCCGTCTTTGATGATTTCACGAAAATTATGATCTTTTTTTAAAATATCTATTATTGTTTCAATTTTTATCATAATCTTATTGTAAACTTAATGGCTGGGTTTTACAAGAGGAAAGGAAAAGTTTATAATAGGATAAAAGCTATTAAATGATAAGATGAGGTTTGATCGTATGAGTCAAGAAACGACAAGTCAGCAGCAGCAGATGCTGCGGGGAACTGCCTGGCTGACTGCTGGAAACTTTATTAGCCGTCTTTTGGGGGCTATTTATATTATTCCTTGGTATATTTGGATGGGCAAGCATGGTGCGGAGGCTAATGGTCTTTTCACTATGGGCTACAACATTTATGCTTGGTTTTTGCTGATTTCAACAGCTGGAATTCCAGTTGCTGTAGCCAAGCAAGTGGCTAAATACAATACGATTGATCAAAGGGAACATAGTTTTACCCTAATCAGAGAATTTCTCAAGTTCATGTTGTTTCTTGGTGCTGTTTTTGGAATAATCATGTATCTTCTATCTCCTCTCTTTGCTAGTTTATCTGGTGGCGGGAAAGATTTGATTCCAATCATGCAAAGTCTCTCATGGGCGGTGCTGATTTTCCCTTCTATGAGTGTTATCCGAGGATTTTTCCAAGGCTTTAACAATTTAAAACCTTATGCAATCAGTCAAGTGGCTGAGCAGTTGATTCGAATCATTTGGATGCTCCTTGCGACCTTCTTTATCATGAATGTTGGTTCAAAAGATTATGTTTCTGCAGTCACTCAGTCAACATTTGCTGCTTTTATTGGGATGATTGCCAGTGTAGGAGTTTTGGCTTATTTCCTTTCTAAGGAAAATATGCTCCAAGCAATTTTGAAAAAATCGCCAAGCGGAAGCAGTATCGATACCAGAGCTTTGCTTTGGGATACGATTCGTGAAGCCATTCCTTTTATTATCACTGGATCGGCTATCCAGCTCTTCCAAATTATTGATCAGATGACCTTCATCCATGTAATGAGTTGGTTTACGGATTACACTAATACCCAGCTCTTAGTCATGTTTAGTTACTTCTCGGCTAATCCCAATAAAATAACTATGATTTTGATTGCTGTAGCGACTTCTATTGGTGGGGTTGGGATTCCGCTTCTGACAGAGAATTATGTCAAGGGAGATTTTAAGGCTGCTGCTCGTTTGATTCAGGACAACCTAACCATGTTGCTTTTGTTTATCTTACCTGCAACGATTGGTGCCGTTCTGGTTGCTCGGCCTCTCTATACGGTCTTTTATGGTCAGCCAGATAAACTTGCTTTGGGACTTTTTGTATTTGCCCTTATACAGACAATTATTTTGAGCTTTTATACAGTGCTAGCTCCCATGATTCAAGCCCTCTTCCAAAACCGTAAGGCCATTGTTTATTTCTTATACGGTGTTGTGGTAAAGTTGATCTTACAAATTCCTCTGATTTGGCTATTCAGAGCTTACGGGCCTCTGCTCTCAACGACAATTGGTCTGATTGTTCCAATCGTCTTTATGTATCGTGAAATTCGTGATATCACAGGACTCAATCCTCAAAACCTGATCAAACGTAGTTTACTGACTTGTATTTTAACGCTTTTAATGATAGTTGTCATTGCATTAGCTGATTTGCTTCTTGGTTTCTTTTTCCATCCAGCTGGACGTGTCTCAAGTATGATTTATTTGGTTCTAATTGGTGGAGTTGGTATTGCAGTTTATGGTGGCTTGGCCTTGCGTGTTCGTTTGCTTGATCGCTTCGTAGGAGAGGCAAAAGCAAGCAGTTTGAGAAGGAAATTCCATATTTCTTAAATGTTAATTCATAACTATTTACCTCAGCCACTTGAAGGCTGGGGTTTTTATATAGTTTCAGACTATACCTAGCTCTTGAAAAGAACAAAGCGCAGAACTTTCACAAGATGTTACAATAGAATAAGATTTACGAGATTGTGAGGAATAAGAAATGAGTCAAGCATTAAACTTGAATACCATATTGGCCCAAGCTGGGGTGAAAACGGATGCAACAACTGGTGCCTTAACAACACCCCTGCATTTTTCAACGACCTACCAGCACCCAGAGTTTGGCCAATCAACTGGTTATGACTACACTCGGACCAAGAATCCAACACGTGTTAGCCTGGAGGAGACTCTGGCTGCTATCGAAAGTGCAGATTATGCTCTTGCGACTAGTTCTGGTATGTCGGCTATTGTGCTGGCCTTTAGTGCTTTTCCAGTCGGAAGCAAAGTTTTGGCTGTTCGAGATCTCTATGGTGGCTCTTTCCGCTGGTTTGCACAGGCTGAAGCAGAAGGACGATTCGCCTTCACCTATGCTAATACAGAAGAAGAACTTCTGAACAAATTGATAGAAGATATAGATATTGTCTATATTGAGACACCAACCAATCCTCTTATGGTAGAGTTTGATATTGCTCGTATTTCCCAAGTGGCTCATGAGAGTGGTGCAAGGGTAATAGTAGACAATACTTTTTACAGTCCCATTTACCAAAGACCGTTGGAAGATGGTGCTGATATTGTCCTGCACTCTGCGACCAAGTATCTAGGCGGGCACAATGATGTCTTGGCTGGAGCCGTTATGACCAATGACGCGGATATCTATGATAAGCTTTTCTATAATCTGAACACAACTGGAGCGGTTCTTTCTCCATTTGACAGTTATTTACTTTTACGTGGCCTTAAGACACTGGCTCTCCGCGTGGAGCGCTCTACTCAGAATGCCCAGGAAGTGGTTGCTTTTCTAAAGCAATCTCCTGCAGTAAAAGAGGTTCTCTATCCAGGCAAGGGTGGTATGATCTCCTTTAAGATTGTAGATGAAGAAAAGATCCCTCATCTCCTAAACAGTCTTAAAGTCTTCACTTTTGCAGAAAGTTTGGGAGGAGTGGAGAGTTTGATTACCTACCCGACAACTCAAACTCACGCTGACATTCCAGCTGAAGTACGTCATTCCTATGGATTGACTGATGATTTGTTGCGCCTGTCAATTGGGATTGAGGACAGCCGAGATTTAGTGGCTGACTTACGAGTTGCCTTGGAGGACTAGTATGGAAAAATATAATTTTGAAACAGCCCCTAATCGTTTTGGCCATCATACTTATAAATGGAAAGAAGCTGAAGAAGATAGAGATGTCCTGCCTGCCTGGATTGCGGACATGGATTTTGAAGTCCTGCCTGAAATTCAACAGGCTGTTCATGATTACGCAGATCACTTAGTCTATGGCTATACCTATGCTAGTGAGGAGTTGATTAAGGCTGTGCTAGATTGGGAACGGGATGAGCATGGCTACGCTTTTGATAGGGATGCCTTGGTATTTATCGAAGGAGTTGTCCCTGCTATTTCAACGGCTATCCAGGCCTTTACTAAGGAAGGCGATGCCGTTCTAATCAACACTCCTGTTTACCCACCTTTTGCTCGCTCTATCAAGCTCAATAATCGTCGACTGATTACCAACTCTTTGGTAGAGCAAGACGGCCTTTTTCAGATTGACTTTGAGCAGCTGGAGAGGGACATCGTAGATAACGAAGTCAAGATTTATGTTCTCTGTAATCCTCACAATCCCGGAGGGCGAGTTTGGGAACGGGAAGTGTTAGAGAAAATTGGCCGCCTCTGCAAAAAGTACAGTGTCATTCTGGTATCAGATGAAATTCATCAAGATTTGACATTGTTTGGGAATGAACACCAGTCCTTCAATGCTGTTTCTCCGGATTTTAAGGACTTTAGCCTGATTTTATCCAGTGCAACTAAGACCTTTAATATTGCTGGAACTAAAAATTCCTATGCTGTGATTGAGAATCCTAGCCTGCGCCATCAGTTTAAAAATCGCCAACTGGCTAACAACCAACATGAAATTTCAGGCCTTGGTTTTGTGGCAACAGAAGCTGCTTACCGTTATGGTAAATCCTGGTTGACAGAACTTAAGACAGTCTTGGAGGAAAATATCGATTTTGTAGTTGATTATTTTGCCAAAGAGGCACCACGCTTGAGGGTTATGAAGCCCCAAGGAACCTATCTAGTTTGGCTGGATTTTTCAGATTATGGCCTGGCTGATGATCAACTCTTCCAGTTACTGAGGGAAGAGGCAAAGGTCGTCCTGAATAGGGGAAGCGACTTTGGTCAAGAAGGAAAGAGTCATGCTCGACTGAATGCAGCAGCACCAAAGGATATGGTTGTAGAAATTTGTAAACGTATTGGAGCTGTTTTGCCTAAATAGTGGGTTTTAGCATAGGTTTGCAAAAAATTTTAAAATTAGTGATTTCTTTATTGACAATCCTTGCAAAGAGGAGTATAGTAAGAATGGAAAATCGGTAGGTGAGGCTACCATAAGGATACGGGTGACTACCGCAAAGCAGTGGAGACACTACTCGTTGGTCAACAGTCCTGATCGCCAAGGTCAAGACTAAGCTCATTTCATTGCCTTATGGAGTTAAAGCTTGAACGGTAAATACTTGCTTTATCTGTGTTTAAAACAATGAGGCGAATAACCTGACATGCAAACAACCCTGCCGAGAATTGGCGGGGTATTCTTTTTTCTTGAAAATTTTTCAAGTATACAAATAGTTGATTGCCTGCTACTTAAGAAAAAGAAAGGGGACACGCGATGCAAATTGACGATCATCCGGAACCGCACATACACAGCCAATCGCTGATTTGTGTCGTTCGGTCCTTATAAAGTGATTGGTCTCTGTGTATGAACTAGATTATTCATACATGAAGGAGAAACCAATGAAAACAGTAAAAGAAAGATTAGTTGCTGCTTTGCAGCTTCCTATGCAAGAAACCTTGGCCTTTTACAAGACCGCCTTTCGTGGCCTGACAGAAGAGCAGGTCGAAGAAAATCGTGACCTCTATGGGGAAAATATCATCACAAAGGGTCAGGAAGACTCTATTCTAAAGAAAATTTACGAATCTATTATCAACCCCTTTACGGTTATATTACTAGTAATTGCTCTGGTGTCCTTAGTGACCAATGTCTGGCTGGCTAAGCCCGGAGAGGAAGATCCGACAACTTCCATCATCATTGTCGTTCTGGTCTTGATTTCTGGAGGTATTCGTTTTATTCAGGAATTGCGGAGTGACCGAGCTGCTAGCAATCTATCTCGGCTGATTGTCAACACGGCTACAGTCATCAGAGAAGGAGTAGAACAAGAACTTCCCATTGATGAGATTGTTGTAGGAGATATCATCAAGCTTAGTGCTGGAGACATGATACCTGCAGATGTCTTGTTGCTAGAATCACGTGATTTCTTCGTTCAGCAGTCTGGCCTGACAGGCGAAAGTGATGCAGTAGAAAAGGTGTGTCTTGCTAAGGCTGATGGGCAAAACTTTGATAGCCTTTTAGAAACAGAGTCGCTGGCTTTCATGGGAACCAACGTTATTTCCGGAAGGGCAACAGCTCTGGTGCTGGTAGTTGGTGACGAGACCATGATGGGAGCCATTGAGCAGACGCTGAACACCTACGATGAGCCGACTTCTTTTGAGCGTGATATGAATAGCATTTCTTGGCTCTTGATTCGTCTGATGCTCGTTATGGTTCCTGTTGTTTTCTTCATCAACGGACTGACAGATGGAGACTGGTTGGAAGCAGGAGTCTTTGCTCTTAGTGTTGGGGTTGGCTTGACTCCAGAAATGCTACCTATGATTATCACAGCCAGCCTGGCCAAAGGTTCTATTATCATGGCTCAGGAAAAGGTCGTGATCAAAAAACTGAATGCTATTCAGGACCTAGGAGCTATTGATATCCTTTGTACGGATAAGACGGGCACATTGACCCAAGACGAGATTGTCTTGGAATACCCTCTGGATATTCATGGTGATTTGGATTTGGCAGTGCTCCGTCGTGCCTTTCTAAATTCCTACTATCAAACCGGACTCAAAAATCTCATGGATCGGGCCATCATCAACCGGACGGAGAAAGAAGCAGAGAAGCATGAGCTTGTTCGTGATTTAGACCAAACCTTTAAGAAAATTGATGAACTGCCCTTTGATTTCGAGCGTCGTCGCATGAGCGTCATCGTCAAGGATGATGAAGATGTCATCAGCATGGTGACCAAGGGCGCCTTGGAGGAAATGCTGGCGATCTCTAGTTATGTGGAATACAAGAATCGTATTACGGAACTGACTGAGGAAATTCGTCAGGAAATTCTTGCGGAAGTGGCTCAACTTAATGAGCAAGGGCTGCGCGTGCTTGGTGTTAGCTACAAGTCAGACTTAGAAGAAGATTATGACTATGAGGTCAAGGATGAGTCTGATATGATTTTGACGGGCTACCTAGCCTTTCTGGATCCGCCTAAGTCATCTGCAGCTCCAGCCATTGAAACCTTGGCTGAGTACGGTGTTGCCACTAAGATTTTGACAGGTGATAATGAAAAGGTTACTCAGGCAGTCTGTGAAAAGGTTGGCCTTGATGTAGAAAATATCTTGCTAGGCGTAGAGGTAGATGCTTTATCAGATGAGGAATTGAGCAAAGCAGTAGAGAATACAACGGTCTTTGCTAAGCTCTCTCCTGATCAAAAAGCTCGGATCATCCTTCAACTCAAAGCCAATGGACACAAGGTTGGCTACATGGGTGATGGTATCAATGATGCTCCTTCAATGAAAGTAGCAGATGTTGGGATTTCTGTTGATACAGCTGTCGATATAGCCAAGGAAACGGCAGATGTCATTCTGCTGGATAAGGACCTCATGGTTCTGGAGAAAGGGTTGGTAGAGGGACGCAAGGTCTATGCCAACATGACTAAGTACATTAAGATGACGGTCAGTTCCAATTTTGGGAATATCTTTTCTCTCCTCTTTGCCAGTATTTTTTTACCTTTTCTGCCTATGGCACCAGTTCATCTGATTGTTCTTAATCTGGTTTATGATCTGTCCTGTATAGCTTTGCCTTTCGATAACGTTGACAGTGAATTTCTCAAGAAACCACGGATTTGGTCTGCTAACTCTATTACTCGCTTTATGGCTTGGATTGGGCCTATCTCATCCATTTTTGATGTTTTGACATACTTAGCCCTCTACTTTATCATTGTTCCTATGATAACAGGAAGCAGTTATCAAGCTGGCACTGAACAGGCGGCGACCTTTATCACTCTTTTTCAAACTGGGTGGTTTATTGAGTCTATGTGGACCCAGACTATGGTTATTTATATGTTACGCTCCCCTAAGCTGCCTTTTGTGCAAAGTCGTCCTGCTTTGTCTGTCATTGTTACCACCATGGCGGCTGTTCTCTTTGTTACTTCCTTGCCATACAGCCTTTTTGCGTCTGTTCTCAAAACAGCTCCGCTCAATGGAGCATATTTCCTTTTCCTCCTATTGATTATTGTGCTTTACATGGTTAGTGTAACCTTTGTTAAACACTTGTATATCAAGCGTTATAAGGAATGGCTTTAGAACCAAGAAAAACTCTGAAAAGGTTTGCTTATGGCAAGCCTTTTCAGTCTTTTTTTGATATAATAAGAAGAATAAATTGAAAGAAGGAAATCCAATCATGGGAAAACTTGAAGTTATCGCTCATCCACTAATTCAGCATAAATTGTCTATCTTGCGTCGTACAGATACCTCTACCAAGGCTTTTCGTGAATTAGTTGATGAAATCGCAATGCTCATGGGATATGAAGTCTTGCGCGATTTACCACTTGAAGATGTCGAAATTGAAACACCGATTACGAAAACCATTCAAAAGCAGATTGCAGGGAAAAAATTAGCAATTGTTCCTATTCTTCGTGCGGGTATTGGCATGGTCGATGGACTTCTAAGCTTGGTTCCAGCAGCGAAGGTCGGCCACATTGGAATGTACCGTGATGAAGAGACTTTGAAACCAGTTGAATACTTAGTTAAGCTACCAGAAGATATCGACCAACGCCAGATTTTCGTTGTCGATCCAATGCTAGCTACAGGTGGTTCTGCGATCTTAGCTGTGGATTCTCTTAAAAAACGTGGTGCTAGCCACATTACATTTGTATGTTTAGTTTCTGCACCAGAAGGAGTGAAAGCCTTGCAGGAAGCACACCCAGATGTCGATATTTTCACGGCTGCCTTGGATGACCATCTAAATGACCATGGTTATATCGTACCAGGATTGGGAGATGCTGGAGACCGCTTGTTCGGAACCAAATAAGGTTTTGCTGAAGGCGGATCCGAAATCTAAGAATAGGAAAGTAGAGTTGTTTTGAAGAATAGGATTCTCAAGGTCAATATACTTCCTAATCGATTCAAAAATTTGACCTTTATTGACCAAAGAGTTATAATAGATTCATCCTTTGAATATTCTATTTCCTATTTGATAGAAAATCCAACTAACAGAAAGTGAGAAAACTATGATTCCTGTAGTTATTGAACAAACAAGCCGTGGGGAACGTTCTTATGATATTTACTCACGTCTATTAAAAGATCGTATTATTATGTTGACTGGACCGGTCGAGGACAACATGGCTAATTCAGTCATTGCTCAGCTTCTTTTCTTGGATGCACAAGATAGCACCAAGGATATCTACCTTTATGTTAATACACCAGGTGGTTCAGTCTCAGCAGGATTGGCTATTGTTGACACCATGAACTTTATTAAATCTGATGTCCAAACAATCGTTATGGGTATGGCGGCGAGCATGGGAACAATCATCGCATCAAGCGGTGCCAAAGGCAAACGTTTTATGCTTCCAAATGCTGAATACATGATTCACCAGCCAATGGGAGGTACTGGTGGTGGTACTCAGCAAACGGATATGGCTATTGCTGCAGAACATTTGCTGAAGACTCGGAAAACTTTAGAGCAAATTCTTGCTGATAATTCCGGTAAAACAGTTGAGCAAATTCATGCTGATGCAGAACGTGATTATTGGATGAGTGCTGAAGAAACTCTTGCTTATGGATTCATTGATGAGATCATGGCTAACAATAATTTGAGTTAATCATATAAAATCAAATTGCCCCTAAGGGGCTTTTTTGATATAATCAGTAAGTAGTTCTAGTTTGGGAAGGATCGTTTATGTATCAAAAAGAAGAACGAGTTGGAATAATTGTTTATCTTTATTATAATCGTGATGTAAAAAAAGTTGCTGCTTTTGGAGATATAGTTTACCATTCTAAAAAACGTCGGTATCTTCAGCTTTATATACCAAAGACGCAGGCGGAAGACTTGCAGAAGAAGCTGGGACAGGAAAAATTTGTAAAAAAAGTTCGTGCCTGTCATATTCAGGAATTGGACAAAAACTTCGTTGGTAGTCTATATCGTCAAGAGGAAAACGTTATCATTTAAAAAGCGTTTGTTTTTATATTGACAATTTTCTGATAATTCGGTATATTCTTACTATATAGTTTTGAATACACATAAAGGAGAACATTTTGATGAAGAAAAAATTTGCATTAACTTTGGTTAGTCTTGCAAGTGTTGCATTGCTAGCAGCCTGTGGAGAGGTTTCTACAACAGGAAATTCTGGCTCTGCTTCAGGAACTGAGATTGGCAAGACACTTAAAATTGGTTTCAACTTCGAAGAAACTGGTGACGTTGCTTCCTATGGAACTGCTGAACAAAAAGGTGCTAAGTTAGCTGTTGATGAAATCAACAAAGCAGGTGGAGTAGACGGCAAACAAATCGAAGTTACAGATAAGGATAATAAATCCGAGTTGAGTGAAGCTTCTACAGTTTCTACAAACTTGGTGACCCAGGCTAAGGTAAATGCCATCATTGGCCCTGCGACTTCAGGTGGTACTGGTGCAGCGATTACAAATGCTGCCAAAGCTTCTGTTCCTTTGGTTACTCCAAGTGGTACTCAGGATGATTTGACAAAAGGTCAAGACTACTTGTTCCGTGCAACTTTCATCGATAGTTTCCAAGGAAAAATTCTTAGCAAATATGTCACAGACAATTTGAAAGCTAAAAAAGTTGTTCTTTACTACGATAACTCAAGTGACTATGCAAAAGGAATGGCTAAGGCTTTCCAAGAAGAGTACAAGGGTGAAATCGTTGCAACTGAAACATTTGCCTCAAAAGATACGGACTTCCAAGCAGCTTTAACTAAATTCAAAGGTAAAGACTTTGATGCCCTAGTTGTTCCAGGTTACTACACTGAAGCTGGTAAAATCGTAAACCAAGCTCGTGGTATCGGAATTGACAAACCAATTGTTGGTGGAGATGGATTTAACAGTGAAGAGTTTATCTCACAAGCAACTCCAGCAGCTGCAACTAATGTTTACTACGTATCTGGCTACTCAACTAGCGGAGATATGACAGCTAAAGCCAAGAAATTCTTGGAAGCATATAAAGCGAAGTATAATGAAGAACCATCAATGTTCTCTGCTCTTGCTTATGACTCTGTTTATATGGTAGCAGAAGCTTCTAAGGGTGCGAAAAACTCAGTTGATATCAAAGAAAACCTTGCTAAGTTGAAAGACTTCGAAGGGGTGACTGGTTCTATCACAATGGATAAAAATCATAACCCAGTTAAGTCAGCCTTGATGATTGGCTTGAAAGATGGTAAAGTTGATACTGTGGAAACAGTAAAACCAAACTAAGCAATTCAACTGAATTTCTAGAATCTTACAAAAGAAGGAAAAGGAATTGTATTTAAATCAGAATACAGTTCCTTTCTGCGGGTGAGGTGATGAATTCAATTTCTAGGATTGAGTTTGTCTCTTGCCCGATTTTATTATATTAGAAAGTGTGGTGTCTTATGCTCCAACAGCTTGTCAATGGTCTAATTCTAGGAAGTGTCTATGCACTGTTAGCCCTAGGTTACACCATGGTCTATGGTATTATTAAGCTCATCAATTTTGCCCATGGTGATATTTATATGATGGGTGCTTTTATGGGGTATTTCCTCATCAATTCATTGAAATTAAATTTCTTTTTAGCTCTAATTGTGGCTATGATTGGAACAGCTATTTTAGGGGTTGTCATTGAATTTCTGGCTTATCGCCCATTACGAAATTCAACTCGTATTGCTGCCTTAATTACAGCAATTGGGGTTTCCTTCCTTTTGGAATACCTCATGGTTTATTTTGTCGGTGCTAGTACCTTACCATTCCCTCAGGTGATTCCAACTGTTCGTTTTAACTTAGGACCTATTACAGTCTCAAATATTCAGTTGATGATTTTAGGAATCTCTATTTTCTTGATGTTGGCTTTGCAATTTATTGTACAAAAGACCAAGATGGGGAAAGCTATGAGGGCAGTTTCGGTAGATAGTGATGCTGCTCAATTAATGGGGATTAATGTCAACAGGACCATTAGTTTCACCTTTGCATTGGGTTCTGCACTAGCAGGAGCAGCAGGTGTCCTTATCGCTCTTTACTATAACTCATTAGAGCCTTTAATGGGGATGACTCCAGGTATTAAGTCCTTTGTTGCCGCTGTATTGGGTGGTATCGGAATTATTCCAGGGGCTGCCTTGGGTGGTTTTGTTATTGGTCTTTTAGAAACCTTTGCAACAGCCTTTGGTATGTCAGACTTCCGTGATGCGATTGTATATGGTATTTTGATTATCATCTTGTTAATTCGTCCTGCGGGAATCCTTGGGAAAAACGTGAAAGAGAAGGTGTAAGATATGAAGCAAAATCTGAAAGTAAATCTTCTATGGCTTGCTTTAATTCTTGCAGGCTTTGTCTTGATTACTGTCTTAGCTGGTGGAGGAATACTGAACGCCTTCCATTTGCAAATCTTAGAAGAAATCGGTATTAACATTATTCTAGCTGTTGGTCTCAACCTAATTGTTGGATTCTCAGGGCAATTTTCTCTAGGCCATGCTGGTTTCATGGCTATTGGTGCCTATGCGGTTGCGATCATCGGAACAAAATCTCCAACCTATCCTGCCTTTTTTGCTGCTATGATACTAGGGGCTTTCATTGCAGGACTTGTTGCCTTGGGAGTTGGGATTCCTACACTTCGACTAAAGGGAGACTACTTGGCCATTGCAACTCTTGGAGTATCTGAAATTATTCGTATCTTGATTGTGAATGGTGGAGAAGTTACTAATGGTGCTGCTGGTATTTTAAGTATTCCTGGCTTTACTAGCTGGCAGATGGTTTATTTCTTTGTTGTTATTACTACTTTGTTCACATTGAACTTTTTGCGTAGTCCTCTGGGGCGTAAAACCTTGTCTGTCCGTGAAGATGAGATTGCAGCAGAGTCTGTAGGTGTTAACACAACTAAGGCTAAAGTCGTTGCCTTTGTCTTTGGGGCGATAACAGCATCAATTGCAGGTGCTTTGAAGGCTGGTTTTATCGGAGCAGTTGTGCCTAAGGATTACTCTTTTACCAACACGATCAATGTCCTAATCATTGTTGTATTTGGTGGTTTAGGATCTATGACAGGAACAGTTATCGCAGCAATTGTACTCGGTATTTTGAACATGCTCTTGCAAGAGTTCTCAAGCATTCGAATGATTATCTATTCACTCGCTCTTATCTTGGTTATGATCTTCCGTCCAGGTGGACTTCTAGGTACTTGGGAGCTGCAATTGTCACGCTTTTTCAAAAAAGATAAGGAGGTCAAAGAATAATGGCACTTCTTGATGTAAAAAATTTAACAAAACATTTTGGTGGTCTGACAGCCGTTGGAGATGTGACTTTAGAGCTAAATGAGGGAGAATTGGTCGGACTTATCGGGCCAAACGGTGCTGGTAAAACAACTCTCTTTAATTTATTGACGGGGGTATACGAGCCAAGTGAAGGGACAGTGACTTTAGATGGTCACTTGCTAAATGGCAAAGCTCCATATAAAATTGCATCGCTCGGACTTGGACGTACCTTCCAAAATATCCGTCTCTTTAAAGATTTGACAGTTTTAGACAATGTCTTGATTGCTTTTGGGAATCACCACAAGCCACATACTTTTGCCTCCTTCTTCCGCCTACCAGCTTTCTATAAAAATGAAGAAGAGTTGAAAAATAAGGCTCTGGATTTGCTGAAGATTTTTGACTTGGACAAGGAAGCTGAGACTTTGGCCAAAAACTTAGCTTATGGACAACAGCGACGTCTAGAAATTGTTCGTGCTTTGGCTACCGAACCCAAAATTCTCTTTTTGGATGAGCCGGCTGCTGGTATGAACCCACAAGAAACAGCAGAATTGACCGAGCTAATCCGTCGTATCAAAAACGAATTCAACATTACCATTATGTTGATTGAGCATGATATGAGCTTGGTTATGGAAGTTACTGAACGAATCTATGTATTGGAATATGGTCGTTTGATTGCTCATGGTACACCTGATGAAATCAAGAGCAATGACCGAGTTATTGAAGCATATCTAGGAGGTGAAGCCTGATGACTATGTTAAAAGTTGAGAATTTATCAGTCCACTATGGCATGATTCAGGCTGTCCGTGATGTCAGCTTTGAAGTCAATGAAGGAGAAGTTGTTTCTTTGATTGGCGCTAATGGTGCTGGTAAAACAACCATCCTTCGGACGATTTCTGGCTTGGTTCGTCCGAGTGCTGGTAAAATTGAATTTTTAGGAAACGAAATCCAGAAAGTCCCAGCTCAGAAAATCGTAGCAGCTGGTCTTTCTCAGGTTCCAGAAGGCCGTCATGTCTTTCCAGGTTTGACAGTTATGGAGAATCTAGAAATGGGAGCCTTCCTAAAAACGAACCGAGAAGAAAATCAAGCCAACTTGAAGAAGGTCTTTTCTCGTTTCCCACGCTTGGAAGAGCGTAAAAACCAAGATGCTGCAACTCTCTCTGGTGGAGAACAGCAGATGCTAGCGATGGGACGGGCCTTGATGTCTACTCCTAAACTACTTCTTTTGGATGAGCCTTCTATGGGATTGGCACCTATTTTCATTCAAGAAATTTTTGACATCATTCAAGATATCCAAAAACAAGGGACAACGGTTCTCCTTATTGAGCAAAATGCCAATAAAGCACTTTCGATTGCAAATCGTGGCTACGTTCTTGAGACTGGTAAAATTGTTCTTTCCGGAACAGGACAAGAACTCCTCGCTTCAGACGAAGTCCGCAAAGCATATCTAGGTGGTTAAAAAGGTCCATTGGACCTTTTTAAGTTGCAGATAAAGAAAACCAAGTTTTCGTCAGAATTTCCGGGGGATTGTTTCAGGTTGAAGATTTTGGTTTTTAGGATAGAAATGACAGTAGATCTTTCATATTCTGCTTTTTATTAATTTAATTTGAATAAGCAGGAGAAATCACAAAGTTTTGAAGAATACCCTTATATATTAGGATAGGTAGGTTGGTTATAAGATTATTTATATTTAAAAATGTGATTTTGAATAGAATGAGTCTTAAGCTTAAGCCAGATAATTTTTAGAAACTTGAGTAATTCTCCAGTAGTTTTTCATTGAGGTTCTTCCAATTTTGCCAATAGCTGGATTTTTCTTAATTTTGAAAAAGTAAGAAAAATGATGAAAGCGTTTGAAATTGCGAAAAAAAAACAGTATAATAAAAGAAAGAAAAAATAGAGGAGAGACTCTTATGGCAGTAAAAGATTTTATGACACGCAAAGTCGTTTATATTAGTCCTGATACGACGGTTGCTCACGCAGCAGATATTATGCGAGAGCAAGGTTTGCACAGATTGCCAGTTATTGAAAATGATAAATTGGTTGGTCTTGTGACAGAAGGGACAATTGCTGAAGCTAGCCCATCTAAAGCAACTAGTCTATCCATTTATGAGATGAACTACCTCCTCAACAAAACAAAGATTAAGGATGTCATGATTCGAAAGGTCATCACGGTATCCCAATATGCCAGTCTAGAAGATGCGATTTACCTGATGTTGAAAAATAAAGTCGGCATTCTTCCAGTCGTGGACAATGAGCAAGTTTATGGTGTGATAACGGATCGAGATATCTTTAAAGCCTTTTTAGAAGTATCTGGTTACGGAGAAGAAGGAGTTCGAGCGCGCTTTGTTACTGAAGATGAAGTCGGTGTTTTGGAACATATTGTTCGCTTATTGGTGGAAGAAAACCTGAACATTTCAAATACAGTTAATATACCGAGAAAAGATGGTAAAGTTGTCATTGAAGTTCAAATTGATGGCAAGGTGGATTTAGAATCGCTCAAGAAAAAATTTGAAGACAATCAGATTCATGTGGATAGCATCGTTCATACAGAAGCGAAAGCCTTATAAAATATACAAAAGGACTGGGAATCATGTTCCCGGTCCTTTTGTATATTTTAGATTTACGCATCTTAACGTCTTAAAATTTTCTTTATGAGCTGAATGATTTTAAATTTAAGAGGGTTAGGATAATAACGGAAAGTTCCCATTTTTCGGACGATGAAGCCGTTGAAGTTCTGCTTGAAGCGCAGAACTCCATCAGAACCATCGAAAATTCCCATAATGCCGAGGAAATTATAAAATGGAATGCCTCGCTTGATGCTTTCAGTCATAACGTATTCCTGCAGCAGAGCAGGAGCGTAGAATTTGTTAAACTCAGGATAAGAGCCGCTGAAGAGATAGGTCGCTTCCTGAGGGGTGTAGATAAATAGGCTGGCAGCCAGAACTTGGTCTTTGTCACCGTATTTGTCAATCAGATCTTGAGCCTCTGCTTTACGGGTTTCAAAGCTGTCAAACTGACTGGAAAGCTCTCGCAACTGGTTTTGCTTCTTTTCAGATTGAGGATTGTTTTCCAAGTCAGCCTGTAGTTTCTGGATTTTCTGGCCCAGTTTCTCTTGGTCTTTTTGTAAGTTCTGAAGATAGTCCTTGAAGTTAAGGCTGGCTACCATAAAGTCCGCCTGCTGTCCAAAGCTATCATAAAAATCTTGATAGTAGTCTAGTGGCTTGTCGTCATATTCCCGTCGGTCAGAAGTGGTAGCTGTGATGTCTTTAAAAATGCTGAGTTGGTCACGTTCCAGCCTTGTTAGCTTGATACCAAAGGTGTTAGCCTTTTTGACGGTCGCCTTGCCGTTTTTACTGAAGGACTTGAGCAAGTCTTTCTCCGTCAGACCAGCTAGGTCTTTGACATAATGCCAATCAGGCTCCCCGCCTGGATAGCCTGTCTGCAGGCCGTCAAAGTCAAAGCCCAAATCAGTCAGTTGCTGGATAAGCTCGACCTTTTCATCAGATGTGGGCTGGCCATTGCTGTCAAAGGTCTGATAAGTCTCGTAGGGCTTGATGATGAGCTCTAGGGCACCTTCTTTTTTAGCATAGGCTTGCAAAGCTTGATAGAAAGGAGGCAGGTATTGAGCGTCAGTAGAGACAGGACCGCAGTTGATTTCCATATGAAGGCCACCAGTCATAGGCATGCTGTAGAGGACAGCTGACACCACTACCTGTCCCTGTGGGTCAGTGTAGCCGACATACTGGGTGCTGAAGCCCCTCTTGCTCAGTAGCTCTGCCATTTCCACGGTCTGCATAAAAGAGCGTTGGGAGCTAGCTGAGGTATGCTGGATGAATTCTTCTTGACTGAGAAGTTTAAAGGTCATAGGCTTCCTTTCTTTTAATGCTTGCTACGCAGTTTCTTTCTGATAGTGTAGGCCAGATTGGAGAGGTGGTAAAGAGGATTGGTTGGCAGGTTAAACTCACCAGCAAATTCCTCAATGGTCGGATTGAACTTGGATTTAAAGCTGTAGAGACCGCCCTTAAGATCGTTTTCGATTCCACCCATATTTTGCCAATCTGCTCCGCGCTCAAAAGCATGTTTGGCTGTTTCGTACCAAGTGATGATGGCAGGCTGATAACGACGGTATTCCTCGTCCATTCCGGCATAGATATTTTCAGAGGTTTTGCCGTATTCCAAGACCAGTGTACCAGACAGGGGAACGACAGTAGCACCTTGGCTAATTTTGTCCTGCAGAAAGTCAATCTCTTCTTGGAGGCGTTTCTGTTCTTGCTGGTTATTCTCAATCTTGCCAGGCTTGGTTTTCTCGGTAAATTTCTCTGCTTCCTTGAGTGTCTTGGTCAGCTGAGCCTGCAAGTCTTCCAATCGTGCCTTTAGATCAATACTGGACAAGGTGATGTAGGAGTGGTCAGGATAAGTATCCAAGAGTTTTTGATAATAGTTTTTGCCACGCAGGTGGATGTTTTTTCTGTTTTCTGTCTTTTTCATCAGGGCTGAAAAGTCATCCAGTAATTCTGCTCCGCCAAATTGGATTTGAATACCTTTGTTACGGGCTGTACGAATAGCCTGGCGAGTACTTTTAGAAAGCAAATCCTCACTGAAATCTTCTTTATGGATGTTAGCCTGCAAGCGAGGCTGGATGGTTTCGTCCAGAGACTCAGTCCGTCCGACCCAGACAGCTCCAGCATGCTGCAGCTCTTGAATCAGCTTTACCGTCTCGGCTTTGTCTTGCAATTCGCCACCCATCTTGCTTTCTGCCAGAAAGAGGCTAGGGTCAAACTTGACAAAGAGCGCTTTTTTCTCCTTGGCAAATTTCTTGAGCGACGCCAAAACAAAGGTCAGCAGCTCCTTGTCACCATAGTCCATGATGGGACCCCGAGGGATATAAAGCATGGTCATTCCCAAGGGCAGTGGTTTGATCAGGACACTGGCTACAGCAACCAAGTGGTCGTCTTTATAGAAGCCCAAGCGCTCATTAGCCCAGTTATCTTTGATCTGAGCCCAGGCTGAACTCTGCAGGAGATTGGCCTGGGGATGAGCCGTGACAAAATCGTCGTGTTCTTGAGCTGAAATTCCAATTTTGTAACTAAACATTATTTTAAAACCCACTCTCTAATGGCGTATGCTACGCCGGATTCGTCGTTTGATTTGGTGATGTATTTGGCGATTTTCTTGAGTTCTTCCTTGCCGTTTTCCATGACAACAGGAGAGCCGACAGCTTCTAGCATGGCGCGGTCGTTTTCTTCATCGCCGATTGCCATAGTTTGCCCTTTGTTTAAGCCAAGTTTTTCAGCCAGATGCAGGACAGCAGCCCCTTTATTGACAGTCTTTTTGACAATTTCCAGATAGAAAGGAGCTGACTTAACCAGTGTATATTTTTCGGCTAATTCCGGTGGTAGCTTAGCAATGGCTGCATCCAGAATTTCTGGCTCATCAATATACATACATTTGACGATTTCTTTATCAGCCATTTCTTCAGGCGTACGATAGAAGATCGGCATGCTGACCAGATTGGACTCGTAAACAGTGTACTTGCCGATGTTGCGATTGGCTGTATAAATGCCGTCCTTGGTGATGGCATGCATGTGGACACCTAATTTTCGCCCGAGCAGTTCGATATCCAGATAGTCGTCATAGGTCAGTGTTTCTTTGATTAATTCTTGACCTGTAACAGTATCCTGCACCAGTCCGCCGTTGAAGGTAACGACATAGTTATCTGGTTGATTAAGCTCTAGTTCCTCGAGGAGTCTTTGAACGCCAGCAATAGGACGACCGGTTGCAATGACAATTTTGACTCCAGCAGCTTTGGCATCCTGGATAGCAGAAAAGACTTCTGGTGTGATTTCTTTTTTGCTGTTTAACAAGGTGCCATCAATATCGATGGCGACTAGTTTAATGGACATCTTATTCTCCGTAAATAAAAGTATCGTTTTTCATATAGCTTAGAAAAGCTTGGCTATTTTCATTGAACAAACCAGCATCTGTCAGCATTTCTTTAGGAAAATAGAAACGGTTGTCCCCTTGACGTGTACCCGTAAGAGACTGGACAATTGGGGAAAGGCTAGACAGTTCAGCTAAACTACCGTCTTTTTGAATGATTTCAATCTGAGTACGTGGCTTTTCAACGTCTGGACGATAAAAATCATAAGGAAGGTCAAAATTACGGTGAATAGCGGTGTAATAATCAGGTTCAAAACCAACTTGTTTGACGAGTTGCCGTAGGACATCCAGATGTTTTTCATTTTCCTCTGAGAAAATCATGGATTTAAAAACTTTTCGGTTGACATATCGCTGAGCAAGGTCAGATAAGATGGTGTCAGGACTGGTCATCCAGCTTTGGAAGTAGGTGTTCATGACTCCATCGTCCAAAGCTAAATAGTCTTGCAAACTAAATCTTTTTTCAAAGAAAGGTAGTAAATTTGGCGAAGTCAATTTGAAGAAATCCTTCTGATCTTCGTAAAGGAATTTGGCTCTTTTTAGTAAGTTTTGCAACAAAACTTCCATGGCTCGACTAGCTGGATGGAAATAAACCTGCATGTACATCTGATAACGACTGACCACATAATCCTCCACGGCATGCATACCATTACGTTGAAAAGCAATTCCGTTCTCAACTGGTCGTATAACCCGTAAAATTCTTGTCAAGTCAAATTGACCATAAGAAGCGCCGGTATAAAAGGAGTCCCGTAAGAGATAGTCCATCCGGTCCACATCAATCTGACTGGAAATCAGCTGGACCACTTGCTTGTTAGGATAGGTGTGGTTAATGACGCTGGCCACTTTTTCAGGAAAATCTGGTGAAACCTGAGTCAATACACGATTAATCTCGGTTTCAGGACTTGTGATAATCTGGCGTGTGATTTCTTCATGATCGGTATCAAATAAACGCTCAAAGCTATGAGAGTAGGCTCCGTGTCCTACATCGTGTAAAAGAGCGGTGACCATTACCAAAAGAGACTCGTGATTGTCCCAGGTTTGAAGATATTTCTCATCGAAGATTTTGGTAATCCGTCGAGCGATTTCATAGGCCCCCAGACAATGCGAAAAACGGCTATGCTCACCACCATGGAAAGTGTAACCAGATGTTCCCAGTTGCTTGATGCGGCGTAGTCGTTGAAATTCTTTAGTATTAATTAAGTCGTAAATAACTTGGTGGTCCACATGGATATAGGTGTGAACTGGATCACGAAATACTTTTTCAATCATGCTTCTATTATAACACAAATGGCTTTGTAGAGAGTAGAAGAAGAAAAAACCGATAAAATTTGTTAAAATAGAAAGGAAAAAGACTAGATTGAGAGATAAAACTTATGAAGATTCGGATGAAAAACCAGATTCAATTAGATGGTCAGACAGAATTAATTGATCAAATTTACGATGCTGAATGGACTCAAAAAGGTAATCATCATTACTTACTGTTTAAAAACGAGGAAGACGAGAAAGTGGTGCTTAAATTTCATGATACGGAATTGACCATGACCCGCTTTTCTAATCCTAAAACTCTGATGCGGTTCATCAAAGATGACAGAGCCTTGGTTGGGGTGCCTACTCCTATGGGGATGCAGACCTTGATGACGGATACTCAACGATATTATCTGGATCTAGATAAGCAAATCATTTGTCTAGATTACCAGCTTAAAACACCTGATGGAGAACGATTATTTGCTGATTACCAGATGGAGATTTCTTGGTTGTAAAAAATGTGAAATTTTTTCAAAGAAGCTAGAAGATTTTCTTGCGAAAAAAGAGAAATTTTGATACAATGATAAACAACTCAAGGGAGTAGCTAACGGAATAACCGTTACATGGTCGTCAATACGAAAGCAATTTCCGGCCTTGTATGAAATAGCGAGACTTGTTTAATAAACAGGTCTCTTTTTCTATTTTAAAGAGACCCTATAAAAAGGAGGAGACAATTTGTCTAAAGAACAGAAACGTCAGGCTTTCTATACTCAGGATCAAGACTTAGTCTTGCAAGAGATGGAGACGTCTAAAGAGGGATTGACCAGCAGTGAGGTTGCAAAACGCTTATCTGAATATGGTCGCAATGAATTGGATGAGGGTGAAAAGAAATCTCTCCTCGTGAAATTTATCGAGCAGTTCAAGGATTTGATGATTATTATCTTGCTAGTAGCTGCTGTTCTTTCAGTTGTTACATCTGGTGGAGAAGATATTGCGGATGCCATTATTATCCTGGCCGTTGTTATCATCAACGCTGCTTTTGGTGTCTACCAAGAAGGTAAGGCTGAGGAAGCTATTGAAGCCCTCAAATCTATGTCTAGTCCAGCAGCGCGTGTTCTTCGTGATGGACATGTAGCCGAAGTGGATTCAAAAGAACTGGTCCCTGGTGATATTGTCATTTTAGAAGCTGGAGATGTTGTTCCTGCGGATTTACGTCTCTTTGAAGCCAACTCTCTTAAAATCGAGGAAGCTGCTCTGACAGGTGAATCTGTTCCTGTTGAAAAAGACTTGTCTGTAGAACTTGCTGAAGATGCTGGTATCGGTGATCGTGTTAATATGGCCTTCCAAAACTCTAATGTCACTTATGGTCGTGGGATTGGTGTGGTTGTAAATACTGGTATGTATACGGAAGTAGGGCATATTGCTGGTATGCTACAAAATGCTGATGAGACTGATACCCCACTCAAACAAAATTTGAATAACCTTTCTAAAGTTTTGACATACGCTATTTTGGTGATTGCAGCAGTTACCTTTGTAGTTGGTGTCTTTATCCAAGGAAAAGATCCACTTGGTGAGTTGATGACGTCTGTTGCGCTTGCTGTTGCTGCCATTCCAGAAGGTCTGCCTGCTATCGTAACTATCGTTCTTGCCCTGGGTACTCAAGTTTTGGCCAAACGAAACTCTATCGTTCGTAAGTTGCCAGCAGTAGAAACACTTGGTTCAACAGAAATCATTGCTTCTGATAAGACTGGTACTCTTACAATGAATAAGATGACGGTTGAAAAAGTCTTCTACGATGCAGTCCTACATGACTCAGCTGATGAGATTGAACTGGGCTTGGATATGCCTCTTCTTCGTTCAGTTGTTTTGGCTAACGATACCAAGATTGATGCTGAAGGAAACCTGATTGGGGATCCAACTGAAACAGCCTTCATCCAGTATGCCTTGGACAAAGGCTATGATGTTAAAGGGTTCTTAGAGAAATATCCTCGTGTGGCTGAGTTGCCATTTGACTCAGACCGCAAGCTCATGTCTACCGTTCATCCACTTGCAGATGGTCGTTATCTTGTAGCGGTTAAGGGAGCTCCTGATCAACTCTTGAAACGTTGTGTTTCTCGTGATAAGGCCGGAGATATTGCAGCAATTGATGATGCTACATCGCATCTGATTAAATCAAATAACTCAGAAATGGCTCACCAAGCCTTGCGTGTCCTAGCTGGTGCCTACAAGATTATCGATAGTATTCCAGCAAACCTTACTTCTGAAGAACTTGAAAACAACTTGATCTTCACTGGTTTGATTGGGATGATTGACCCTGAACGTGCCGAGGCAGCAGAAGCGGTTCGTGTCGCTAAAGAAGCTGGAATCCGTCCAATCATGATCACGGGTGACCACCAAGACACGGCAGAAGCCATTGCCAAACGTTTGGGAATCATTGATGAAAATGATTCTGAAGACCATGTATTGACAGGTGCTGAGCTCAACGAACTTTCAGATGAAGAATTTGAAAAAGTAGTTGGCCAATACTCTGTTTATGCACGTGTATCTCCAGAACACAAGGTTCGTATCGTCAAAGCTTGGCAAAATCAAGGTAAGGTTGTTGCTATGACAGGTGATGGTGTCAACGACGCTCCTGCTCTGAAGACAGCGGATATTGGTATCGGTATGGGGATTACCGGTACAGAGGTATCTAAGGGTGCTTCTGACATGATCCTAGCTGACGATAACTTTGCTACTATTATCGTTGCCGTAGAGGAAGGACGTAAGGTCTTCTCTAATATTCAAAAGACTATCCAATACCTCCTTTCAGCTAATACTGCTGAAGTTTTAACCATCTTCCTAGCCACCTTATTTGGATGGGATGTCTTGCAGCCAGTTCACTTGCTTTGGATTAACTTAGTAACGGATACCTTCCCAGCTATCGCTCTTGGTGTTGAGCCAGCTGAGCCTGGTGTCATGACTCATAAACCGCGTGGGCGCAAGTCAAGTTTCTTCTCAGGTGGTGTCTTGAGTTCTATCATTTATCAAGGTGTCTTACAAGGAGCATTGGTTCTGTCTGTTTATGGTTATGCTATTGCAAATCCAGTTCATGCGGGAGATCATACAGCTATTCACGCAGATGCTCTTACTATGGCCTTTGCAACTCTGGGATTGATCCAGCTCTTCCATGCTTATAATGTGAAATCTGTTTACCAGTCTATTTTGACAGTTGGTCCATTCAAATCTAAAACCTTTAACTGGTCAATCTTGGTATCCTTCATTTTACTAGCAGCAACGATTGTTATCGATCCATTAGAAAGCATCTTCCATGTAACCAAGCTTGACTTATCACAATGGGCGGTTGTTCTCTTGGGTAGCTTCTCTATGGTTATCATTGTAGAAATTGTTAAGTTTGTTCAACGTAAAATGGGATTGGATAAAAACGCGATTTAAAACTTGGTTTAATAATAAATATCATTGAGGGGGAATCGGAAAGGTTCCCTCTCTTTACATTATCTACTGCTGAAAATATAGTTTAAGATAAAATCACGGAATGAGAAAATTTTTTTACATGATTTGTCCATGATGTAAGTCAATGTCAAAAAAATAGATTTTAGGCATGAAAAGAGTGAAATGAAGATAGAAGATTTTATCCTCTATCTCTAAAAACGGAACAAAGCTGTTTTATCATGACAATTGAAGAAAAAGAAGAACTGGAAATCAGGAAAGAACGACTACTCTATTTGCTGGTTTTAATCCTAATCTTTGTAATTTTCCTCTTTAGCAATGCCATGTCAGATTTTTGAGATGAATTATATTGATAGAAATGACAGAATCGCTCACAAGGGCGATTTTTTATCTTTTCTAGATAATTGAAAAAAAGGTCTAAATCCGCTATAATAGGTAGGTTGAAAGAACTGGACTATTCCGATGTAAAATAGAAGAAAAATGAACATTCACCATTATCCTAAAACGAGAGAAAGAGAAGAAAATGAATTTACAAGAAGAAATTAAGAAACGTCGTACCTTTGCCATCATCTCCCACCCGGACGCAGGTAAGACAACCATCACTGAGCAGTTGCTTTACTTTGGGGGCGAGATTCGTGAGGCCGGTACTGTAAAAGGAAAGAAAACAGGGACTTTTGCCAAGTCTGACTGGATGGATATCGAGAAACAACGTGGGATTTCGGTAACTTCGTCTGTTATGCAGTTTGACTACGATGGCAAGCGCGTGAATATCCTAGACACGCCAGGGCACGAGGACTTCTCAGAAGATACCTATCGTACCTTGATGGCGGTGGATGCTGCGGTAATGGTAGTTGACTCTGCCAAGGGTATTGAGGCTCAAACCAAGAAATTGTTTGAGGTTGTCAAACACCGTGGCATTCCAGTCTTTACCTTTATGAATAAGTTAGACCGTGACGGTCGTGAGCCACTGGATCTCTTGCAAGAATTGGAAGAAGTCTTGGGCATTGCTAGCTACCCTATGAACTGGCCAATCGGTATGGGGAAAGCCTTTGAAGGCTTGTATGACCTCTATAACCAACGTTTGGAGCTTTATAAAGGGGATGAACGTTTTGCTAGTCTAGAAGATGGGGATAAGCTTTTTGGTAGCAATCCTTTCTACGAGCAAGTGAAAGAGGATATTGAACTTCTAAATGAAGCCGGAAATGAGTTTTCAGAAGAAGCTATTCTTGCTGGAGGATTAACACCAGTCTTCTTTGGGTCAGCCCTGACAAACTTTGGGGTGCAGACCTTCCTTGAGACTTTCTTGAAATTTGCTCCAGAACCACATGGACACAAGAAGACAGACGGAGAAATTGTGGATCCTTATGACAAGGACTTCTCAGGATTTGTCTTTAAAATCCAAGCCAACATGGACCCTCGTCACCGTGACCGTATCGCCTTTGTTCGTATCGTTTCAGGCGAGTTTGAGCGCGGTATGAGTGTCAATCTGCCTCGTACTGGGAAGAGTGCCAAACTATCTAATGTCACTCAGTTTATGGCGGAAAGTCGTGAGAATGTGACCAACGCTGTAGCAGGAGATATCATCGGGGTTTACGATACCGGTACTTATCAGGTTGGGGATACCCTGACTGTTGGAAAAAACAAGTTTGAATTTGAACCACTTCCAACCTTTACACCTGAGATTTTCATGAAGGTTTCAGCTAAGAATGTCATGAAGCAAAAATCCTTCCATAAGGGGATTGAGCAGCTGGTACAAGAGGGAGCCATTCAGCTTTATACCAATTACCAGACGGGCGAGTATATGCTGGGTGCTGTTGGTCAACTCCAGTTTGAAGTCTTTAAGCACCGGATGGAAGGCGAGTACAATGCTGAGGTGGTCATGACACCAATGGGCAAAAAGACTGTTCGTTGGATTTCTCCAGATGACCTGGACGAGCGTATGTCATCTAGTCGAAACATCCTGGCCAAAGACCGCTTTGACCAACCAGTCTTCCTTTTTGAAAACGACTTTGCCCTACGTTGGTTCGCGGACAAGTATCCGGATGTCAAGTTGGAAGAGAAGATGTAACGTACTAAGATTGCTTGGCTACATAGTAGTCTAAGCAATCTACGCCATGTCCTATGGGACCATGGCTAAGTACCTTACTAACTGCATTTGGCAAATAAAATCGATTTGCCAAACTCCGTGTCGTAACGCATTGTTTACCTGATTTAGGCTGATTCATTGACTGAATCTGAATCAAAAGTTGCTAATCAGTTGATGGCAATCGCTATGGTGATTGTCTAGCTATCTTACTAATTTTGGCGAGTAATTTGCCTCTATTTGTTTGATTTCATGTTGTAATTAATAGAAGGAATATAATTAGTGAAGTCAACTACATTGTGGATAATGAGGAAAAAGAAATTATATGGAAAATGCCTTTTAATCCATTAAAAGACAAGGCAGCTAAAGAATATATGATTAAAGAAAATGCAGAAATGCAATTATCTTACAATATAACAGAGCAGATAGGTGGACAGTTGAAGGCAGGGTTCACTTTACTTGATATATATGAAGATACGAATGGCTCTGGTAGGCTTCATGAACTGAATATTAAAACCTATATTGCAATTAAATCAGTTAAAAGATAGAAATGGGTAAATTAAAATTTAGGGGAAATTTATGAGTCGAAAAAAAGCGATCTTCCTTTATTTATTAGGGACCCTAGGTCAAATATGGCTTATATCTATTATAGTTTTTGTATTGCGTCATTTGGGAATGGTTGTAGATTATAGGACGCCAATGGGAATGCTTGCTATTGGCATAGGTGGCCTTTCCACTGCTCTATGGGGAACTATTATTGCAGTTAGATACAAAAAGTACAGTACGAAGAAAATATTAAAGGATTTTTTCGCTATAAAGCAAAACAGGGGCAGTTATTTATTTGCTATTGTGTTCTTGTTTTTGGATTTTTGCTATGTTGCATTTGATGGGGAATTAGCGTTTAATACGTGGTATATTCCTATTATCTTATTTCTTAAAGCAATCCTTTTTGGTGGAATTGAAGAAGTAGGGTGGAGATATGTTTTTCAACCAATTATGATGGAACGCCATAGTTATATTAGTTCAACTATATTTACTTTTGTTCCATGGGGAATATGGCATTTTTCTTATTTCTACATTGAAGGCACATTGCCGCAGGTACAGGCATTGGGATTTTTGCTTGGATTGTTGACTAATTGCTTTATTTTATCCGCATTATTTATAAAGACAAACAGTTTGTGGATATGTGTGATGACACATTCGGTAATAAATGTTTTCTCACAATTAGCGGTAGGTGGTAATCAAAATATATCTTATGCTTGTAGAATAATTATTATAGTAATGGCAACTGTTCTTTCGATTAGAGAGCAAAATAAAAAAGTAACTGGTGTGTCAGTTCTTTAAAGAGCAACAAATTTCAGTTTGTCTAACTTAAACAATTAAATAAAATGCTACAACATACCATTACTTTAGCTAAAGCTGTTTTGCGTTAGTTCTAACTAAAGTTTTGAAATGGATTGCTAATAAAAACACCTAAAGCGACTAGGAGATTTCTCTAATCAGGAGAAGTCTCTTGGTCACTTTTCTTTCTTTTTTTCATTTCAATGCTTAATCCAATTATCCACAAAAGCACGAGCAGATGATTCTCAATCCAGCCCACCAAATTAGCTTGATTGGATTGCTCTAGATAACCTATTAAATGGTTTGTACCAAAACCTAGTCCTCCTAGTATCAATGTTAGTAGGGGCATCTGCAGGTAAAACCGGTCATACTTGAGGTTGACTGCTAATAGCAAGGGTAAAATGGCTAGATTCCAAAAGCCGATTTTCCGCTGCCAATGAATAGATAGACCATAAGCTGATTTCTCGCCTAAAAGGTGAGGTAGAAAAATTTGGATGATTGCAACGCTCAGCATAGCTAGAATAATCAAAATAAATTTAGCACGTAAAAATTTATTCATAGTTCGCCTCCTTTTCTTATCAATTACAACTTATTTGAAAGTGATTTTAAATTTTTCATTTTGTTTCAAAATGAGTGTTAAATAGAAATGATTTTATATTCATGTTCTATCTTTTTATGTACTTTTGTGATATACTAGGTAAGTGACAGTTCTGTTTGAGGAGTAATATGCTATTCCTATTGAGATATTGCAGCAGATACAATGGGAGGCGATTCCCTATATTGGACGCTAGCCACTACTGTACGGACTGGCTACCTGCCATACTCAATATAGTGGTAGATTCTATTTGAGTGCAAAAACTTAAGGTCAAATCAGGCAGGCTTGTTGCTAGTTCTTGAGCCGAGATTCAAGACTCAGAAAGGAGTTCCATGTTTCTAGAAAGAAAACTAAAAGATCAATCTGTCTGGATCAACATTGACTCAGATAATTTCAAAAGAAATGCCCGAATTTATCAGGATTATAAGATTGATCAGGAGACCATCGAGTATGCGCTGGATAAGAACGAGCGGGCTCACATGGACTACAATCGTGAAAATGGAACGGTTACTTTTATCTATAATGTTTTAAATTTGGAGATGGGAAAGGATTATTACGAAACCTTACCTATGACTTTTATCGTCCAGACCAATCGCTTGATAACAATTAGCAACGCAGACAACGCTTATGTTGTTGCTATGATGGATAATTACTTGAAACATCATGAACCGGTAACTGTTTATAAGTTCCTTTTTGCAAGTTTGGAATTTATCAGTAATTCCTATTATCCGATTATTGAAAAAATGGATAAGAGCAAAGATGAAATTAATCGCTTGCTAAGAAAAACAACGACCAAGAAGAATCTATTTGCACTCTCTGACTTGGAGACATCTATGGTCTACTTGGTGGCTGCAGCAAAACAAAACCATATGTTATTAGAGCATATCAAAAGCCACGCTATATACCGACAATTGGATGAAATTGAAATGGAGCAGTTTGAAGATGCTTTGATTGAAGCTCGCCAGCTAGTATCGATGACTGATTTGATTGCTCAAGTTTTAAGCCAGCTTTCTGGATCTTACAACAATATTTTGAATAACAATCTAAATGACAATCTTACCCTACTAACCGTTATTTCTGTTCTATTGGCTGTTTTGGCTGTTATCACAGGCTTTTTTGGTATGAATGTACCTTTACCTTGGTCTAATGATGAGAATGCATGGATATACATTGTCTTGATCAGTCTTGTCCTTTGGGCTATTTTAGCTCAGGTCTTAAAGTGGCTGGCCAATAAGAAATAAACAACTGAAATTATTTTTCTATAACAAGCATCGAGAATGGTGCTTGTTTTTTTTCTTGCTTGGGAAAGAAAATGATTGGTACAGTTGGTCTTTATTTAAAAAACTGTATTTCTATGTCAGAAAACATAACGTATTGCCAAGAAATCTTATTGCATAAAATTACATAATAAAGTATAATATAAAACAATTTAAAATAAGTGAGGGGTAGAAATATGGCAGAATACCTAAGCGATTTAAATTACAAAGGCAATGTATACCGATATATAGATCTTAAGAAAGCCTCGGCTTTACTAGGAGGAGATATAAAACATCTTCCTTATTCTATACGCATATTATTCGAAAGTGTCCTTCGTAAAGAAGACGGAATTGATGTAACTAAAGATAACATTTATTCTTTGATGCATTATCAAGCTAAATCACCAAGCGGAGAAGTTCCTTTTAAGCCTAGTCGAGTTATTCTCCAGGATTTTACGGGTGTTCCTGTCGTGGTGGATTTGGCTAGTATGCGCGATGCGATTGTTGGCCAGGGAGGTCAGGCCGATCAGATTAATCCAGAAATTCCGGTTGATTTAGTCATTGACCACAGTGTTCAGGTGGACTTTTATGGCTGTGACACAGCTCTAGAGGCCAATATGAATCAAGAGTTTGTCCGTAACAATGAGCGCTACGAATTTCTAAAGTGGGCAGAAAAATCATTTGATAATTATCGAGCAGTTCCTCCTGCTACTGGGATTATCCATCAGGTTAATATCGAGTTTCTCAGTGATGTCATCATTGAAAAGGATGGGCAACTCTATCCAGATAGTATGTTTGGGACAGACAGTCATACGACTATGATCAATGGCATTGGTGTTCTGGGCTGGGGTGTTGGTGGGATTGAGGCTGAGGCTGCCATGTTAGGTGAGGCTTCTTATTTCCCAGTTCCTGAGGTGATTGGTGTTCGTCTCTTGGGAAAGCTGCCTAAGATTGCGACAGCGACAGATTTGGCTTTAAAGGTCACGCAAATTTTGCGGCAGGAAAATGTTGTTGGTAAATTTGTCGAGTTCTTTGGGCCTGGTTTGTCTAATCTAAGTCTGGCTGACCGGGCTACAGTGGCCAATATGGCGCCAGAATACGGAGCTACCTGTGGTTATTTTCCGATAGATGAGGAAACGCTCAATTACATGCGTCTGACCAATCGAACGGAAGATCATATCAAGCTGACCCGTCTCTATGCTCAAAAAAATCACCTCTTCTATGATGAAAAGGTTGAGCCGAACTATACCAAGGTAGTCGAAATTGATTTGTCCAGTATTGTACCGAGTATCTCAGGACCTAAACGACCTCAAGATTTGATTGAATTAACAGCTGCTAAAGAAGAGTTTCAAGCTAGTCTAGTCAGAGAAGCGGGGGTCCGAGGCTTTGGATTAGATGAGAGCGAGCTGGAAAAGTCTGCAGTGGTTCAGTTTTCTGACCATGAGGAGACAATTAAGACCGGTCATGTGGCTATCGCTGCTATCACTAGCTGTACCAATACATCCAATCCCTATGTCCTGATGGCGGCAGGGCTTTTGGCCAAGAAAGCAGTAGAAAAAGGTTTACGGGTCTCAAAGACTGTCAAGACTTCTTTGGCTCCTGGCAGCAAGGTGGTCACAGGCTATCTCAAGAAGAGTGGTCTTCAGACCTATCTGGATCAGCTTGGTTTCAATGTAGTCGGCTATGGCTGCACTACTTGTATTGGAAATTCAGGAAATCTCCGACCGGAAGTGGCTCAGGCGATTACGGATACTGACTTGCTGGCTAGTGCTGTTCTTTCAGGAAATCGGAATTTTGAAGGACGGATCAATCCACTGGTCAAGGCTAATTTCCTAGCTAGTCCACCCTTGGTGGTCGCCTATGCTCTGGCTGGAACTACCAATATCGATTTGACCAGCGAGCCACTAGGTTATGATCAAAAGGGGCAGCCTGTTTATTTGATGGATTTGATGCCGGAGCATGACTTGGTTACTGACTATGTTCAAAAATATGTGACGCGCCAGCTTTTTGAAAAAGAATATGCCCATGTGTTTGACGACAATGAAAAATGGAATCAGATTCCGACAGCCTTTTCTCAAAATTATCAGTGGAATCAGGCTTCGACCTATATTCAAAATCCACCTTACTTTGATGGCTTAGCTGATGATTTGGCCATTCAGCCACTGAAAAATCTTGCAGTGCTGGCAAAATTTGGGGATACGGTGACGACAGACCATATCTCCCCAGCAGGAAATATTGCCAGAAACAGCCCAGCAGCATCTTATTTGCTGGAGCATGGAGTAGATTACCAAGAGTTTAATTCCTATGGTAGCCGTCGGGGCAATCATGAGGTCATGATGCGGGGGACATTTGCCAATATTCGGATAAAAAATGAATTGGCGGATGGAAAGATTGGTGGTTACACAGACTATAAAGGAGAGTTGTTATCCATTTATGAGGCGGCCATGCGCTACAAGGAAGAGCAAATTGACACCATTGTCCTAGCTGGTAAAGACTATGGTATGGGGTCCAGTCGTGATTGGGCAGCTAAGGGAGCAAATCTTTTGGGTGTCAAGGTGGTGTTGGCAGAGAGTTTTGAGCGTATCCACCGGTCCAATCTGGTCATGATGGGGATTCTCCCTCTGCAGTATCTAGAGGGCGAAAATGCGGCTAGTCTGGGCTTAACAGGCAAGGAGACTTTTGACATCAATCTGCCAAAGAACCCTCAAGTTGGTCAGCTAGTTGACGTGGTAGCGCGGAAGGGTGCTGAAGAAATAGCTTTTCAAGCTCGGCTGCGCTTTGATGCAGAAGCGGATATCCGTTACTACGAAAATGGAGGAATTTTGCCCATGGTCGTTAGAAAGAAATTAGAGGAGGTGTGAGCATGAGTCAGACGGACGGTTTGAAAGATACCATTGCCTGTGATACTCGGATTAGCCAGATTGTGGATGATTCCTTATCTTATGCAGGCTACAATATTTCTGAATTGGTAGAGCACCATGCGAGTTTTGAAGAGGTGATTTATCTGCTGTGGCATTTGCATTTGCCGACTCAGATTGAGCTCAAGCATTTTGAAGAAGATCTGCGAGCTAATTATGCTATTAGCGATGCAGTGGAGCAGTGCATTCTTATCCAGTCCCGTAAGCACCTTCATCCCATGAGCGTTTTGCGCTCAACGGTCAGTCTTTTGGGGGTTTATAATGTCCATGCTGAGGAAACTTCTCTAGAAGCGACCTATGAGCAGAGCATCCAGCTTATGGCAAAGATGCCGACTATTATTGCGGCTTTTGCCAGACTGAGGTCAGGTCAGACTCCGGTAGAGCCGCGGGAGGATTTGGGCTTTGCGGCTAATTTCCTCTATATGCTCAAGGGAGAAGAGGCTAGCGAGCTTGAAGTCAAAGCCTTTAACTGTGCCTTGGTGCTCCATGCCGATCATGAACTCAATGCTTCAACCTTTGCGGCTCGTGTTTGCGCCTCGACTTTGACCGATATTTATTCCTGCGTGACAGCAGCTGTTGGAGCGCTCAAGGGTTCCCTTCATGGCGGTGCTAATGAATGTGTCTTTGATATGCTGAAAGAGATCAGAGAGGAAGGGGATTGCCAAGCCTACCTAGACCGCAAGCTGGCCTCTCACGAGAAAATTATGGGCTTTGGTCACCGGGTTTACAAGACCCAAGATCCGCGTGAAAAATACCTGCGTCAAATGGCTAAGGATTTGACACAGGGGACCAAGGATGAGGTTTGGTATCAGCTTTCAGTGGAAATTGAAGCCTATATGAAGCATACCAAGCATCTGATACCGAATGTCGATTTTTATTCGGCTACGGTTTACCATGTGTTGGGCATTGACAGCAGTATCTACACCCTGATTTTTGCCATGAGTCGGGTGGCTGGCTGGATTGCCCATATTCAGGAACAGCGCAAGAACAATAAGCTGATTCGGCCGCGTTCTAACTATATTGGTGCTCAAGGTTTGGAGTATCTTCCCATTGGAAGGAGATAAAATGGCAGATAAGATTTTGTTTGAGAAAGGGCGCTTGCAGGTACCGAATTCCCCTATTATTCCTTACATCCAAGGTGACGGGATTGGGGGTGATATCTGGAAAAATGCCCAGCTGGTCTTTGATAAGGCTGTAGAAAAGGCTTATGGTGGCCGGAGAAAGGTTGTTTGGAAGGAAGTTCTGGCCGGGAAAAAAGCAGCAGACCAGACAGGTGACTGGCTACCGGACGAAACGTTGGCAACGATTAAGGATTGTCTGGTGGCTGTTAAGGGACCGCTAGAAACCCCAATCGGAGAAGGGCTTCGTTCCTTGAATGTGGCCTTGAGACAAGAATTGGACCTTTACGCCTGCCTGCGGCCGGTTCGTTATTTCAAGGGAGTTCCCAGTCCGCTCAAGCACCCAGAGAAGACTGACATCACAATTTTTCGGGAAAATACAGAAGACATCTATGCAGGGATTGAGTGGGAGAGTGGAACGACTGCAGTCCAAAAAGTTATCGATTTCCTGCAGAAGGATATGCAGGTTGATAAGATTCGCTTCCCAGAAAGCTCTGCTATTGGGATCAAGCCTATCTCTAAGCAGGGCAGTGAGCGGCTGATACGGGCAGCTATAGACTATGCGCTAGCCAAAGGACTAAGGCGTGTCACTCTGGTTCACAAGGGCAATATCCAGAAATTTACAGAAGGTGGTTTTCGAAAATGGGGCTATGAACTGGCTCAAAGAGAGTATGCGGATGAGCTGGCTTCTGGAAAACTAATTATCCAGGATGTCATTGCAGATAATTTTCTGCAGCAGATTCTGCTCTATCCCGAGAAATTTGATGTTGTTGCCTTGACCAATTTAAATGGTGACTATGCCAGCGATGCCTTGGCTGCTCAGGTGGGCGGGATTGGTATTGCGCCAGGAGCCAATATTAATTACGAGACTGGTCATGCTATTTTTGAAGCAACTCATGGAACGGCGCCAGATATAGCGGGTCAAAACAAGGCTAATCCTTGTTCACTTCTCTTATCGGGGGCCATGCTCTTTGATTACATTGGTTGGCCGGAGGTCTCTCAACTCCTGACTAAGGCTATTGAGGAGGCTCTCTTTGAGCAAAAAGTGACAGGCGATTTTGCCAGTCAGCTGGAAGGAGTAGCACACTTGACCACTAGTCAATTTGCTGAGGAGCTGGTAGCTAATATAGAAAAGTGTCCATAATGAAAAAAATGATGAAGAATCTGCCTATCTAGACAGTCTCTTCATCACTTTTTTGTCTTTTTCGGTATTCCAGTCCCCAGCCGATGATCCAGCAGAAGACTAGTAGATAATTTTCAATCCAGCCCAGTAGATTCGCTTGATTCACCTTTTCCAGATAGCCTAGCAGATGGTTGGTGCCAAAGCCCAGCCCACCCAGAATCAGTGCTAGCAAGGTCATTCGCAGATAAAACCAATCATATTTCATGTTGGTAGCAATGACTAAAGGCAGAATAGCCAGATTCCAGAAACCAATTTCCCGCTGCCAGTAGGGAGCTAGACCATAGATGGACTCATTGCCCAAGAGCTGGGGATGAAAAATTTGGATCATAGCCGCGCCCAGCATAGCTAAGATAAGTAAAATGAAAGTCACTCGTAAAAATTTATTCATACCTGTCTCCTTTCTCATTTGTAGATTATAATGCTTTTGAAAATGATTTTCAAGTTTTCATTTTTTACAAAGGAAATCTCTAATAAAATATTTTACAGGCAAGTCCTATCTTTTTAGGTGCTTTTGTGGTATACTAGGTTAGTTGCAGAAATACAGTTTTTCTATTCAGTGGGAACTAGCGACCGAGTCGGCGCTTTTTTAGTGCCTGGACTTGAGAGACCATATTTATGAAGAGAAGAGCGAATACTCTCAGAAAATCGAGATTTAGCAAGAGAAAAGCACTTGGTATGTTTCGATAATTGAGTATCAAAAGCCTTATAAGGTGGCTTCGCACCGCCTTTAGAAAGAAGAAGAACATTGAAATTTAATGAATTACATTTATCTACTGAATTATTAGCAGAGATTGAAAAAGCTGGCTTTGTAGAAGCAAGCCCTATTCAAGAGCAGACGATTCCACTTGCTATGGCAGGTAAGGATGTCATTGGCCAGGCCCAGACGGGGACAGGAAAGACAGCAGCCTTTGGCTTTCCAACTCTGGAGAAGATTGATACAGATAATCCTGCTGTGCAAGCGTTGGTTATCGCTCCAACCCGCGAATTGGCTGTGCAGAGTCAGGAAGAGCTTTTCCGTTTTGGCCGCAGCAAGGGTGTCAAGGTGCGTTCTGTCTACGGTGGCTCCAGCATCGAAAAGCAAATCAAGGCCCTCAAATCAGGTGCTCATATCGTCGTAGGAACACCTGGTCGTCTCTTGGATTTGATCAAACGCAAGGCGCTTAAGCTGAATCAGATTGAAACTTTAATCTTGGACGAAGCGGATGAAATGCTTAACATGGGCTTTTTGGAAGATATTGAATCGATCATTTCTCGTGTACCAGAAGAACGTCAGACCTTACTCTTTTCAGCGACCATGCCGGATGCTATCAAGCGCATCGGTGTCAAGTTTATGAAAGAGCCTGAGCATGTCAAGATTGCTGCTAAAGAGTTGACGACAGAGCTGGTAGACCAGTATTATATCCGTGTCAAAGAAAATGAAAAATTTGATACCATGACCCGCCTGATGGACGTGGAGCAGCCTGAGCTGTCAATCGTCTTTGGTCGGACCAAGCGTCGGGTGGACGAGCTGACTCGTGGCCTAAAAATCCGCGGTTTCCGAGCAGAGGGTATCCATGGTGATTTGGACCAAGGCAAGCGCCTCCGCGTTCTGCGCGACTTTAAAAACGGCAATCTGGATGTCTTGGTGGCAACAGATGTGGCAGCGCGTGGATTGGACATTTCTGGTGTGACCCATGTCTACAACTATGATATTCCACAGGATCCAGAAAGCTATGTTCACCGAATTGGTCGGACTGGTCGTGCTGGTAAGTCTGGTCAGTCTATCACTTTCGTAGCGCCAAATGAAATGGGCTATCTGCAGATCATCGAAAATCTGACCAAGAAGCGTATGAAGGGCCTTAAGCCTGCGACTGCAGAGGAAGCTTTCCAAGCTAAGAAAAAAGTTGCTCTTAAGAAGATTGAACGTGATTTTGCTGATGAAAGCATCCGTTCTAACTTTGAGAAATTTGGCAAGGATGCTCGCAAGCTGGCAGCAGAATTCAGCCCAGAAGAGCTGGCTATGTATATCCTCAGCTTGACGGTGCAGGATCCAGATGCTCTTCCTGAAGTAGAAATTGCCCGTGAAAAACCATTGCCATTTAAACCGTCTGGCGGCGGCTTTGGCGGAAAAGGCAAGGCAAGTCGTGGCGGAAATGGCAACCGTCGCAACAATGACAATCGCCGTGACCGAGGTGGCCGTCGCGACCAATTTAAGAAGGGTCGTAAAGAAGAGCGTTTTGACAAAGAAAATCGCTACCGCAAGGACCACAAGAAGCCACGCAATACTTCTAGTGAAAAGAAAACCGGCTTTGTTATCCGTAATAAGGGTGATAAATAAACAATTGAAAGACTGCTAGTTAAAACTAGTGGTCTTTTTCTGTTCTAGAATTGTGAGATACCCTTGTAAAGAGTTTTTGTTTTTTGTAGTAAAAGACAAGCTCAAGTTTAACAAAGTAAAACATTTTTTAACAAAAATAACTAAATTTCATATTTTTATGTGTATCTTTTTCAAAAAGTGTAGTATAATAGGCGTAGAAGGCCTACTCATATTAAGATAGGCATTACATTGAATACGGGTTAACCAATAATGTTGAAGATTAGGCGCTGCCATCTCATTTTAACAATAAACAAAAGGAGCAGGTAAATGAAGGAAGGTAGACATAGAATTATTCTGCAGGAGCTTGACCGGGCGGGTTTGGTATCAGTTAGGAAATTAAAGGATCTTTTGAATGTAACGGATATGACCATTCGTCGCGATTTAATTGATCTTGAGAAGCAAGGTTTTTTAGTTCGAGTTCATGGAGGGGCACATAAAAAAGTTAGAGATGGCTTAGTGGAAGTTCCTCATGCTGAAAAAATCATGATCAACACGGAAGAAAAAGAAGCTATTGCTAAAAAATGTGCAGATCTCATTTCTTCAGGAGATACAATTTTTATCGGTTCAGGTACTACAACAGCTTTGATTGGAGATTTCCTTGATGATAAGACTGTTAATATTGTTACCAATTCCTTGCCAATCTTTGAAAAGTTAAAGGATAATCCTCACTATGATATCCTTTTGATTGGTGGTCGTTATCGGGTTAAAACGCAAACTTTTGTAGGACAATTTGCTGTTAATTTACTCAAAGAAATCAAGGTTTCTAAGGCTTTTATTGGCGCTAATGGAATTGATGGTCACAATATTACAACGGCTAATGAAGAAGAAGGAAATGCGGATGCTATTATCCTTAACAATGCGATTGAAAAATACATTGTCGCTGATAATAGCAAATTTGACAGTTATTCTTTCTACACTTTTTATCGCTTAGATGATGTAAATGCTATTGTAACGGATGACAATATTTCTCAGAGAATGAAAGATAAGTATCAATCTTATACAAAAGTTTTATAAAAAACAAAAATGCCAAACTAGTGTTGGGCATTTTTTTGTGTTTCAATATAAGCCAATTTTTCTTGACGAGTTTTCTGTTTGAAGAGAGCTTCTGCTGACATGGCAGAAGATTTGTCAGGGTATTCTTCCTGATAAAGCAGTTTAACAGGCAGTCTGGCACGAGTATACTTTGCACCTTTTCCTGTATTATGGACAGCTAAGCGCTTTTGAACGTCCGTGCTATAACCGGTATAGAGAGTACCATCAGCGCACTCTAAGACATACATATATGCTTTAGCTTCCATGGTAGATCTCATATATTTCTGGAGTATAGCTACCGTCTTCCTCATGCAGAATGAGAGGTGGTAGTATCTTTAAGCCGTCCCTTGAGCCATCTTTAATAGCCTCAATCAAAAGCATATTGGCTCCTTTACCCATCTTGGGATAGACAAATTGGATTCTTTTTGGTGCCAGGTTATGAGCTTTCATAGTATCCAAAATATCTAAGAAGCGGTCGGGTCTGTGAACCATAGCAAGGCGCCCGTTCGATTTGAGGACACGCTGGGCGATAGTACAGATTTCTTCAAGATTGGTTGAAATCTCATGTCGGGCTAGGAGATAGTGCTCGCTTTCATTGAGATTGGAATGTTTGTCAACCTTGAAATAGGGAGGATTACAAAAGATCATATCAACCTTACTACAAGGAATGTAGTGAGGAAGGTTTTTCAAATCGTCATGAATGACTTGCATTTGCTGGTCAAGCTGGTTAAGTTGGATGGAGCGCTGCGCCATATCTGCCAGACGTTCCTGGATCTCAACTGCAATAATCTTAGCCTGAGTGTGGGCACTGGCAAATAAGCCGACAGCGCCATTGCCAGCACAGAGGTCTACAATCAAGCCATTCTTGGGTAATTTTGGAAAGCGAGAGAGCAGAACACTATCAACAGAATAGCTGAAGACCTCTCGGTTTTGAATGATTTTCACGTCAGTAGAAAAGAGCTGATCCAGCCGTTCTCCTTCTTTTAATACTGCTTTTTCCATAGTGTTATTATAGCACGAGTCAAAGGACGAATTCAATCTTGAATAGAAAAAAGTTCTAACTAGAAAAAAGTTAGAACTTTAATGAATGTTTCTTAATTCTATCTTCAATTGCTGAATTGGCCATTATCGGATTTTTCATTTTTTTCTTGGAGATAATTGACCAAGATAAAAATAAGGCTGAAAAAAAAGGCTAGGATAAGGAAGATAGGGGTAGTTTGACTGGTCAAGGTTCCAATTTCGATAAAGGAACGAAGGAGGTAGGCTGTTCCGAAAAATCCTCCAATAGACCAGATGATGAGAAGAATTCTCCAAAGATTGAGCGGAATACAAGCGCGTGCTACAGAAAGAAAACCAATGGTTCCTAGTAAGTAGTAAGAGACTGTAGACATATCAAGAGAACTCCAGCCATTATAAGAACCGAAAATTCGGACAAATAGTACACTGAAGACAACCATGAGTCCGCTTGGTAGGGCTTTGAAAATTGCTTTTTTAAGGAACTTAGGCTCTACCGGACGGATATTACGCTCGAATGTCAGCACAAATGGAGGGAATCCTTCAACAAATTGGTCAAAGAGAGTGATTTGCACTGGAATGAAAGGAAAGACTAGAAGCCATTCTTTATTTCCTAACAAGACACTGGAGATACAAATCATGGTCAAGATAAAGGAGTAGATGGTCTTCACCAAGAAAATAGGAGCGATACGGGCAATGTTATTTACCACGCGCCGACCTTCAAAAAGAATCTCAGGGACATCATTAAAATCTGAGTTGAGAAGAACGAGATTAGCAATCTGTCGTGTCGCTGGATCTCCTTCAGCCATAACAATTGAGCAGTCTGCTTCGCGCAGAGCTAGAATGTCGTTCACCCCGTCTCCAGTCATGGCTGTTGTATGGCCAGCTTTTTTCAGGGTTTGAATAATGAGCTTTTTCTGATGAGGAGACACACGACCAAAGATTGCTGTTTCTTCAGCTGTAGCAATCAAGTCAGTATCTGAGACAGTCGAACAGTCAAGATAGTCTTGATAGTTTTCAAATCCTGCCTTGGCGGCAATATTTGAAACAGTAATTGGATTATCACCAGAGATGATTTTCAGATTAACGTCTTGGGATCGCAGGTATTCGAGCGTATCAGCAGCCCCTTGCCGGATAGGATCTGTAATTTCTAAGACAGCCAGAACTTCAATCTGTTGTGGCAGAGTCATGTGCTGGTGGTTAATTTTATCAGTGCTAGAAGCCAGAGCCAGAACCCGCGAGCCACGTTCTTGGGCTTCTTGAACTGGTTTTAGATTTTGCTGATGGAGCAAGATTTCGGGTGCTCCTAGGAAGATAGTTCCAAAAGGTTCCATTTCCATAGCTCCCCATTTTCGATCACTGGAGAAGGGGATGGTATTGGAAGTTTGATATTTTGTTTGGGCTGAAGGAAATCTTTTACGAATGGCTTGGGCAGTAGGGTTCTTATCATCGCTGTTGGCCATATAGGTGGCTAAAATATCTGAGATAGTCTCTGCTGAAACAGATTCTGACAAGGGATAAACTTGCTCGACCTTCATCTTACCTTCAGTAATAGTTCCTGTTTTATCCAAGCATAAAGTATCCACATGAGCCAGGGTTTCAACTGAGTACATTTCTTGTACCAGGACCTTGCGCATTCCCAGCTTAATAACAGCTGTTAAGAGGGAGGTGATAGTCAGAAGGGCAATACCTTTTGGAAGCATGCCCAAAAGAGCTGTTGATGAGTTGATAACAGAGTCTTTGACAGGAAGCTGTTTGATGAGTAAGGCTTCAAAAAAGAGAGCTAAACCGCAGGGGATGATGATTTTTCCAGTAAAAGCAGCGATTTTATTCAATGAATCCAAGATGCGAGAGTTAAGTGGCTTAAGAGTTTTGGCTTCTAGCATCAGTTTAGCAGCGTAGTTATTGGCCCCTACTTGAGATACCTGGGCTAAGACCTGTCCGCTGGCTAAAAAACTACCAGACAGCAATTGATCGCCAATTTCTTTGAGTACAAGATCGCTTTCACCAGTAAGCATGGCTTCGTTGGCTTCTGCAAAGCCATCTAGTACAATAGCATCACTGGGAACCTGTTCTCCAGCTGACAACTGAATCACGTCCTCTAAAACGATTTCTTCAGGATCTATTTTTTCTTGCTGGCCATTTCGAATAACGCTAATCTTTTCTCTAGTCATAAGATTCAGCTTGTCGATCATTCTTTTAGCCCGAAGCTCAGTCATAATACCGGTTAAGGCATTGAATGATATGACCGCAAAGAATACCATATTACTCCAGGCTTGAACAAAAGCCAGCGCAACAGCAATAACAAAGTTTAGGGCGTTAAATAGTGTAAAGACATTGCGTTTAATAATATCCCAAGTGCTGGAGCTGGTCTTAGCCGTAAAATCGTTGGTTAGGCCTTGTTGGATTTTTTCAGACACCTGGTCAGATGTTAAACCAGTAACGTTTTTCATATTTTCCATGTCGCTATCATATCATTTTTTAGGGAAAATTTCTAATGGAATCTGCCTCCAAGCAAAAATGAAAAACATTGCAGTTGATAGAAGGTTGAGGTATAATGGAAAAGTGAATGCATAGAAAGGTTTATGATTATGTTTTATACCTATTTAAGAGGATTAGTAATGTTTATTCTATGGGCTTTAAATGGAAATGCCCATTATCATAATTTGGATAAAATTCCTTCTAAGGATGAAAATTATATTTTAGTCGCTCCACACAGGACCTGGTGGGATCCTGTTTATATGGCTTTTGCTACCAAGCCTAAGCAATTTATCTTTATGGCTAAAAAAGAGTTGTTTAAAAATCGTATTTTCGGCTGGTGGATTCGGATGTGTGGTGCCTTCCCTATTGATCGTGAAAATCCAGGACCTTCAGCTATCAAATACCCAGTTAACATGTTGAAAAAGAGCAATCGTTCCTTGATCATGTTTCCAAGTGGCAGTCGCCATTCAACAGATGTAAAGGGCGGTGTCGCTGTTATTGCTAAGATGGCCAAGGTTCGGATTATGCCAGCTATTTACGCTGGTCCTATGTCTCTTAAGGGATTGGCTTCTGGTCAACGGGTGGATATGAATTTTGGTAATCCAATTGATATTTCTGATATTAAGCGGATGGATGATGCAGGGATTGAAGAAGTGGCAAGACGGATTCAAGCTGAATTTGACCGGTTAGATGCTGAGGTAGTACCTTATCAAGAAGCTAAAGCGCCAAACATCTTATGGCGCGTATTGCGCTTGTTGGCCTTTGTTCCAGCAGCCATCATTGGTCTTTTAACCATTCTTTTTAGCTTCCTAGCTAGCTTTGTCTGGGATCCGGATAAACATAAAAAATAGGATTAGTTATCATTTTCTTTTAGGAGAAAGGAGAAGCTATGTCACTAGCCTTATTGTCTTTTATCGTCCTATCGCTTTTTATGATTCATGAGTTTGATGAAATTATACTTGTCAAACCTTGGATCAAACAGAATCAAGACCACCCTGCTTATCAGAAGGAAATGTTCATTGCAGGAAAGTCAAGTTATCCTTCGACCGAGAGCTTAGCCTTGATGATTGCTGAGGAATTTATTTTAGCTTTCCTCCTGCTCTTAGTAGCAATTTTCTGCCGATTTTCTGAGTTAGCCTTAGCAATTACTATCTGTCATACCTTGCATTTATTGGGCCACATTAGTCAGGTTATAAAATTTCGCTCTTTGGTTCCAGGTGGACTGACTGCAGTTCTAACCTTTCCAATCTTATTAGTGATTTTAGCAGTCTATTTATCTCAGAATTCAGTTTCTTGGGTTTTACTGATTCTACTCAGCATTCTAGTCATGCTAGCTCTCTTAGGTAATCTGCTTTTTCTACATAAACAGGCTCCAACCATTCATGCCTGGATTTATAGAATCAGTAAAAGAAATTAAGAAATATCCTAAAATTTTCAAAAGTCAAGTTTACTTGGCTTTTTTTCTTCTTTTACGAATAAATAGGTGATACTTAATTTTGTTAAAGGAGAAATGATGATAGGAGATTTGATAGAAAAAGCAAAGCAATATAAAATTGCTTTAAGTCTAGGCTTATTAGGAGCGATTGTAGCAGGCTTTATTTTACTACAGGGAAGAGACCAAGGGGGGACAGATGTCCAGCAATTGACAGAGCAAACTTCTTCCTCTAGCTCATATAAGGATGAAAAAAGTAACAAAAGCAATGAGATCAGTCAAGCCGATACAGAAGATCAGTTGGTTACAGTTGATGTCAAGGGTGCGGTAAAAAAGCCAGGTGTCTATCAGTTGCAATCTAATAGTCGGGTTCATGATGCTTTGGAGAAGGCAGGTGGCATGACGGAAGAGGCTGACTTAAAATCCATCAATCAGGCTCAGAAACTGAGCGATGAGGCGGTAGTATATGTAGCCAAGGTCGGAGAAAATGCTGTAGATGTTACGACGAGTGCCCCTGCAAATGCAACATCAGGAACAGGTCAGACAAAATCAGCACTGGTCAATCTTAATACAGCAACAGAAGCAGACTTTCAAACTATTTCTGGTATCGGGCAAAAACGAGCACAGGATATTATTGCTTATCGAGAAGCCAATGGCAAATTTAAGTCTGTAGATGATCTGAAAAATGTATCAGGTATTGGGGCCAAAACTCTAGAAAAATTAAAAGAATATGTCACAGTGGATTAAAAAACTTCCCCTTTCACCAATCTATTTGTGCTTTCTTTTGGTTTGGCTCTACTTCGCTATTTATAGTGGGGAAAAGCTCGCTTATCTAGGTTTTTCCCTGCTTATAGCTCGCCTAATCTGGCATTATCCAAGAAAGAAATGGTTGCCAACTGTAGCTATCCTAATTGCTTTTTCTATCTTTTTTTATGTTAGACGTGAGTTGGCGGAGCGAACCTTTCAGTCTCGACCAGCTCCAGCAAGACAAGTCTTAGTTTTACCAGATACAATTAAAGTAAATGGAGATTCCCTGTCATTCCGTGGTAGAATAGGTGGCAGATTCTATCAGCTCTACTACAAATTAGCAAGTCCAAGAGAGAAAGAATCATTTCAAAAACTAACTGACTTGGTCACTTTAGAGATTGAAGCAGAGTTTAATCTAGCAGAAGGTCGGCGAAATTTTTCTGGTTTTGACTATCAGGCTTATTTAAAAAGTCAGGGAATATATCGGACAGTTAAGATCAGTAGGATTATGTCCAGTCACTCTAGTCAATCTATCAATCCATTTGATTGGCTGTCTGCTTGGCGTAGGAAGGCTTTGGTTTTCATTAAGACTACATTTCCAAGTCCAATGAGTCACTACATGACAGGACTCTTGTTTGGTGATTTGGATATTGACTTTGCAGAGATGAATGACTTGTACTCAAGTTTAGGCATTATCCATCTTTTTGCTTTATCAGGAATGCAGGTTGGCTTTTTTATGGATGCCTTTCGGAAAATTCTTCTGCGCATAGGCTTAAGGATGGAAACGGTAGATTGGTTGCAATTCCCGTTGTCCTTTATTTATGCAGGTTTGACAGGATTTTCTGTGTCAGTAGTGAGAAGTTTAGTGCAAAAATTATTGTCTCAATTTGGAGTGAGGCGCTTGGATAATTTTGCGATGACCATGATGGCCTTGATGTTTCTTATGCCGAGTTTTCTCCTGACAACAGGCGGAGTCCTATCTTGCACTTATGCTTTTATCATCACTATGTTGGATTTTGAGGATTCTAGTGGTTTTCGTAAAGCCGTGCTAGAGAGTTTAAGTATCTCGTTAGGCATTTTACCGATTCTTATCTACTATTTTGCAGAATTCCAACCTTGGTCTATCCTCTTGACCTTCCTTTTTTCAATCGTCTTTGATACATTTATGTTACCTCTCTTGAGTCTAATTTTTCTCATTTCACCTTTGTTTGCCTTCACTCAAGTTAATATCTTTTTCCAATGGCTGGAAATGGTGATTCGTTGGGTAGCTAGTTTGTCAACAAGGCCGATAATTTTAGGACAGCCAAATCTGCCTTTGCTTATTATTCTCCTGCTGGTCTTAGCCTTGCTCTATGATTTTAGAAAGCAAAAAAAGATTAGGGCTGGTCTGAGTCTCTTAGCAATCGTGCTATTTTTCCTAAGTAAATATCCCTTGCAAAATGAAATCACAGTGGTAGATATTGGGCAGGGAGACAGTATATTTCTGAGAGATATTAGTGGCCGGACTATCGTGATTGATACAGGGGGACGGGTGGAGATTGGAAAAAAAGAAGCTTGGCAAGAGCGCGTGAGAAAAAGTAATGCGGAAACGACCTTGATCCCTTATCTAAAAAGCCGAGGAGTGGATCGATTGGATAAATTGGTCTTGACTCACACCGATACAGACCATATGGGAGATATGTTGGAGTTAGCTAAGCACTTTTCTATCCGAGAAATTTATGTTTCCAAAGGAAGTATGACTCAAGTTGATTTTGTAGACAAGTTAAAGAAGATGAAAGCTAAAGTTCATGTGGTCGAGGTGGGAGATCGGCTTCCTATTTTTGATTCGGCTCTTGAAGTGCTCTATCCGCTTACTCAAGGAGATGGAGGTAATGATGATTCAATTGTCTTGTATGGTGAATTTTTCCGAACCAAGTTTCTTTTCACAGGAGATTTAGAAGCTCCAGGTGAAGGTCAGATGGTGACAGCCTATCCAGATTTAAGAGTAGATGTGCTCAAAGCTGGGCATCATGGTTCTAAAGGATCTTCTAGTCCAGAATTTCTAGAGCATATTAAACCTAAGTTGGCCTTGATTTCAGCTGGTAAAAACAATCGCTACCAGCATCCGCATAAGGAAACTTTAGATAGATTCGAAAAAATCCAGACTAAGATTTTTCGGACAGATGAGCAGGGAGCTATTCGATTTAAAGGCTGGAATTCTTGGCAGATAGAAACGGTTCGCTAGCCACTTAGGAATGAGATTGGACAGGCATTATCTTAAGCTGTGTGGTATAATATAGAGAACCAAAATAAGACAAACTAGGAGAAAGATTTCTTGTTAGCAATTGAGGCCATCAAAAAAATAAATTTATCCAATCTACCTCCTCTTACGGTGTTAACAGGAGATGATTTGGGACAGTTCGAATTGCTGAAAGAACAGTTGTTGAAGCAAATTGAATTTAATGCAGCTGACTTGAATTATGCGCTATTTGATATGAAGGAAGCGGATTATCAGCAAGTGGAATTAGACTTGGTGAGTCTTCCTTTTTTCTCAGATGAAAAAATAATTATTCTAGATCATTTTATAGATATCACAACTGCTAAAAAGCGAAATTTGTCAGATGATGAATTGAAGTCTTTTGAGGCGTATTTGGAGCATCCGGTTGAGACAACCAAGCTAATTATCTTTGCGGAAGGAAAGTTAGACAGCAAACGTAGAATTGTTAAGCTTTTAAAACGAGATGCAGAGATTTTTGAAGCATCAGAGCCGAAAGAACAGGATTTAAGGTCCTATTTTAGTAAAGTGGCTCAAGTAGATAATCTTCAGTTCGCTCCGACAGTGTTTGATCAGCTCTTGATTAAATCGGGGTTTCAATTTAGCGAAATTAGTAAGAATTTATCTTTTTTAAAGGGATATAAGCCAGATGGTCAGATTGAGCTTGAAGATGTTACAGAAGCTATTCCAAAGACCCTGCAGGACAATATTTTTGACTTGACTCAGTTAATCCTAAATCAAAGGGTTGATGAAGCTCGAAGTCTTGTTAGTGACCTAAGACTACAAGGAGAGGATGAAATCAAACTGATTGCTATCATGTTGGGGCAGTTCCGTATTTTTACCCAGGTCAAGATTTTGTCGGGAAATGGCAGGGCAGAAAGCCAGATTGTATCGGACTTATCTAATTATCTGGGACGCAAGGTCAATCCTTATCAAGTCAAGTTTGCCTTAAAGGATGCTCGTTCCTTGGATCTATCCTTTTTGAAAAAAACGATGGCTTGCTTGATTGAAACAGATTATCAGATTAAATCTGGACTTTACGAAAAGGATTATCTATTTGATCTTGCATTGCTTAGGATTGCAACTGGAAATCTGTAAGCAAAATAGTTGAAAAAAAAACATGATTGCGTTATCATTTTCATAATAAATAAAGAAAAAGAGGTTTTGCAAATGGCAATTATTTTACCTGATCTTCCTTACGCTTATGATGCATTGGAGCCATATATCGATGAAGAAACTATGCACTTGCACCATGACAAACACCATAATACTTATGTAACAAATGTCAATGCGGCACTTGCAAAACACCCTGAAATTGGCGAAGATTTAGAAAAATTATTGGCTGATGTCGAGTCTATTCCAGCTGATATCCGTCAAGCAGTTATCAACAATGGTGGTGGACACCTTAACCACGCTCTTTTCTGGGAATTGATGACAGCAGAAGAGACTGCTCCTTCTGCAGAATTGGCAGCTGACATTGATGCTACTTTTGGTTCATTTGAAGAGTTCCAAGCAGCTTTCACAGCTGCAGCAACAACTCGTTTTGGATCAGGCTGGGCTTGGTTGGTTGTTAATAAAGAAGGAAAATTAGAAGTGGTTTCAACTGCAAACCAAGATACTCCAATCTCAGAAGGTAAGACTCCAATCTTGGGCTTGGATGTTTGGGAACATGCTTATTATGTAAAATACCGTAATGTTCGTCCTGATTACATCAAAGCTTTCTTCTCAGTGATCAACTGGAATAAAGTTAACGAACTTTATGCAGCAGCTAAATAATAGAAACTAGGAGCGAATCACTTAGATTCGCTTTTTTAGTCACTTTTTTGCCTTTTAGACTTGTTATTTTTCTCATATTTTTTTATAATACTAAAAATTAGGAGAAAAAATTTGTCTAAAAAATATATAACAATTGCCGTTGCTGTCATTTCCAGCCTCTGCCTGATCGGTTTGTTTATCTTCTTTGCTATTGAGTGGAAGATGGCCTATGAAAAACAAAGTCGGATGAATGCTGAAGCTACAAGCTCTGCTAGTCATCAGAGTCAAAAAGACAAAGAAGCGGCTATAGAAAAGCCAGAAGAAACCAAGCTTGTTCAAAAAAGTCCTGAAGAAAAGCAAAAAGTCATGGAGGCGGATGGGCCAACTATGGATGCTTTAGGTTTACGTTATGACTATGCCAATTTAGATTTGACTCAGGTAGTTCAGGCTTATTTAGCAGAAGCGGGAATTGAACAATCGCAGATTGCCTTTTCTTATAAGGACTTGACGACAGGCCAAACATTTGCCATGAATGATACCCAGCCTATGACAGCCGGCTCAACTTATAAACTACCACTCAATATGTTGGTAGTAGATGAAGTGGCTGAAGGGAAATTGTCTATGGAAGAGCGCTTTGATATTACCCAAACTCACTTTGAGTATCAAGGAGAGCATGATAATTATGTTGCAGCCTTTAATGGTGCTATGTCGATTCCTGATATGCAAGAGTATTCCTTGGTTTATTCTGAAAATACACCGGCTTATGCTTTGGCAGAGCGTCTGGGCGGGATGGACAAGGCTTATGAGATGTTCAGTCGCTACGGTCAGTCCAAGGGTGAGCTGAAAACTATTAGTCGTGAAAATAATAAGACCACAACGGATTACTATATCCAAGTACTAGAATATCTGTCCAAAAATCAAGAGAAATATAAGGATATTCTTTACTATATTGGCGAATCCTTCCCTGGTGAATATTATAAGCGCTATCTACGTGATATTACTATTTACCAAAAGCCAGGTTATGTTCGTGAAGCGCTAAATGTTGATGCTCTAGTTATGGAGGAGAAACCCTATATTGTAGCTCTCTATACGGCTTACTTAGGGGGCAGTACTGAATCTAGTGATGAAATCAGCGGACTTGGAATTGAGCAGGTGGGCCAACTAGCCTATGTTATCAATGAATGGCATCGGGTTAATAAGAATTAATTGACAATGAATTATAAAATTTTAAAAGTATGCTTAGATACAGATCTGAGCATATTTTTTCTTATAATGAATGATACTTTAAATAGTATAAGTAAAACTCATAAAAGAATCTATTTAGAAAAACATCGAAATATCCTTGACGCTTAAAAGATAGAGGTGTATAATTCTATTTAGAAAATAATCAAAATAGTTTGGGAGAATGGCTATGATTACTACACATATTATGATTTCCATGTTGCTTATTCTAGTGGCAGTCTTAGTTCCTGTTATTTATTTCAAAAAGAGCAAGCACATTTCTCTAGTAGTCTTTTTTTTAGGAGGAGTTGGTTTTTATTTATCGAGCCAAGTTCTTGAAAAAATCTTGCACAGGATTGTTTTACAGCCTAAGGCTGATGGGAGTATAGCTTTGCAAATGGAAAATCCTTGGCTATATGTCCTTTATGGTGTTGCTGTGGCAGCTATTTTTGAAGAAACAGCCCGATGGATCGTCTTTTATTTGTTACAAAAGAAGCGCCCGATGACAGTTAGCGATGGCCTGGCTTATGGCTTGGGGCATGGCGGTATTGAGGCTCTGTTTATTGGCATTGTCAGCCTCTTAAACTTTTGGATTATAGCTCAAGCAGTGACTCAGGGGAATGCGCAGTTAGTGACGAAAGTTCCTCAAGCAACGATTGACTATATTAAGTCTCTGAGTGCTGGAAGCATCTATCTTTTGGTTTTTGAACGTATCGTGGCAGTAATCTGTCAAGTCTTACTAAGCTTTTGGGTTTGGAAGTCAGTCAAAGAAAAGGCCCCGATTTATTTTCTAGCTGCTCTAGGACTCCATGCTTTGATTGATCTAGCTCCTGCATTGGGACAGATTCAGTTTCTCTCACCTCTAGTTGTTGAAGCGATATTCTTTGTTGAAGTAGTTGGTCTAGCTTATCTGACCAAGAAAATAATGAAGGGTTATCTGAAAGAAGGTTCTTATCATGGGAATCAATCAAACACTTAAAGCCTTAGCGGATCCAGTCCGGAGAAATATTTTAGAAATGCTAAAACAGGGCCCTAAGTCGGCGGGAGAAATAGCTCAAGCTTTTGAGCTAACTCCCGCCACAGTGTCCTACCATTTATCGCAGCTGAAAAAGGCAGGCTTATTATTAGAAGAAAAAAAGAAAAACTTTATTTATTATAGTTTAGATATCACAGTTTTTGAGGAAATTTTAGTTTGGTTCCAATCTCTCGGAGGAGGAAATGGAAATGAAAAAAAATAGTTTACAAGAATTAGGTTGGGCACTTGGTGTCATGCTCTTGCCAGTTTTATATGCCATCTGGGTCTATCAAACATTACCAGAAAACCTGGCTATTCATTTTGATTTGTCTGGGAGGGCTGATGCTTTCTTACCCAAATTTTTGGTAGTTTTTATTTTTCCTATTATAATGATGGTTCTTGAAGCAATTATTTATTGGTCGACAATGGTTAAAGATATAGTCAATAGCAACTTTAAACAGATCATCCGCTGGTTCATTCCCTTCATCTTTGTTTTGTTGTATATGGCTACAATTTATCGGAGCATAGATGAAAACTTTAATATTCGTAAAATAGTACTTATTATAGTTGCTTTCGTTTTACTGATTATAGGAAATTATTTGCCTAAAAAAGTACAAGAAAACAGACGACCCCTGAATAGAAAACTGGCTTATCTTTTTGTTGGAATAGGATTTTTATTGTTTGTAATTGCTATCTTCTGTTTGTAAGCAGAATACATAGATATATCTTTATTTGTAAGCGTATTTATGATATACTGTCATTATCAAATATAAAAGGGTTATTATGATTAATAAGGAACATTATCAGTTTATCCGCCAGCATCCTGCATTTGAGAATTTTCCAGTAGAGTCTTTTGATAAATTAGCCATTGAAATTCAATTTCATAAGGTTTCGAAAGGTCAAATTATCTTTTTTTCTGGAGATCGGCGTGATCGCCTTTTCCTTCTCTATCAAGGATATGCTCGAATAGAACAGTATGATGCTACCGATACTTTTTCTTATACTGATTATATAAAAAAGGGGAATGTTTTCCCTTATGGTGGCATCTTCTTTGATGAGCGCTATCATTATACTGCAAGTGCTGTGACACAGGTGGAATATTTTAGTATTCCTATGAAATTGTTTGAAGATTTTTCTAAGAAAAATGTGAATCAGCTGTTGTTTATTACGCAGAAACTATCCAGAATCTTGGAGTTTCAAGAATTACGCTTGCGAAATGTTGTTGCGGTCAGTGCAACAGACAGAGTTGTTCAGTCCCTTTCGATCTTATGTATGGATTTATGCAAAACAGGGGATGTTTTGCCATTTCCAATTAGTATGAAGGAGTTGGCTAAACTAGGAGCTACAACCCGTGAAACAGTTAACCAGGTTCTCAAAAGGTTGAGAGAAGAAGGACGTATCAGCTATGAGCACAAACAGTTGGTTTTTACTGATAGAGAATATTTTATGAAATATTTCAAAGAAAGTTAGTCTACTGGACCGACTTTCTTTTTTAGCAAAAACAAAGATTTTATCAAAAAAATAAATATTCGCAAAAATCATAAAATATACAAAATATGCAAAGAAAACGCTTCAAAACATAAAAATATCTAAAAAAAATCTAAAAGTGATAAAAATTTGGCATATAGAGTGTCAGTTTTTTTGTGTAAGTGTTTTCAAAAAATGATAGAATAATATATGTAAACGGGCTTAGGAAAACCTAAACCGCAAAGAATAAGGAGGAAAGTAGATGTCTACACATCCAATTCATGTTTTCTCAGAAATTGGAAAACTGAAAAAAGTTATGTTACATAGACCTGGTAAAGAGTTGGAAAACTTGATGCCAGACTATCTCGAACGTCTTCTCTTTGATGATATTCCGTTTTTGGAAGATGCACAAAAAGAACACGACAACTTTGCTCAAGCGCTTCGCAATGAAGGTATTGAAGTGCTATATCTAGAAAAACTGGCTGCTGAGTCTTTGACCTCACCAGAAATTCGCGACCAATTCATCGAAGAATATCTTGATGAAGCAAATATCCGCGGACGCCAAACTAAAGTGGCTATTCGTGAGTTGCTTCAAGGTATTAAAGATAACCAAGAATTGGTTGAAAAAACAATGGCTGGTGTACAAAAAGCTGAATTACCAGAAATTCCAGAAGCAGCAAAAGGCTTGACTGACTTGGTAGAATCAGACTATCCATTCGCTATCGATCCAATGCCAAACCTTTACTTCACACGAGATCCATTTGCTACAATTGGTAACGCAGTATCACTCAACCACATGTATGCAGATACACGTAACCGCGAAACTTTGTATGGTAAATATATCTTCAAATACCATCCAGTTTATGGTGGAAATGTTGAGCTTGTTTACAATCGTGAAGAAGATACTCGTATCGAAGGTGGAGATGAGTTGGTTCTTTCTAAAGATGTATTGGCAGTTGGTATCTCACAACGTACTGATGCTGCATCAATTGAAAAATTGTTGGTAAACATCTTCAAGAAAAACGTTGGCTTCAAGAAAGTATTGGCTTTCGAATTTGCTAACAACCGTAAATTCATGCACTTGGATACAGTCTTCACAATGGTAGACTACGATAAATTTACTATTCACCCAGAAATCCAAGGCAATCTTCGCGTCTTCTCTGTAACTTACGAAAACGAACAATTGAAGATCGTTGAAGAAAAAGGTGATTTGGCAGAACTTCTTGCTGAAAACCTTGGTGTTGAAAAAGTAACATTGATTCCATGTGGAGATGGCAACGCTGTTGCTGCAGCACGCGAACAATGGAACGATGGTTCAAACACTCTTACAATCGCTCCAGGTGTTGTTGTTGTGTATGACCGCAATACAGTTACTAATAAGAAATTAGAAGAATACGGCTTACGTTTGATTAAGATCCGCGGAAGTGAATTGGTTCGCGGTCGTGGTGGACCTCGTTGTATGTCAATGCCATTCGAACGTGAAGAAATCTAAACGTTCAATATCTTAAGAAATTCTAATAGATAGAAAGAGGAAATAAAAGAATGACAAATTCAGTATTCCAAGGACGTAGCTTCCTTGCAGAAAAAGACTTTACCCGTGCAGAGTTAGAATACCTTATTGGTCTTTCAGCTCACTTGAAAGATTTGAAAAAACGTAACATTGAGCACCGTTACCTTGCTGGTAAAAATATCGCTCTCTTGTTTGAAAAAACATCTACTCGTACGCGTGCAGCCTTTACTACAGCAGCTATCGACCTTGGCGCACATCCAGAATATCTTGGTGCTAATGATATTCAGCTTGGTAAAAAGGAATCAACTGAAGATACAGCTAAAGTTTTGGGCCGTATGTTTGATGGTATTGAATTCCGTGGTTTCAGCCAACGTATGGTTGAAGAATTGGCAGAATTCTCAGGTGTTCCAGTTTGGAATGGTTTGACTGACGAATGGCACCCAACTCAAATGTTAGCTGACTACTTGACAGTACAAGAAAACTTTGGTCGCTTAGAAGGCTTGACATTGGTATACTGTGGTGACGGACGTAACAACGTTGCTAATAGCTTACTAGTGACTGGTGCAATTCTTGGTGTTAATGTTCACATCTTCTCTCCAAAAGAACTCTTCCCAGAACAAGAAATTGTTGAATTGGCAGAAGGATTTGCGAAAGAAAGTGGCGCTCACATCTTAATCACTGAAGATGCTGACGAAGCTGTGAAAGGTGCTGATGTACTTTACACTGACGTTTGGGTATCAATGGGTGAAGAAGATAAATTTGCAGAACGTGTTGCTCTTTTGAAACCATACCAAGTAAACATGGATTTGGTTAAGAAAGCTGATAACGAAGACTTGATCTTCTTGCACTGCTTGCCTGCTTTCCACGACACAAATACTGTTTATGGTAAGGATGTTGCTGAAAAATTTGGCGTAGAAGAAATGGAAGTAACTGACGAAGTATTCCGCAGTAAATATGCTCGTCATTTCGACCAAGCAGAAAACCGTATGCATACAATTAAAGCAGTTATGGCTGCAACTTTAGGTAATCTTTACATTCCAAAAGTATAATCTTAAAAACAATTAAACTGTAATACCAACAGCTATGAGGGCTGCGACTAATAGCTTTAGTCCGCCCTCATTTTTAATAGTCAAACAGTTTGTCTTTCTAAATTGAAAAATAAACTGGAGGACATTATTGTAATCAAAATTAAAACGCATTTACTTTGCGTTGAAGGAGAATTATATGGCAAATCGTAAAATCGTTGTAGCCTTGGGAGGAAATGCCATCCTTTCATCTGATCCGTCAGCAAAAGCCCAGCAGGAAGCCCTAGTTGAAACTGCTAAGCATTTGGTGAAACTGATTAAAAATGGAGATGACCTTATCATTACTCACGGGAATGGTCCTCAAGTAGGAAATCTCTTGTTACAACATTTAGCAGCTGATTCTGAAAAGAATCCTGCTTTTCCACTCGACTCTCTCGTAGCCATGACAGAAGGAAGCATTGGCTACTGGTTGCAAAATGCTTTGCAAAACGCTCTCTTGGATGAAGGAATTGACAAAAACGTTGCTTCAGTTGTAACACAAGTGGTTGTAGATAAGAACGACCCAGCTTTTGTTAACCTCAGCAAACCAATCGGACCTTTCTATTCAGAAGAAGAAGCAAAAGCAGAAGCTGAAAAGAGCGGAGCAACTTTCAAAGAAGACGCTGGACGTGGCTGGCGTAAAGTCGTTGCTTCACCAAAACCGGTTGACATTAAGGAAATCGACACAATTCGTACTCTTTTAAATGACGGCCAAGTAGTTGTAGCTGCTGGTGGTGGCGGTATTCCTGTCATTAAGGAAGACAACGGTCATCTTTCAGGAGTTGAAGCTGTTATTGATAAAGACTTTGCTTCTCAACGTTTGGCTGAGTTAGTGGAAGCTGATCTCTTCATCGTGTTGACAGGAGTAGACTATGTCTTTGTAAATTACAATAAACCTGATCAAGAAAAATTAGAACATGTGAATGTTGCTCAGTTGGAAGAATATATCAAACAAGATCAATTTGCTCCAGGAAGTATGCTTCCAAAAGTTGAAGCAGCTATTGCCTTCGTTAACGGTCGTCCAGAGGGTAAAGCGGTTATTACTTCACTAGAAAATCTGGGTGCTTTGATTGAGTCTGAAAGCGGAACAATTATTCAAAAAGACTGAAATAAATTTTGAACTATAGACTAGTTTAAAAGATTTGCTCTAAAAAACACTGGTATTTTTCATGTCAATATGATAAAATATTGGTGATAAATAAACATTTTCTTGGATATTTATTCAAGAAGAGAGCTTGGTTTTTTGCACTTTGTTAGATTTTAGGAGGAGAAAACAATGAGTGAAGAAACAAAAAAAGGGTTTAGGATGCCTTCTTCCTATACCGTCTTGATTATTATCATTGCTGTTATGGCAGCACTAACTTGGATTATTCCAGCTGGTCAGTATGATGTCAACAAAGAAGGAAACCTGATTGCTGGAACATATAAACAGGTTGCTTCTAATCCTCAAGGGATTTGGGATGTCCTTATGGCACCGATTCGTGCGATGCTTGGACACGAACCTACAAAGGCAGCGATTGACGTTTCCTTCTTTATCCTGATGGTAGGTGGTTTCCTTGGCGTTGTCAATGAAACTGGAACATTAGATGTAGGGATTGCTTCTATCGTGAAGAAGTACAAAGGCCGTGAAAAAATGTTGATTGTCATCCTCATGCCTCTGTTTGCCCTTGGCGGTACAACTTATGGTATGGGTGAAGAAACCATGGCTTTCTACCCACTTCTTGTTCCTGTTATGATGGCGGTTGGTTTTGATAGTATTACAGCCGTAGCTATTATCCTACTTGGCTCTCAAATTGGATGTTTGGCATCCACTCTAAATCCATTTGCAACAGTTATCGCTTCGGATACAGCAGGCGTGCCGACAGCAGATGGTATTGTGCTACGTCTTATCTTCTGGTTTGTAATGGTTGCAATGAGCACTTACTTTGTTTATCGTTATGCGGATAAGATTCAAAAAGATCCTACCAAATCTTTGGTATATAGCCAAAGAGAAGAAGATTTGAAACACTTCAATGTAACAGATAACGATGATGCACCTTCTGTCTTGAGTAAGAAACAAAAACATGTTTTATATCTCTTCATTGCAACATTTGTTATCATGGTTGCCAGCTTTATCCCTTGGACAGACCTTCATATCAATCTTTTTGAAAACTTTAATTCTTGGTTAACAGGTCTTCCTGTAATTGGTAAAATTATTGGTTCTTCAACTGGGGCTTTAGGTACTTGGTACTTCCCAGAAGGCGCAATGCTCTTTGCCTTTATGGGTATCTTGATTGGTATCGTTTATGGTCTTAAAGAAGACAAGATTATCTCAGCCTTCATGAATGGTGCTGCTGACTTGCTCAGTGTTGCCCTTATCGTAGCGATCGCGCGTGGTATCCAAGTTATCATGAACGATGGTATGATTACTGCGACTATCCTTCACTGGGGTGAACAAGGACTTAAGGGTCTATCATCTCAACTATTCATCATCTTGACTTACATTTTCTACTTGCCAATGTCATTCTTAATCCCATCTTCATCTGGTCTTGCCAGCGCAACAATGGGTATCATGGCACCTCTAGGAGAGTTTGTCAATGTTAAAGGAAGCTTGATTATCACTGCTTACCAATCAGCTTCAGGTGTTCTTAACTTGGTAGCACCAACTTCAGGTATCGTTATGGGAGCTCTTGCTCTTGGACGTATCAGTCTTGGTACTTGGTGGAAATTCATTGGTAAATTGATTGTAGCCATTATCGTTGTCAGCATTTTGTTGCTTCTCTTGGGTACCTTCATTCCAGCTATTGGTTAAGAGATGTGAGGTGCTTCCATGAAAAATTATCTAACAGAACAAGTAAAAAAAGAATTTCTCGAATCTTTGAAAACTCTTATTTCCTACCCATCTGTTCTTAATGAAAATGAAAATGGAACACCTTTTGGACAAGCTATTCAAGATGTCCTAGAAAAAACTTTAGAAATTTGTCGAGGAATAGGCTTTACAACCTATCTCGATCCTAAAGGTTATTATGGATATGCAGAAATCGGTCAGGGAGAAGAACTCCTGGCCGTTCTCTGTCATTTGGATGTTGTTCCATCAGGTGAAGAAGCAGATTGGCAAACACCGCCGTTTGTGGCAACTGAAAAAGATGGCTATCTCTTTGGACGCGGTGTTCAGGATGATAAAGGACCGTCAATGGCAGCTTTGTATGCTGTTAAAGCATTGCTAAATAGTGGTGTTCGCTTTAAAAAACGAGTGCGTTTTATTTTCGGGACAGATGAGGAGACACTCTGGCGTTGCATGGGTAGATACAATGAATTGGAAGAAAGGGCGACTCTTGGTTTCGCTCCTGATTCATCCTTCCCATTGACCTATGCTGAAAAGGGGCTTTTACAGGTCAAGTTGCATGGACCCGGGTCCGATTTTATCAAACTTGAAGTTGGTGATGCTTTTAATGTTGTACCAGCTAAAGCTAGTTACCAAGGCCCTTTCTTAGAGAAAGTAATTGCGGGTCTAAGAGCGACAGGCTTTGATTACGAAGTATCGGCTAATCAGGTGACGGTCCTTGGTGTTCCAAAACATGCTAAAGATGCTGCTGAGGGAGTCAATGCAATTGTTCGACTGGCTAAGGTACTCCAAGTTCTTGCTCCCCATCCTGCTTTAGCTTTTATTGCTGAAGCGGTAGGAGAAGATGCAACAGGAGCCCACTTATTTGGTCCCGTTTCAGATGAACCATCCGGAAGTTTATCTTTTAATATTGCCGGATTGACAGTCAGTTCCGAAAAATCAGAAATCCGAATTGATATTCGAATTCCTGTTTTAGCAGATAAAGAAAAATTAGTTCAAACATTGACCGACAAGGCATCTGATTATCGCTTGGTTTATGAGGAGTTTGATTATCTAGCGCCTTTATATGTACCAAAAGATAGCGAGTTGGTCAGTACTTTGATGAGTATTTATCAAGAAAAAACTGGTGATGATAGTCCAGCTATGTCATCGGGTGGAGCAACCTTTGCTCGTACTATGCCAAACTGTGTTGCCTTTGGTGCTCTTTTCCCTGGTGCTGAGCAGACGGAACATCAGGCTAATGAACGAGCTAAACTAGATGATCTTTACCGGGCAATGGATATCTATGCGGAAACGATCTTCCGTTTGGCTGGAGAATAAAAGAAAAGGAGTTGAGATTTTCAACTCCTTTTGCTTATTTACTAAAGAAAAATGGTGGGGCAAATTCTTTAAGCTTATCAAAACATTCAATGGCAGATGAATTGTCTTCGCAGATGATCAAACAGACATCATCTCCACAGACAGTTGCAACGATTTGAGGTAATTCCAGTGCATCCAGAATCGCTCCAAATGACTGGGCTAGGCCGGGTAGAGTTTTCATGACCACTTGATTCTGAACGGGCCGTAGCATGATGAGGGCATCTTCCATATAAAAACGCAGACGCTTCTCCCAGCGGGAAGGAGCAATACTATTTATAACATAGTAAGAAATATTGTTTTCAGTGACCTTGACCAGGTTGAGGGCCTTCATATCACGAGACAAGGTTGATTGGGTAACAATAACGCCGTTGGCTTCAAGGAGTTCCTGAAGTTCTTGTTGAGTATGGACTTTTTTCTCCATAATCAGGGAACGAATTAAACGATGTCTACTTTCTATTTTGTTCATAAAATTACCTACTATTTGATAAACATAGCGTCTCCAAAACTGAAGAAGCGGTAACGCTCAGCAATAGCGTGTTCATAAGCCTTTAAGGTTAGGTCCCGTCCAGCAAAGGCTGAGACTAGCATAACTAAAGTTGATTTAGGTAAGTGGAAATTGGTCGAAAAGGCATCAACAATTTGCCACTGATAGCCTGGTTTGATAAAAATATTGGTCCACCCAGAATCAGCTTGGATATCGCCTTGAAACTTATTTCCGATAGTTTCTAGAGTTCGGATTGAAGTTGTTCCGACAGCGATAACACGATGACCATTTGCCTTAACCTCGCGGAGGGTAGCGGCAGCTTCTTCAGACAAAGTGTAAAACTCAGAATGCATTTCGTGGTCATCTAAATTGTCAACAGAAACTGGTCGGAAAGTGCCAAGTCCAACGTGAAGGGTCAGATAAACCAACTTAACTCCCTTGGCTTCAATTTGTGCAAGCAGTTCTTTAGTGAAATGAAGTCCAGCTGTTGGGGCAGCAGCAGAGCCATTCTCTTTAGCATAGACAGTTTGATAACGTTCGCGATCTGCTAATTTTTCATGAATATAAGGAGGCAGGGGCATTTCACCCAAGCTCTCTAGCACTTCTAAGAAGATCCCTTGATAGTCAAAGCGGACAATCCGTCCCCCGTGTTCTAGTTCTTCTACAACTGTAGCTGTCAGTCGACCATCCCCAAAGGAAACTTGAGCACCAACTTTCAGACGTTTAGCTGGTTTTGCTAAGACCTCCCATTGATCTCCTTCAGTATTCTTTAAAAGTAAGAGTTCAACGTGACCACCAGTCCCAGCTTTCTCACCGTAGAGACGAGCAGGCAGGACCCGAGTGTTATTCATGACAAGGGCGTCGCCAGGCTGGAGTTGATCAATAATTGAGTCAAAATGCTGGTCAGAAAATTCTCCGCTTGATCGGTCTACAACCAATAAACGGGAGGCATCGCGTTTTTCAAGAGGAGTTTGGGCGATAAGCTCCTCTGGTAAGTGAAAGTCAAAATCGGCAGTGTTCATTATTTCTCCTTAAACAGTCCATATAATCCATAAAAAGTAAGCACAACATAAAATTGGAAGGCTAGTTAGTAAAATCCCAATACAAAGAGCAATCATTCTTAATGTTTTGATGGCTCTAAAAAATAGGCTGAGTACGAGAAAGACAACACCCAGTAAAAATAAAAGTAATAAATACAGTAACATTCTTATATTATATCACGATTTTATCTTTCTTTGCTGGCAAAATTTAAAATATGAAAATTTCTATCTTGACAAAAATTGGTCTATACCATATAATAATATTAGAGAAAAGTTCAGGAGGATTCTGATGAAAATTATTCAAGTAGCTGACCAAAATGAAGGCGGGAAAGTAGCAGTAGAAATCTTAAGAAGCAAGCTAGCAGAAGGCGCTAAAACACTTGGTTTAGCTACTGGTAGTAGTCCGCTTAGTTTCTATAAGGAATTAATTGAAAGCGATATTGATCTCTCTGATTTAGTCAGTGTAAATCTAGATGAGTATGTTGGCTTAGAGGCTGATGATCCCCAATCTTACCATTACTTTATGAATGAAAACCTTTTTTCTCATAAACCTTTTAAAAAGATTTTTTTACCAAATGGCAAAGCTGAGGATGCTGAAGAAGAGACAGCAGCTTACAACAGAATTTTAGCGGAGAATCCAGTAGATTTCCAAATTTTAGGAATTGGAACTAATGGTCACATTGGTTTTAATGAGCCAGGAACAAGTTTTGAGAGTCAAACCCACCTGGTTGATTTGACTCCATCTACAATCGAAGCAAATGCTCGTTTCTTTGAAACAATCGACCAAGTTCCGACCCAGGCAATTTCTATGGGGATTGCAAATATTATGGCTGCCAAGTCAATTGTCTTGTTTGCTTATGGGAAAGGAAAAGCTCAGGCAATTGCTGGAACAGTAGCAGGACCTGTTACTGAGGAGCTGCCGGCCAGCGTACTCCAGAATCATGAGGATGTTACGATTATTGCAGATGCTGAAGCACTTAGCCTATTAGATAACTAAAATTTCCTACCTGTTTATCAGGTGGGATTTTTTTGAAAAAATATATCTACTTTTCAGATGTATTTTCTAAAATATTTTCTATTTTGTTTGGGAAATATGATATACTAATTAGTAACGATGAAAAATTAGGAGGCTTCTGGTGAAGAAGAAATGGATAGCACTTGTTTGCTTGGTAACATTATTATTTGGGGCAGCTACAGTTAGTGCAGATGAGCTCATGGATATTACTCGGAAAGCCTATCCAGATGTAAAAGATATCAACCGTCCCAGATCTTCACTGATTATAGATGGGAACACGGGAGATGTCCTTTGGCAGGATAACATTGATGAAGTTCGAGATCCAGCGAGTATGAGTAAATTGATGACACTTTATCTTTTGTTTGAGGCTATGGGGCAAGGAAAGCTTTCAGAAGATACCATCATCAAAGCTAGCCAGACAGACCAGAATATTGCTGGAATTTATGAAATTTCCAATAACAAAATTGTGGCGGGTGTAGATTATACAATATCTGAGTTGATAACTATGACAGTCGTTCCTTCTTCTAATGCAACGACGGTTATGATTGCGAATTACTTATCTAATAATGATCCAGACGCTTTTTTGGACCAAATGAATAGTAAGGCTAAAGAACTTGGCATGACCAATACACATTGGTACAATGCGAGTGGAGCTGCGGCTTCATCCTTTAAAGGCTTCTACACTCCTCAACGATATGATAATAATGCGGCTAACCAGACAACGGCTCGCGATCTAGCTATCCTTGCTTATAATTTTGTTAAGAAATATCCTGGTATTTTAAAATACACAAACAAGCCAGTAGTTACTGTCAAAAAAGGAACACCTTATGAAGAAACTTTTGAGACATACAATTACTCAGTTCCAGGAGCCAAGTATGGACTGGAAGGAGTAGATGGCTTAAAAACAGGTTCTAGTCCTAGAGGAGCCTTCAACTATATTGCAACTGTCAAACGTGGTGAACAACGTATTATCAGTGTGATTATGGGGGTCGGAGATTGGTCTGATCAGGATGGTGAGTACTATCGTCATCCATTTGGAAATGCTTTGATTGAAAAAGCCTACGCAGATTACGAATATAAGAAACTCCTGACTGCAGGAGAGCACAAAATTGATGGAAAAACCTATAAACTTGAAAAAGATTTTTATGGGACTGTCAAAAAAGGAACAAATCCAAAGCTAGTTGTGAAGGATGGCGTTTTGGAAGTTGATAATGGACTTTTAACCCTGTCTACATTAATTAGTGATGGAATGAAAGTAGAACTGGCTGACGATGGAGACTCACCAGTTATGGATTCTAAAAATGATCAAGGAGCAAATTCTTCAAATAAGGCAAAATCTGGACTTTTATTAGATCCCAAATTGCTTTTATTAGTTCCAGTCTTGGTACTTTTTGCGATTGTTTTTCTTGAATCTGGTCGAAGAAAAAAACGGAATCGACCTCTTGCTGGACGCGATAACCTGGAAGATGATTCTCAGAATTATTCGCGTCGAAATGGGCGATAATGTATAGTGGCTGGGATTTCCCAGCCCTTTTGTAATGTTAGAAATACACTCCAATGTTTTTTAATAAGATTTAATATTAGTAAAGAATGAGAGAACGATGTTTAAAAAGTTTTATAATAGTTATCTAGCTTATGTCCTGGTTTATACTTTTTATTTTTTATCCTTTGCCTTGTTTTCAAGCTTGATTTCTGTCTATATGCTGGGTTTAGGCTTCTCAGCTGGTCAGACATCCGTAGTCGTATCGGTCGCTTTTTTTGCTTCTATGCTGGCCCAACCAATTATGGGAATTTTAAATGACCGCTTGAGCATCAAGAAGGTGACCCTGTTTAGCTTTGGAGCTATTATCTTTATTGCAATCTATTTTATGCAAGTTAGAGATTTGTTAGGCTTAACTATTGGATACAGTTTGGTGGTTATGCTGATTAATGGTGTCAATCCAGTTATGGATGTACTTGCTGCACGAAGTCCCTACACTTATGGAAAAATTCGAATCTGGGGAACGATTGGCTATGCATTAGGTTCTCAACTGGCTGGTGTACTCTACCAATATGTTTCTCCTATGGCTATTTTTATTGCTTTCATCGGAGCAATGATCATTACAATTGTCGGTGTCCTTTCCATTAAAATCCGCTCTGAATCTCCCAAATCAGATGAAGCCCCAAAAAATAAGAAAGACTCTTATATCAGTCAGATTTTGACCAATAAAACCTATCTCTACTATTTGCTGATTGTTGCTCTTTATTCAGGAGTTGGAAATGCAGGTCATACTTATATTCCTGCCATGTTGCAGCATAGCGGTCTGAGTGTTGGAATGGCCTCAACAGTTGTATCAATTTCTGTTATCTGTGAGTCACCACTGATCTTTTATTCTTATCTTTTTATGGATAAACTGTCTGCTAAAAAGCTCTTATTGTGTCCGTTACTGATTATGTTAGTCCAATACACAATTTATGGACTCAATCTGGGACTAGCCTCGAAAATCATTTTGACCTTGGCTTCTAAACATGTTTCAGGTATGCTTCTCATTATGGTCACCTTAAAGATTGTTTCAGCCATTGTGGACTCCAAGTACTTAGTGACTGCTATTGCCCTAGTACAGACGGTTAGAAGCCTTGGCTCCATTTTTATTCAACATTTTGCTGGAGCTGTTATTGATGCAGCGGGATATGAGACAATGAGTTTCTTTCTAGCAGGTTTAATGGTCTTGGTAATAGTTTTAGCTTGGTTTTTAAAGGTACCCGAAAAAGAAGACCAGAAGTTGTTTTCATAAAAAAGCTAGGATTAGTCCTAGCTTTTTTTCTATTCTTAAGATTTAGAATCTGATTGCGGCAGAAGCAACTTTCATTGTTTCTGGTACAGTTACAAGCACTTGACCAGGATTCAGATGATATTCCTTTTCTATCCAGTTTTGAAGGTCTCTGTCTGAGAGTTTTGAGAATCCTTTGAAGTAATTAGCTTCAGGGAAATATTCCCATTTACCTGTTTTAAGGAAGTTTGGATTGTCTAGTAAGGGAGGAATGCTGTCCAAATGCTCAAATCGAATCAGAGTATAGTAGGCATTCCCCCGCGATAGTATATTGCTTTTTAAGAGAATGGATAGCTTAAAAAAGCCATAACAAATAGCAGGTATCAGAATGACCATGCCTAAAAAACTAAATAAAAATGTTAAGAAAGACATAAATTTAAACCACCTTTCCTTTACTCTATTTATGTTGAGAGCATTATAGCACTTACTGAAAGCGTTGTCAAATTTTTGTTCTATTTTTTAAAGGATAAAATAAAACCCTTTTTCCGTTTCGATATGGAAAATCTTGCTATTCAAAATAGCGCTTTCTTTTCCTATAATGGAAGTAGTAAAAACTAGGAGGAAATGCAAAATGTCAACATTTAAAGATGGATTTCTCTGGGGTGGAGCTGTTGCAGCCCACCAACTGGAAGGTGGCTGGCAGGAAGGTGGGAAAGGTATTAGTGTAGCTGATGTTATGACTGCGGCTCGCCATGGAGTGCCTCGGGAAATTACCCCAGGGGTCCTAGAAGGCAAGTACTATCCTAATCACGAGGCCATTGATTTTTATCATCGTTATAAGGGAGATATCGCTCTTTTTGCGGAAATGGGCTTTAAGTGTTTTCGGACTTCTATTGCCTGGACGCGGATTTTTCCTAAGGGAGATGAAAAGGAGCCTAATGAAGCTGGTCTCCAATTTTATGACGACCTTTTTGATGAATGCCTCAAGTATGGTATTGAGCCTGTTATCACTTTGTCTCACTTTGAAATGCCTTATCATCTAGTAACCGAGTACGGTGGTTGGAAAAATCGTCAGGTGATTGACTTCTTTGTTCGTTTTGCAGAAGTTGTTTTTAAGCGTTATAAGGACAAAGTCAAATACTGGATGACTTTCAATGAAATCAATAACCAAGCTAATTATCAGGAGGATTTTGCTCCCTTCACCAACTCTGGGATTGTATACAAGGAAGGCGATAATCGCGAAGCAATCATGTATCAGGCAGCTCACTATGAATTAGTGGCTTCAGCACGAGCAGTTAAGGTTGGTCACGAAATAAATCCTGACTTCCAAATTGGTTGTATGATTGCCATGTGCCCTATTTATCCGGCTACTTGCAATCCTAAGGATATTCTCATGGCTATGAAAGCTATGCAGAAGCGCTATTATTTCACTGATGTGCATGTCTTTGGTCGCTATCCTGAGCATATTCTCAAATACTGGGAAAGAAAGGGAATTAAGGTGGACTTTAGCGAGCAGGATCAGGAAGACTTGCTGGCGGGCACTGTTGACTATATTGGCTTTAGCTACTACATGTCCTTTGCAATTGACTCCCATCGGGAAAATAACCCTTACTTCGACTATATAGAGACTGAAGACTTGGTTAAAAATAACTTTGTCAAGGCTTCTGAATGGGAATGGCAGATTGACCCAGAAGGCCTGCGCTATGCTCTCAATTGGTTTACCGATCATTATCATCTACCGCTTTTCATTGTAGAAAATGGCTTTGGAGCTATTGACCAGGTGGAAGAGGATGGTATGGTTCACGATGATTACCGAATTGACTATCTGGGCGCTCATATCCGCGAGATGAAAAAGGCCGTAGTAGAAGACGGTGTGGATCTCATGGGCTACACGCCTTGGGGATGTATTGACCTAGTATCAGCAGGTACGGGTGAAATGCGCAAACGATACGGATTTATCTATGTAGACAAGGATGATGATGGCAAGGGGACCTATGAACGTTCACCGAAGAAGTCCTTTAACTGGTATAAGGAAGTCATTGCATCAAATGGAGCTAATCTTTAGTCAGCTATAAAATTACCACAAAATATAGAGGAGGAGATGGCAAGTGTGCTGTTTTCCGCCTCTTTTTTTGGAAAAATTAGGAGAAAAACATGATTGGAAGTATTGCGGCAATTTTAACAACCTTCGCCTTTTTGCCACAGGTCATTAAGGTCATCAAAAGCAAGGATACAGAATCTATAGCGCTTGGTATGTATCTGATGCAAGTTCTAGGAATCGCCTTATGGTTAGCACATGGCCTAGTCATTCAGGATTTACCGCTCATTTTAGCTAATAGTGTTTCTTTTATTCTTTCAGGAACAATTTTAGTCTATAAAATAAGATATAAGTAGCTGTTTAGAAACCATTTCCGTTTCGATACGGAAAAAGGTTAAATGGAAGTTGGTGGCGTTTTCATATATAATTGAGTTATCAAAAATAAGTTTTAAAAGGAGAATGATCATGGCAAAAGCATTAATTATCTGCGCGGCAGGAATGTCTTCATCACTGATGGCAAAGAAAACAACAGAGTTTTTGAAAGCGAAAGGAGAAGATGTTGAAGTAGATGCCATTAGCGCGACTGAAGGTGGTAAGGCTATTGCAGATGCAAAATTTGATCTTTATTTAATTAGTCCTCAAACTAAAATGTACTATAAACAGTTTGAAGATGCTGCCGCTAAAGTAGGAAAACCAATCGTTCAAATTCCTCCTCAAGCCTATATCCCAATTCCTATGGGGATCGAAAAAATGGCTAATTTGATTAAAGAAAATATTTAAGTGGTAAACTAGAGGTAGTGACAACTGATTTTGTAAAGAAGGAGGATAAGTGTTTTGCATCAAAAAGAAAAAATAATTCTACAGTATTTGATGGATAATGCTGACCAATACATAACTAGTATGGAATTGGCAACACACTTAACCTGTTCGGATAGAACTGTTAGAAACTACCTCAAAAGTTTAGTCGGGATGCCTACTAGTCAAACAGGCTGGAAAATTATTGCCAAGCAGGGGCATGGCTATCGATTCGTTATTGATAATAAAGATGTATACCAAAAATTTCTTCAAAAAGAAGTATTGGGAGAGGCGTCAACAGAAGTTATCGAAGGAATCGATGATCGATATAATTATATCTTGAATAAGCTCCTCTTTGAGCAGGAATCCATTTATTTTGATGATTTGGCTGACGAATTATATGTTAGTCGGTCTACCCTGTCTTCTGATTTTAAAAAGATTCGACAGGATTTAGCCAAGTACGACTTACAAATCGAAAGTAAGCCTAAATGTGGTGTCTACGTCACAGGAGATGAGCGTAATATTAGGCGGTTCATTATTGATTTTTTCTTTCATGACAAATTTTTCCAAGTTCTCCATAATTATATCAAGATAGAGGTTTCTGGTAGACCAATTAGCCTTGAAGAATTAACGATTATCGTCCTTGATGAATGCCGGGAAGGTCAATTAAAACTCTCTGATTTTGTCATTCAAAACTTAGTCATTCACATAGCTCTTTCTCTCAAAAGAATTGGAGAAGGCTTTCAGATTAAGCAATTAGATAGTTGGTCAATGGATGAATATAGGGAAGAAGGAAAAATTGCAGAGAAGATCTTAAAACGCGTCTATCATTCAACTGGCCTCGAATTTCCAAAAGAAGAAGTGGATTATATAACTCTGCACTTGGTTTCAAAGGGAAATTTACAAACGAATAAGTGTGAAAAAGAAGATGTTGCTCAGCAAATCAGAAAGCAATTATTATTTGTTTTAGAGCAAAGTAATTTTACACATGAATACCCCTTCAAGAATGATTTTCAATTAATAGAAGGTTTGGTTGCCCATTTATCTACCCTCTTTGTACGGCTGAAAAATCATGTTAAAATGGATAATCCTCTTTTGGCAGAAATCCAAAATCAGTATGCAGGGATCTTAGAAATGACGGGCAATATTTTATCGGCCATGCCGATATTTGCTAACGAAAAATTGTCTGACGATGAAGTGGCTTATGTAGCTCTACATTTTATGACTTCTTTGGAGCGCCTGAAAGAAAAACAAAAGTTTAATATACTAGTCATCTGCGCAACTGGCTATGGTTCAGCCCAAATGCTTAAACATCGAATCGATAATGAGTTGGGCAATCTAGTTCGTATTGTTGATGTGATTGGTTACTATGAAATAAATGATGAACGTCTAAAAAATATTGATTTTATTATATCTTCGATAGATTTATCAAACCTGGTCTTTAATATTCCAGTTTTTACTGTCAGTATCTTTCTTAATTCAGATGAAATTAGGGAAATCAGACATAAAATTTCTCTGTTAAAACCGATAAAAAACTACAAATTAGACCAAGAAACTAATGTAGTTGAGTCGGATCAAGAGAGAATATTTGATGGTTATTTCTCACCTGAATGCTTTGCTGTACTTCATGAAGTTAGTAAAGATCAAGTAATAGACAGTCTTTTACAAAGAATGTCTCAGGGAGAAGATGAACAATTTGTAACTCAAATGAAAGACTTGATTGAGCAAAGAGAAGAGATGAGTTCGATTGTTTTTTCTGATACTGTTTCTGTTCCCCATCCAATCAAAGCTTATGCGAAAGGTCATAGGATTGGAGTTGCACTCATACCTGAAGGAGTAGTGTGGTCTCCAGAGTATCCAAAGATAAAACTGGTATTCCTCCCTTCGCCTTCCGTTTTTGGGAATGAAAACTTATCTAGCTTGACTTCCAAAATTGTCCTCTTGCTTGAGCAAGAGGAACTGCAAGAACAGATGATCAACTGTCAAACTTTCACAGACTTTAAAAAACTATTTCTCAGAATTCGATAACGTAAGGAGGCTTTTTATGAATCAAGAAGAGCTACAAGTTGCCGCTTTTGAAATTATTTTGAATAGTGGCAATGCTAGAGCGACCGTCCATGAAGCATTTTCGGAAATGCGTGAGGGTCATTATGCTGAAGCAGAGGAAAAATTAGAGCTAGCTAATACAGAATTAGTAGAAGCCCATCGAGCTCAGACAAAGTTACTGCAGGATTATGCAAGTGGGATTGAGATGAAGATGGAAATTATTATGGTTCATGCTCAAGACCACCTTATGACAACCATGACGCTTCGGGAAGTAGCTCTTGAGATGCTGAGTCTATATCGTAAGATTGAACAATAAGATAAACTGAACGAAGGGGAGCGAAACATGCAAACACAAGAGCAAAAACGGAAAGAAAATAGCCTGAAATCGACTTATTTCAACCGTTATTTGATGCTGAGATATTCTTTAGCAGCCATGTTTTTTGGAAATTTGTACTGGTTGCTTGTCCAGCTCTTTAACTGGACTTTATATGCAGTCATTCCTATCGTTTTACTGATTTCTTCTATACTAGCAATAGCTGAGCAGTTTAAAATGTATGGTACAAAAGAAGTTTATTTGACTAAAACAAGATTGTTTTTCAATTTACAATCAATCGTTCAAATTCTATTGATCGCTCTTGTATTATGCACTGATCAAATCTCAATCATCTTTCCTATCTTCACTGCTAAGCTAAATAGCAAGTTGTTTATTGCTTTCATACTGGGGTTAGGCCTGTTGATTAGTCTTTTTAGCCTTCATAGAATAAGATTAATTTTGGAAGGTCGAGATCGAGCTTTGTTAAGACTTCAGCAATTAGAAAAAATAATGTAAAAATATAAGGAGGTTTCGTTATGGAACAACAAGGAGGACTATTTGGTTTCTTAGAGAAATATCTCATGGGACCAATGGGGAAAATTGCCCAGTACAAAATAGTGCGGGCGATCACAGCTGCAGGTATGGGGGCGGTACCATTTACCATTGTTGGATCAATGTTTTTGGTATTTAGTGTGTTGCCACAATCCTTCTCATTCTGGCCAATCGTTGCAGATATTTTTGCAGCTTCATTTGATAAGTTCCAATCGCTCTACATGATTGCCTATTATGCAACTATGGGTGTCTTATCACTTTATTTCGTTCTAGCTATGGGCTATGAATTGACAAAGATTTATGCCGAAGAAGAAGGTCTAAACATGAATCCGCTCAACGGAGCTATGTTGTCTCTTTTTGCCTTCATCATGACCATCCCTCAAATTGTTTTTGAAAAAGGTGCTATGACAGCGGTGACTAGTCTCAAAAAAGGTGCTGTTATTGCTGATGGTTGGGCAATTAGTAATGGAGTGACTCGTTTTGGCACAACAGGTATTTTCACAGCCATTATCATGGCGGTGGTAACCGTTCAGATCTACCGTCTCTGTCTCAAGAAAAACTGGGTCATCAAGATGCCTGAAGCTGTTCCAGAAGGTGTGTCTCGTGGTTTTTCTGCTTTGATTCCTGGTTTTGTAGTTGCCTTTACAGTTCTCTTCATCAATGGTGCTCTTGTGATGATGGGGACAGACATCTTCAAAGTGATTGCGATTCCTTTTAGCTTTGTAACTCACTTAACCAATTCATGGATTGGTTTGATGATCATCTATTTCTTGACCCAATTGCTATGGATTGTTGGGATTCACGGTGCAAACATTATCTTTGCCTTTGTTAATCCAATTGCCCTTGCAAATATGGCAAGTAATGCATCAGAGGGAACCCGTTTCATTGTAGCCGGCGAGTTTTCTAATATGTTTGTTATTGCAGGTGGTTCTGGTGCGACTCTAGGTCTATGTATCTGGCTTGCAACTCGTGCCAAATCTGAGCAATTAAGCGCTATTGGTAAGGCTTCAATCGTTCCCGGTATCTTTAACATCAACGAACCTCTTATTTTTGGTATTCCTATTATTTACAACCCTACCCTAGCTGTACCATTTATTTTGGCACCAATGACCTCAGCTACCATCTACTATTTAGCGATGGAGCTAAACTTGATCAAGGCAGTCTTTGGCCAAGTTCCTTGGCCAACTCCTGTCGGAATAGGAGCCTTCTTGGGAACAGGTGACCTAAAAGCGATAATTGTAGCCCTTGTCTGTGCTCTAGCAGCCTTCTTAGTCTACTATCCATTCATCCGTGCTTATGACAAAAAGCTTCTTAAAGAAGAACAAGGAGCAAGTCTTTAATAAGCGCAGTTAGATATAGAAAAAGAGAAACTTGATAACGAGTTTCTCTTTTCTTTTACGAATAAAGGAGGTAAATGTTTGAGGAGGTGTTCATGTTTTCAGCGCGTGATAAGGATGGGAAGATCCTTCATTTACTAAAGGAGTCATCCGTTTCAAAAGGAGATTATTTTTGCCCAGGGTGTGGAGGGCCTGTCCGTTTGAAAAAGGGTAAAATCATGCAGCCCCATTTTGCACATATTCGTTTATCCGACTGCCATTATAGTGTCGAAAATGAAAGTAGAGAACATCTAAACCTTAAGGCGGCCCTTTTTCGCTGGGCCAATCAAACGACTGGGGTAGATGTAGAAGTGTTTTTACCAGACTTGCAACAGGTAGCGGATGTCTTAGTTGATGAGCGCCTTGCTTTAGAGGTTCAGTGTAGCAGTCTTTCTCAAGATAGACTTTGGGAGCGGAGTCAAAGATATCGCCAAGCTGGCTATCAAGTTCTCTGGCTTTTGGGAAAGAAACTCTGGCTCAGGCAAACACTAACCCCCTTGCAGAAGCAATTCCTATATTTCAGTCAAAACATGGGTTTTCATATCTGGGAATTGGACGAGGAAAGAAAGACACTAAGGCTGAAGTATTTGATTCATGAAGACTTTCATGGGAGAATCCAGTATAAAGAAAAAGAATTTCCTTTTGAAAAAGGAGAATTATTAGATATCTTACGCCTGCCTTTTAGCAAGCAGGAAATGAGTAGTTTCTTAGTGAAGTCAGATCCTGATATTTGTCACTATATCCGTCAGCAACTCTATTATCGAAATCCCAAGTGGATGAAAATACAGGCCAGCTATTATCAAAAAGAAAAAAATCTTTTAACCATGTCCAGAGAAGAATTTTATCCGCAAGTGCGCCCGATTCGTTCAGACCAGCCCTTGTGTCAGATTTCCCAAGACCTATCTACTTATTATGAAAACTTTCAGAGTTATTATCAAAATTCTCCAGATAAAAAGTACCAGATTGTCTACCCACCAGCCTTTTACGCAAGTTTAGATCAGTCTTGCTGAAAATTGGTGTAGCCCAGTTGTCTATTTTTGGGGCATTCTAGAATCTATCAAAATCGTGTATAATAAAATAAACTTACTACCAAATGGATTAAGACGTTAGACTTTATATTAAGTCTCCGTCCCAAAAGGTATCAGAAGTAAAAGGAGCCATCATGAAGAAAATAATTGTCATCTTTTTGAGTATTCTAACGATCAGTTCAGGCATGATTTTAGGAGCTTGTAGTGTGGTAAACAGTCAGTCAGAAAAAAAGAATGAAAATATGCAAATGATTAAACTAGTAGAAAGTAAAGAGGCTGAAAAAGCATTTTATCATTGGTTTACTTATGTTGATCCTCGAGCATTTAAAAAAGAGGGCTTTATACAAAGTTATGAAATAGATAGAAGCTCAGTTTCAAAAAATCCAATGAGTGGGATAGACTTCAATATTATAATAAATGGAAATTCTGATTTTATTATCAGTTGCAATATAAATAAAAATAGTGACGGAGAGATAGAAAGCACTAGTGCCACTTATTCTGATAAGTTATCCCAAGCATTGGAAAGATAGGAGTTTGGCAAGGTATTAATAGATGATGAATAATTAAATGATAAGCAATATGTGGATATTGCATTAAGAGAATATCGTATTGATTCAAAAACTAAGGATGTGGTAATTGGGGAAGAGGGAAACGAAAGGGGTCGTCATGAAGAAAATGATTGTCATCATTCTGAGTATTCTAACTGTCAGTTCAGGCATGATTTTAGGAGTTTGTAGTGTGGTAAACAGTCGTTCAGAAAAAGAAGAAATGCTTCAGATTGCGCAAAGTCGAAAAGCTAAAAAGTTAGTTGAGGAAATGTTAAGGAAGAAAGATCCTGAAGCGTTAACAGAAAAGGGGATAATAAAAAAATATACAATAAATGAAAAAATCTTAAATATAATCCTATGGGTGGCTTAATAGTTGAGATTATAATAAACGATGACCCGGAATTAACAATTACCACAACATTGATGGAAGAGTCTGATGGAAAGCTAGAGCATTCAGGTTATGTAATCTCTGGTGAACTCGCAAAGAAATTGAGAGGAGAATAATATGGCGTATGATAAATAATTTAGTGATAAGAAAAACGACCTCTTTGGATCCGAGTCCTACATCGTAGGGAAACGGGTCCAAAGTTTTTTTAATATATTTTATCAATTGAAATATACAGTCATTTTCAAACTTGAGTTTTATATAAACAAGGAATTTGTGATAAAATAAAAGGAATGGAGGATTTTTTATGGCTAAACAAAGAAATGAAATTGAAGAAAAATATACATGGGATTTAAGTACGATTTTCCCTACAGATGAAGCCTTTGAGACTGAACTTGCACAGGTTTCTAAAGAATTAAAAAATGCAAGCAATCTAGCAGGGCATCTGCTGGATTCGGCAGAAAGTCTTTTGACAACAACGGAAATTCAATTAGACTTGATGCGCCGTATTGAGAAATTGTATTCCTATGCTCACATGAAGAATGATCAGGATACTCGTGTGGCAAAATATCAGGAATACCAAGCTAAAGGAATGACTATTTACAGTGAGTTTGGCCAAACTTTTGCTTTCTATGAGCCGGAATTCATGGAAATTACAGAAGACCAATACCAAGCTTTTTCGGCTGAAAAACCTGAACTACAAACTTATCAACATTATTTTGATAAGCTTTTGCAGAAGAAGGAACACATCCTGACCCAGCGTGAAGAGGAGTTGTTGGCTGGTGCTGGAGAAATCTTTGGTGCTGCCAGTGAAACCTTTGCTATTTTGGACAATGCGGATATCGTCTTTCCAGTAGTTCACAATGAAAAGGGCGAAGAAGTTCAGTTGACACATGGAAACTATATTTCTTTAGTAGAGTCTAAAAATCGGGAAGTTCGTAAGGAAGCTTATGAAGCTCTTTATAGCGTTTATGAACAGTATCAGCATACTTATGCTAAGACCTTGCAGACAAATGTTAAGGTTCAAAATTACAATGCGAAAGTCCGCAAGTTCTCATCTGCCCGTGAGGCGGCCTTATCGGCTAACTTTATCCCAGAAAGTGTCTATGATAGCTTGGTTTCTGCTGTAGACAAACATCTTCCGCTTTTACAGCGTTATATTGCCTTGCGAGCAAAGATTTTGGGTATTTCTGATTTGAAGATGTACGATTTGTACACACCTTTGTCAGAAACAGAGTACAAGTTCACTTATGAGGAAGCCTTGGCTAAGTCTGAGGAAGTCTTGGCAATTTTGGGTGAAGATTATTTGAGTCGAGTGAAGACAGCCTTCTCAGAGCGCTGGATTGATGTTTATGAAAATCAAGGTAAGCGCTCAGGGGCATACTCAGGAGGATCTTATGATACCAATGCCTTTATGTTGCTCAACTGGCAGGATACACTAGATAATCTTTTTACCTTGGTGCACGAGACAGGTCACAGTATGCACTCCAGCTATACTCGCGAAACCCAGCCTTATGTCTATGGAGACTACTCTATCTTCCTAGCTGAGATTGCTTCAACGACCAATGAAAATATCTTGACAGAAAAGCTCTTGGAAGAAGTAGAAGACGACGCTACTCGCTTTGCGATTCTCAATCACTTCTTGGATGGCTTTAGAGGTACGGTCTTCCGTCAAACTCAGTTTGCGGAGTTTGAGCATGCAATTCACAAGGCTGATCAAGAAGGACAAGTATTGACTAGCGAGTTTCTCAATGAGCTCTATGCAGACTTAAACGAGAAATACTACGGCTTGAAAAAAGAAGACAATCCGCAGATTCAGTACGAATGGGCTCGGATTCCTCACTTCTACTATAATTATTATGTTTTCCAATACTCTACAGGATTTGCAGCCGCTTCGGCCTTGGCTGAAAAGATTGTCCATGGTAGCCAAGAAGACAAGGACAAATATCTGAACTATCTCAAAGCTGGGAACTCTGACTATCCGCTCAATGTCATTAAGAAGGCAGGTGTGGATATGGAAAAAGAAGACTATCTAAATGCGGCCTTTGCAGTCTTTGAGCGTCGCTTGGATGAATTTGAAGCCTTGGTAGAAAAGTTGGGATTAGCATAAGATGGTCGAGACTTATAATCAAAATTCTAATCCCAATATGCGCCGGCCAGTAGTCAAGGACGAAATTGTAGACTTTATGAGACAAAGGCTCCAGCCGGTCGCAGGTGGACTTAAGGAGCTTGAAGACTTTGCCAGAGCTGAAAATGTACCCGTGATTCCCCATGAGACAGTGGCTTACTTTCGCCTGCTTCTCGAAAGTCTCCAGCCAGAGAAGATTTTAGAAATCGGGACGGCTATTGGATTTTCTGCCCTTTTGATGGCGGAGCATGCACCTCAAGCTCAGATTACGACTATTGATCGCAATCCAGAGATGATTGAGCTAGCCAAGGCTAATTTTGCTAAGTATGACAGCCGCCAGCAAATTACTCTGCTGGAAGGTGATGCGATGGATCTGCTTGAGACACTAGAGGATTCCTACGACCTTGTCTTTATGGACTCTGCCAAGTCCAAGTATGTGGTCTTTTTGCCTCAGGTCCTCAAGCGCCTCAATCCTGGCGGTCTGGTCCTCATTGATGATGTCTTCCAAGGAGGAGACGTTGCTAAGCCTTTTGAAGAAATTAAACGCGGCCAACGGGCTATTTACCGAGGTTTACATAGTCTTTTTGATGCAACTTTGGACAGTCCTGATCTGACTGCGAGTCTGTTACCGTTAGGAGATGGCCTTCTGATGCTTAGAAAATCAAAATAAGCTGTAGATTTATAGGATTTTATCTAATTTTTAGAAAAATTTAAGCCATCAAATTTAATTTGTGGTACAATAGGAAAAGTGAGTAAACCAAGCTGTGCACTTCATTTTTAAAGAATAAAGAACGCAGCAACTCAATCAAGAATAGAGACAATGGAATGAATTGTTTCAAGTCTAACAATTTTACAAAGGAGTTTTCATTAAAATGAAGAAAAAAATTGTCGCTGGGGCAGTAACCCTTTTGTCAGTAGCTGTTTTAGCAGCTTGTGGAAAAACATCAGGTTCTGACAAGGACATTATTACTATGAAGGGCGATACTATTACAGTATCTGAGTTTTATGATAAAGTAAAAAGCAATCCTTCTGCTCAGCAAGTTTTGTTGAATTTAACAATTAAAGAAGTATTTGAAAAACAATACGGCAAGAAAGTGACTGATAAAGAAGTCGAAGAAGCTTATGAAAAGAGCTCAAAAGCTTATGGAGATAATTTTGCTCGTGTCTTGGCTCAAGCAGGTTTGACAGAAGATGCTTATCGTGAACAAATTAGAACCAATAAGCTTGTAGAGTACGCCGTTAAAAAAGCTGCAGAAAAAGAGCTTACTGATGAAAATTATAAAGCTGCCTATGAATCTTATACACCAGAGGTAACTGCGCAAATTATCAAGGTGGACAGTGAAGATAAGGCTAAGGAAGTGTTAGCAGCTGCTAAAGCTGAAGGAGCTGATTTCGCACAGTTGGCTAAAGATAATTCAACAGATGGCGATACCAAAGATAAAGGTGGCGAAATCAAGTTTGACTCTGCAGCTACTAATGTGCCAGATGCTGTAAAAAAAGCTGCTTTTGGATTAGAAGCTAATGCAGTTTCAGATCTTGTAACTGTTCGTAGCAATCAAGGACAAGCTAGCTATTATATCGTTAAGTTAGTCAGCAAGACAGAGAAGTCTTCTAAGTGGGAAGATTATAAAGATAAGTTGAAGCAAGTTATCTTAACTGCTAAGCAAAACAATACAAGCTTCATCCAAAGTGTTGTAGCAAAAGAATTGAAAGATGCAAACATCAAAGTTAAAGATGCTGCTTTCCAAAATCTCTTTTCTCAATACACCCAAACAAATACTTCATCTTCTTCATCAAAATAAGTTGACGAAGAAAGCATAAGCAAGTATAATGAAATGGTGAGAATTGATTTTTCAAGTTCTTAGTTCAGAGAATTGGCGGTGCTGCAAGCCATCTGAGACGAAAAATCATGCTACTCATCCTGCAAAATTGAATACGAAATGAGAATGACAAGTTCATTGAATGAAGGTGGTACCGCGGTTTTTCGCCCTTCGTGATATGGACTTGTCTTTTAATTTTTGGAGGTGTTTATGAAGACATTTCTTGTGAAACAAAAGTTTCGTTTTGGAGGCGAACGCTTCGATATCAAGGATGATGGAGGAGTAGTAAACTATCAGGTGGAGGGATCTTTTTTCAAAATTCCTAAGACCTTTACTATCTATGACGCCAATGGGGAGCAGGTCAGTGAAATCAGTAAAGAAATTTTTACCTTGCTTCCTCGCTTTAAGATTCAGCTACGTGACGGTTCGAATTTCTTCATTCGGAAGAAGTTGACCTTCTTGCGTGATAAGTATGAGTTTGATAGATTAGGGCTTCGAATTGAAGGCAACATCTGGGATTTAAATTTCAAATTGTTGGATGATCGTGATCAACTTGTCGCTGAGATTAAGAAAGAGATTTTCCATTTGACCTCGACTTACACTGTAACTGTCCTTGAGGACTCTTATGCAGATCTAGTCATTTCCCTCTGTGTGGCTATTGACTATGTCGAGATGCTGGAAAGTTCATCATCATAGGAAAAATATTGAAAAGATTTAAGGAGAAAAATAAATGAAACAAATGTCAAGTGCTCAAATTCGTCAAATGTGGTTAGACTTTTGGGCAAGCAAAGGCCACTCTGTAGAACCATCAGTCAGCTTGGTTCCTGTAAATGACCCAACTCTTTTGTGGATCAACTCAGGTGTGGCAACTCTTAAGAAATATTTTGACGGAACTATCAAGCCTGAAAATCCACGGATTACCAATGCGCAAAAAGCCATCCGTACCAACGACATTGAAAATGTCGGAAAAACGGCTCGTCACCATACTATGTTTGAGATGTTGGGGAACTTCTCTATTGGTGATTACTTCCGTGACGAAGCCATCACTTGGGCTTATGAGCTTTTGACAAGCCCAGAGTGGTTTGACTTCCCCAAAGACAAGCTCTACATGACCTACTATCCAGACGATAAAGATTCTTACAATCGCTGGATTGAAGTAGGAGTGGATCCAAGTCACTTGATCCCAATCGAGGACAACTTCTGGGAAATCGGTGCGGGACCTTCTGGACCTGATACTGAGATTTTCTTCGACCGTGGAGAAGAATTTGACCCAGAAAATATCGGTCTTCGCCTTCTTGCAGAAGATATTGAAAATGACCGTTACATTGAAATCTGGAACATCGTTTTGTCACAATTTAACGCTGATCCAGCTGTTCCTCGTAGCGAATACAAGGAATTGCCTCACAAAAATATTGATACGGGCGCTGGTTTGGAGCGTTTGGTAGCGGTTATCCAAGGGGCTAAGACAAACTTTGAAACTGACCTCTTCATGCCGATTATCCGTGAAGTTGAGAAATTGTCTGGTAAGGTCTATGACCAAGATGGCGACAACATGAGCTTCAAGGTTATTGCGGACCACATCCGTTCCCTTTCATTTGCTATCGGTGATGGTGCTCTTCCAGGAAATGAAGGTCGTGGTTATGTCCTTCGCCGTCTTCTTCGTCGTGCTTCTATGCACGGTCAAAAATTGGGCATCAACGAACCTTTCCTTTACAAACTCGTTCCAACTGTTGGAAAAATCATGGAAAGCTATTATCCAGAAGTGCTTGAAAAATGCGACTTTATCGAAAAGATTGTCAAGAGCGAAGAAGAGTCATTTGCCCGTACCCTTCACTCAGGTCAACACTTTGCAGAAACCATTGTAGCTGACTTGAAAGAAAAAGGTCAAAACGTTATCGCTGGACAAGATGTCTTCAAACTCTACGATACATATGGATTCCCAGTTGAATTGACAGAAGAAATCGCTGAAGAAGCAGGTATGATGGTTGACCGTGAAGGTTTTGAAGCAGCCATGAAAGAGCAGCAAGAACGTGCGCGTGCGTCTGCTGTCAAAGGCGGCTCAATGGGAATGCAAAATGAAACCCTCCAAAACATTACAGTGGAAAGTGTCTTCAACTACAATGCTAGTCAATTGCCTTCTAAGTTGGTGGCTATCGTAGCGGACAATGTTGAAGTTGAAGCTGTTTCAGAAGGAACTGCCTCTCTTATCTTTGCGGAAACTCCATTCTACGCTGAAATGGGTGGACAAGTAGCTGACCACGGTCAAATCTTGGATGCTGCAGGAAACCTTGTTGCTACTGTGACAGATGTTCAAAAAGCACCAAATGGACAACCACTCCATACTGTTGAAGTCCATGCTCCGCTTGCTTTGAATGCAGAATACACTTTGGCTATTGATACTGACCGTCGTCTTCGTGTGATGAAGAATCACACAGCGACTCACCTGCTTCATGCAGCTCTTCACAATATCCTTGGTCACCATGCGACTCAAGCAGGTTCTCTGAACGAAGTAGAATTCCTTCGCTTTGACTTTACGCACTTCCAAGCAGTAACTCCTGAAGAATTGCGTGCTATTGAACAGCAAGTCAACGAAAAAATCTGGGCAGCAATTGCAGTAGAAACTGTTGAGACAGATATTGACACTGCTAAAGAAATGGGAGCTATGGCCCTCTTTGGTGAGAAGTATGGTAAGGAAGTTCGTGTTGTGACCATCGGTGATTACTCAGTTGAGCTTTGTGGTGGTACCCACGTTGGCAATACTTCTGAGATTGGTCTCTTCAAGATTGTCAAAGAAGAAGGAATCGGATCAGGAACTCGCCGTATCTTGGCAGTGACTGGTAAGGAAGCCTTTGAAGCCTACCGCGAACAAGAAGATGCTTTGAAAGCCGTCGCAGCAACCTTGAAAGCCCCTCAACTCAAGGAGGTACCTCACAAGGTGGAAGGACTTCAAGAGCAACTTCGTCAACTTCAAAAAGAAAATGCTGAGTTGAAAGAAAAAGCTGCAGCTGCAGCAGCAGGCGATGTCTTCAAGGATGTGAAGGAAGTCAACGGACACCGTTACATTGCTAGTCAAGTTTCTGTATCAGATGCCGGTGCCCTTCGTACATTTGCGGATAACTGGAAACAAAAAGACTACTCTGACGTACTTGTTCTTGTCGCAGCAATCGGTGACAAGGTTAACGTTCTTGTAGCTAGCAAGACAAAAGATGTGCATGCAGGAAACCTGATTAAAGAATTGGCTCCAATCGTCGATGGACGTGGTGGTGGTAAACCAGACATGGCCATGGCAGGAGGAAGCAACCAAGCGAAGATTCAAGACTTGTTGGATGCAGTAGCTGAGAAGTTATAATATTAGATAATAGATAGATAAAAGGTCTGCTCTTTTGGCAGATCTTTTTCTGTACTCTCAGCTTCATTACTCCTCTGTATGAGAAGAAGATATTCTGCTTTTAGGCAAGCAATCATGCATGTTCTTTCAAATCTTTAATGCTATCTTCAAAAAAATATTGTATAAAAATACAAAAAACGCTTGACAAAGTGAAGAAATATACGTAAAATAAAACGCATATTTATACGGAGGTGTTTTAAAAATATGCGAATTTCGATTGTAGGAATTACTGGTTACTCAGGAATGGAACTCCTCCGTATTTTACTGCAACATCCGCAGGTGGAGGTCGTTTCCCTTCATGCCAGCCGAGATATGGAGGCTCCTGTTTCAGAGCTTTATCCTCATTTGAAGGGGATTTGCGACTTGAAAATAGAAGCTTTTGACAGTCAGGAAATAATGCGACGAGCAGATCTTGTTTTCTTTGCAACGTCAAGTGGAGTGGCTAAAGATTTGTCAAAAGACTTTGTAGAAGCAGGATTTCCAGTCATTGACCTATCCGGAGATCATCGTTTATCAGGGAATATTTATAAAAAATGGTATCAGAAAGAGCCAGCTGAAGACTATGTCCAAAAAGAGTTTATTTATGGGCTGTCTGAGTTTACAGATGTCAGAGGGAAGCGATTTATTGCTAATCCCGGCTGTTATGCGACAGCTACAGAGTTGGCCTTGATTCCCTTGCTACAGGCTCAGGCTATTGAGCTGGACTCCATTATTGTCGATGCCAAGAGTGGTTTGACAGGGGCGGGGAAAAATCCAGCTGCATCCAGCCATTTTGTTCATGTGCACGACAACTATGTGACTTACAAGCTGAATCAGCATCAGCATATTCCAGAGATTGTGCAGCAGTTGCAGCGTTTTAATGAGGGATTGCAGCAGATTCAGTTTTCAACTTCCCTTATTCCGCTCAATCGTGGTATCGTGGCGACAGTTTATTGCAAGTTTAAAGAACCTTTGACTCGAGAAGAGCTGGCTGCTATTTACCAAAATTGCTATCAGGATAAGCCTTTTGTCCGTATTCAAGCAGCTCTGCCGAATTTGCACCAGGTTGTCGGTACTAATTATACAGATATTGGTTTTGACTATAATCCTGTGACAAATATTTTAACTATAGTGGCTGTGCTGGATAACCTGATCAAGGGGGCTGCTGGTCAGGCAGTTCAAAATATGAATCTGATGCTGGGCTTCCCTGAAACAGATGGCTTGCTCAGTCAACCGTCCTATGTCTAGATGAGAAAGGGTTAGTTATGAAGATTATTGATGGAACGATTGCCAGTCCGCTAGGCTTTTCGGCTGACGGTTTACACGCTGGCTTTAAGAAAAAGAAGTTGGATTTTGGCTGGATTGTCTCAGAAGTACCGGCCAGTGTGGCAGGAGTCTATACGACCAATAAGGTCATTGCTGCTCCGCTTCTAGTGACCAAAGCATCAATCCAAAAGAGCCAGAAACTGCAGGCAATAGTGGTTAATTCTGGTGTTGCCAATTCTTGTACAGGTCAGCAGGGACTGGACGCAGCCTATGAGATGCAGCGATTGGCTGCCCAAAAGCTACAGATTGAGCCCGACTTGGTAGGCCTGGCTTCTACAGGAGTCATCGGCGAGCAGCTTCCAATGGATACTCTGAAAAATGGTCTGTCACAGATTCTAGTGAGTGGTAAGGCAGAAGATTTTGCTGAGGCTATCTTGACGACAGATACTTGCACCAAGACCTGTGTGGTCACAGAAGAGTTTGGAACAGACCTGGTAACGATGGCGGGAGTAGCCAAGGGATCGGGTATGATTCATCCGAATATGGCGACCATGCTGGCCTTTATCACCTGTGATGCCAATATTTCCAGTGCTACCTTGCAAGCGGCTCTCAGCCAGCATGTAGAGTCAACTTTCAACCAAATCACGGTGGATGGAGATACATCGACCAATGACATGGTATTAGTCATGGCGAACGGCTACCGACAAAATGAAGAAATCCTGCCAGATACGGAAGAATTTGAAAAGTTTTCCAAAATGCTCCGCTATCTTATGGCTGACTTGGCTAAGAAAATCGCCAAGGATGGCGAGGGAGCGACCAAGCTGATTGAAGTCAATGTTCGGCATGCCAAGGATGAACAGAGCGGGCGTATGATTGCCAAGAGTGTTGTTGGCTCTAGCTTGGTCAAAACAGCTATTTTTGGCCAAGATCCCAATTGGGGACGTATCTTAGCAGCTATCGGCTATGCGAGAGCAGATGTCTCAGTGGACAATATTGATATTTGGATTGAGGGGATTCCAGTTATGCAGGCCTCTAGCCCTGTGGCTTTTGACCCCGAGGAAACGAGAGATGCCATGGCTGGGGAGCTGCTGACCTTGACCATTGACCTGCACGATGGTGACGTTGAAGCTCAGGCCTGGGGCTGCGATTTGTCCTATGATTATGTGAAAATCAATGCGCTGTATAGAACCTAAGGAGAAATGCAATGAAAGATGTGATTGTTATAAAAATTGGTGGTGTTGCTGCGCAAAAGCTGTCTGATAAGTTTATCAAGCAGATGCAAGCATGGATAGCAGCTGGTAAGAAAATCGTGGTCGTTCACGGGGGCGGTCTGGTCATAAACCAACTCATGAAAGAGCGTCATCTACCAACTCGCAAGGTTAAGGGGTTGCGTGTGACAGCTAAGTCTGACTTACCCATTATTGAGCAGGCCTTGCTAGGTCAAGTCGGACGGACGCTGACACAAGAACTGAACGACTCAGATATTGAAAGCCTTCAGCTGGTTTCACATTTGGGAAAGACAGTTTCGGCAGATTTTATCGATAAAGATCTCTATGGCTATGTCGGTCAAGTGACGGCGATTCAAACTGCTTATCTAGAGCAGCTGCTGGCTGCGAACATCGTCCCAGTGCTGGCTTCGCTAGGAGAAAATGCTGCTGGCGAGTTCTTAAATATCAATGCAGACTATCTGGCAGCAGCTGTTGCCAGCAGCCTGCAGGCAGAGAAGCTGATCCTGATGACAGATATAGAAGGGGTTCTGGAGGATAAAAAAGTCCTGCCCCAGCTTCTGACCAGTCAGGTTTCCAAGAAGATTCAGACAGGTGTCATCAAGGGCGGCATGATTCCCAAAATTGAGAGTGCTGTTCAGACTGTGCTTTCCGGTGTCGGGCAGGTTTTGATTGGCGATAATCTTTTGACGGGCACCTTGATAGCAGAGGGATAATTATGACTTATTTATTTGAAAACTACAAGCGGGCACCTATTGAGTTTGTTAAAGCAGAGGGCACCTATCTGATTGATAGTGAGGGAAAGGCTTATTTGGATTTTTCATCGGGGATTGGCGTAACCAATCTTGGCTTTCACCCTCAGGTTCAGCGGGCTTTGATCCAGCAAGCAGGGCGCATCTGGCACAGCCCCAATCTTTATCTTAGCTCCCTGCAAGAGCAGGTGGCTCAAGCGTTGGCAGGTTCTTATGATTATTTGGCATTTTTCTGTAATAGCGGAGCGGAAGCCAATGAAGCAGCTATTAAGCTAGCTCGTAAGGCTACTGGCAAGCAAGGCATTATCACCTTTCAGCAATCCTTTCACGGTCGTACCTTTGGCGCTATGGCCGCAACAGGACAGGATAAGATCAAGGAAGGATTTGGTGATGGGGTGCCTCATTTCAGCTATGCAGCTTACAATGATTTGGCCAGCGTAGAAGACTTGGTCAATCAGGATACAGTAGCTATCATGCTGGAATTGGTCCAAGGAGAATCAGGAGTTCGTCCAGCAGAAGCAAGCTTTGTCAAAGTTTTGGCTGATTTTTGCCAACGAGAGGGGATTTTGCTGATTGTTGATGAGGTACAGACAGGTATGGGGCGCACTGGTCAGCTTTATTCCTTTGAGCATTATGGGATTATACCGGATATTGTGACACTGGCTAAGGGTCTGGCCAATGGCCTGCCTGCAGGTGCTCTATTAGGAAAATCCAGATTGGCTTCCGCTCTTGGACCTGGCAGTCATGGTTCTACCTTTGGTGGCAATAAATTAGCCATGGCAGCTGCCTTGGAGACCTTGCATATTATGAAAGAGATGGGCTTTCTGGAAGAAGTCAGGTCTAAGAGTGCCATCTTACTGGAGCAGTTGCAGCTTGCTTTTCAGGACCATCCAAAGATTTCTGCTGTTCGCGGTCTGGGCATGATGATTGGGATTGAGACAAGCGCCAGTCTGTCAAAGATTGTTGAAGCTGCTCGTCAGAAAGGCTTGATTATCCTGACCGCCGGAGAGAATGTTATCCGTCTCCTGCCGCCTTTGACTATCAGCAGGGAGGAAATCCAGCAGGGGATTACTGTTTTAAAAGAAGTATTTTCAGAAGTAGATGAATAAAGGAAAAGGATTCAGTTTGAGCTGGATTCTTTTTTGTCTATGATAATAGAAAATTTGACAATGATTATTATTTTTTTGACAAAGATACTTGTCAAAAAGAAAAGAATCTGTTACAATACTTTTGAACAGGAAATGGAGGGACGCTTATGAATGTATTCTTATGGTTCTTGTTTCCGATGACTTTTATGGTTTTTATCTTTGGGATTGATTCTTCCAATAAGTTAAAACGGATGCAGGGACGGATAAAGTCTTTAGAAAGAAATAGAAAAGGAGAGAAAACAATGTCACGATTTTTAAAAGAGATGATTGGAAAGAAACCAATGATTACTAGTGAATTGATTGGGACAAATGATTGGCTTGTAGTGGATGTGGATGAAGACTGGGTTAAGCTTAGTAAAACAGATAAAAAAGGCCAGAAAAAAACGAAGCTTATGCGCATTGAAGATATTCGGTCTGTTGAATTGCTGGAGAATTGAGAGGAAATTTCATGAAATTAAAGAATCGTCTCAAGGAGTTGCGAGCGCGAGATGGCCTCAATCAGACAGAGTTAGCAAGGAGAGCAGAAGTATCTAGACAGACTATCAGTCTCTTGGAACGAGGCGAGTACACTCCCTCTATCATCATTGCGTTGAAAATTGCTCATATTTTTGGAGAAACTGTCGAGAACGTTTTTAGAATCGAGGAAGAATGAAACAACTTAGAAATAATCGTCAACTTTTGCTTTTATCTTTGTTTATTGTTTATGTCTTATCTTATGTTTTAAAAGATGCAGGGCTACTTCAAATAGAATTGCCCCTGAGGTTAGAATGGGCTGTTGTGTTTTATCTCACTCTAGCAGCTATCCTAGATAAAAGAATAAGCCATAAAAGAAAAGCTAGCTGTAAGTCTAGTGTAGGCTCTAAATTGAGAGATAGGAAAGGAAAATCATGACAACGAAAAAAAGAATAATGAGAAATGTAATTTTCTTAATTCTAGCCATAATCATTGGAGGAGCAATCGGCTCCTTTGCTGCTCGCATTGAACATGTCTCTTGGCCAAGTTTTTTGAATGTAGGACTACTACAAAACATAGGACGTGTTTGCTTGACCATTCTTTATCCTTTAACCTTTTATTTAATCTACCAAGCAAATAAGTATCATCTGTCTATGGAGAAAGAAGAGGATGAAGATAAAGAATATGTGCTTTATCGTCGAAGCTTTAAAACGTTAGAATCTGTGACAATCTTATTTAATGTCACCTCCGCTTTGACGTTATTTACTTTATTTGTTGGTGTAAACTATGTTTTTCCATTATTAGAAGCTGGTGCGGTGTTTTGGATTAATCTATATGATGGAGTTATTCTTCTAGCTCTTGTAATTGCCCAAATAGTATTGCTCAAGACGACACAGAAAATCCGAAAATATAAACTATCCATGGCACCTACCGTTGAAGAAATGAAGAAATTTGCTTTTTCCTTTGACGAGGGAGAACTATAAGCTAACTATGAACAGAGCTTTTTGATCCTCTTTAACCTAAATCAGCGGGTCATTCCTAGCCTATATGTTCTTATGTGGTTGGTGGGCTTGCTGACTCCGATGAATGTTGTTTCAGCTTATATCGTACTGACCATTATTTTCATTTATATCAATGTCATGTTCTATCCTATGGTTAAAAAGTACTTTAAATAAAAGAAGAAAGGATTGACTATGAAATTACTGAGAAAGATTGATTTTTTAACGGATAAGAAAACGAACCTTTGGCTTAATATAGGAGCTCTTTTATTAATTCTCCCTTTTCTCTTTTTCTTTGCTTGGGTAGCACTTGAATTGCTAGAAGAAGACGAGGGGCTGTTCGTCTTTACAGACTTTTTATACTTGTTCGCCTTGCTGGTTGTGCACGAGTTGATCCATGGCTTTTTCTTCAAGATCTTTGGTGATGACAAAACGAAGGTCAAATTTGGTTTTAAAAACGGTATGGCCTACGCGACTAGCCCTGGGAGTTTTTATAGCAGGGGGAAGATGTTGATCATTGCTCTGGCACCCTTTGTTTTGATCAGTCTCTTTTTAACAGTCTGTTGTGAACTTGAATGGCTATCCAGCCCTTCCTACATTGCTCTGGCTAGCATTCATGCAGCCTCTTGTATCGGTGATTTTTATTTGTCTTATATCCTCATTAGTCAGAAGGAAGAAATTCTTGTTGAAGATACCGAAGTTGGTCTAAATATTTATCGAAAGGATTAGAAATATGAAGAATACAAAGAACATCAAAACCTTCCTTGTCCATTTAGGACTTTATTCATTAGTTATATTGTCTTATTTTGTTATTTTTTCAAGCATCATTTCTAGTGTTTTAGAATCTCTGATGATGGGAACCTCTCAATATATTGCTCTTCCGATCCTTTTATTCTTATCGGCTTTGTATATTATTCCTTTGTGGAAATGGTATCAGCATGATTTGAAATTAGAGGTAAAAAAAACAAGGATAATCTCTTCTGTTTGGCTACCGGTCATTCTTTTGATTGCTTTTATAATTTTCCAAGAATTAATGCCCACGAATCCGTCGGAAAATCAAAATAATGTAGAAATGCTGATTGCTTATCAGCCTGCATTTGCTTTTATTTTTGTGGTTTTCCTTGCTCCGATTGTTGAAGAGCTGCTGACTCGAGGTTTTATGGCTAAGTTCTTTTTCTCAAACCAAGTGACCTCCTTACGAAAGTTACTCTATATTCTTGTCTCCTCTACTTTATTTTCTCTACTTCATAGGCCAGCAACTCCAGGTCAATTTCTAACGTATTTTATTATGGGAGTTATCTTTGCCTTAGGATATTTATGTAGAAAAGATTTACGTTATGCGATTGCTTTGCATATGGCTAATAATTTGCTTGCCTTTCTTCTTCTCATTTTCCTTCGTTAAAAAGTGAGAACCAATACTATTGAACGATCTTTTCAAGATTTGTTATTTAAAATAGTAGATAAAAAACCCATTCCAAATTTTGGAATGGGTTTTGTTTTTATAAACCATAATCGTAATCTTCATCTTGCATAGCTTCCACTTCACCAAGTAGGTAGCCGTTACCAACTTGGGAGAAGAAGTCATGGTTGGAAGTACCAGTTGAGATACCGTTCATAACAATTGGGTTTACATCATCAGCGGTATCTGGGAAGAGAGGATCTTGGCCTAGATTCATCAAGGCCTTATTGGCGTTGTAGCGTAGGAAGGTCTTGACTTCCTCTGTCCAGCCAACACCGTCATAGAGACTTTCTGTATAACCTTCTTCATTTTCATAGAGGGTGTAGAGCAGATCGTACATCCATTCTTTGAGTTTTTCTTGCTCGTCTTCTGGTAATTCGTTAAAACCTAGCTGGAACTTGTAGCCGATGTAGGTTCCGTGGACGGATTCGTCACGGATGATTAGCTTGATAATCTCAGCGACGTTAGCCAGTTTATTATTACCCAAATAGTATAGAGGAGTGAAGAAACCAGAGTAGAAGAGGAAGGTTTCCAAGAAAACGCTGGCTACTTTCTTTTCTAAGGCTGTACCATTCAAGTAAATCTCGTTGATAATTTCAGCTTTCTTTTGCAAGTATGGGTTTGTATTGGTCCAAGCAAAGATTTCATCGATTTCTGACTTGGTGTTAAGCGTAGAAAAGATAGAAGAGTAAGACTTGGCGTGAACGGACTCCATAAATTGGATGTTGTTGAAGACAGCTTCTTCGTGGGCTGTACGGACGTCCTTACGCAGGGCATCTACACCAGACTCAGATTGGAGGGTATCCAGCAGGGTCAGACCACCGAAGACCTTGCCGACCAAGTCCTTTTCCTTGTGGGATAGCTTTCTCCAGTCATCCAAGTCATTGGATAGGGGAATCCGTGTATCCAGCCAGAATTGCTCGGTCAGTTTTTCCCAGGTGGACTTATCGATAACATCTTCAATAGCGTTCCAGTTAATGGCTTTGTAGTAAGTTTCCATTTGAAATCTCTTTCTATGTGTTGTGATGTGATAAAGAATCATTATTATTTTATCACAATTTTATAAGGGGATCGAACAAAAAGTCGGCGAACCGACTTTTGAGTTGTTAGCTGATAATAGTAATCGAGTCAGTAAGTAAAAACGAGATGACTGATTACTAGAAGAACTAGATCACACAGCTTTCACATTGGTTGGCACCGACTTCGCCACCATCATCAGTGAAGGTACGGACGTAGTAGATGGACTTGATACCCTTGTTGAAGGCGTAGTTACGCAGGATAGAAAGGTCGCGAGTAGTTTGCTTGCTTTCTTTTTTCCACTCGTAGAGGCCTTTTGGAATGTCACTACGCATGAAGAGTGTGAGTGAAAGTCCTTGGTCCACGTGCTCAGTTGCCGCTGCATAGACATCGATAACCTTGCGCATGTCCATGTCGTAGGCAGAAGTATAGTAAGGAATGGTTTCAGTTGATAGACCAGCAGCAGGATAGTAGATCTTACCGATTTTCTTTTCTTGACGTTCTTCGATCCGTTGAGTAATTGGGTGGATTGAGGCAGAAACGTCGTTGATGTAGCTGATAGATCCATTTGGTGCAACAGCTAGGCGGTTTTGGTGGTAGAGGCCATCAGCCTTGACCTTGTCGCGCAACTCTGCCCAATCCTCTGCAGACGGGATAAAGATTCCTGCGAAGAGTTCTTTGACACGGTCAGACTTAGGTACAAATTCACCTGTCAGATATTTGTCAAAGTAAGTTCCGTTAGCATAGTCAGATTTTTCAAAGTTGTGGAAGGTTACACCGCGCTCGCGAGCGATATTGTTAGACTCAACCAAGGTCCAGTAGTTCATGAGCATGAAGTAGATGCTGGTGAACTCTACAGCTTCCGCTGAACCATAATCAATTAACTGCTGAGCTAAATAACTGTGTAGCCCCATAGCACCTAAACCAAAAGTATGGGCTAGGCTATTTCCGTGATCAATAGAAGGCACAGCTGTAATGTGTGAACTATCAGTAACGAAAGTAAGAGCGCGTGTCATAGTCCGGATAGACTTTCCAAAGTCAGGGGAAGTCATCATGTTGACAACGTTGGTAGAGCCTAAGTTACATGACACATCTGTTCCCAGGTGGAGATACTCTTGTGCGTCATTCAAGAGACTAGGTTCTTGTACTTGCAGGATTTCAGAGCAAAGGTTGCTCATGATGATTTTACCGTCGATTGGATTTGAACGATTAGCTGTATCAATGTTTACGACATAAGGATAGCCAGATTCTTGTTGGAGTTTGGAGATTTCTGTTTCCAAATCACGTGCTTTAATCTTCGTTTTGGTAATCTTAGGATTTGCTACTAGTTCATCATATTTTTCAGTGATGTCAAGGTAGGCAAATGGCACTCCGTACTCGCGTTCAACAGAATATGGGCTGAAGAGGTACATTTCTTCATTTTTCCGAGCTAATTCGTAGAACTTATCCGGGATGACGACACCAAGTGAGAGAGTTTTAACCCGAACTTTTTCATCAGCATTTTCTTTCTTTGTAGAAAGGAAAGCGATGATATCTGGGTGGAAGACATTGAGGTAAACAACCCCAGCTCCCTGACGTTGTCCCAGTTGGTTAGAGTAGGAGAAGCTATCTTCAAAGAGTTTCATAACAGGCACAACCCCAGACGCAGCTCCTTCATAACCTTTGATAGGTGCTCCAGCTTCCCGCAGGTTACTGAGGGAAATACCGACCCCGCCTCCGATACGAGATAGTTGAAGGGCAGAGTTGATGGAGCGGCCTATTGAGTTCATGTCATCTGTTACTTGGATGAGGAAGCAGGAAACCAATTCACCGCGACGAGCTCGACCTGCATTAAGGAAGCTTGGTGTAGCAGGTTGATAGCGTTGGTGGATAATTTCATTGGCAATATCCTTAGCGATCGCTTCATCTCCATTGGCAAAGTAGAGGGCGTTAAAGAGAACGCGCTCCTCCATGCCTTCTAAATAGTACTCGCCATCATTGGTCTTTAGTGCATATTGATTATAGAACTTGTAGGCTGCCATGAAAGATTTAAACTTGAAATCTTGCGCATGGATAAAAGCAGCCAGCTCTTCGATGTACTCAGGAGAATAAAGCTGGATAAATTCTTTTTCTAGATAGTTTTCTTCTATTAAATATTTAATTTTTTCTGTAATTGAAGAAAATTGTTTAGTATTCGGCTCAACGTTTTCTTTAAAGAAAGCTTCTAAGGCTTCTTGGTCTTTATGAAGCATGATTTGACCGTTGACAGGACGGTTAATCTCATTGTTAAGACGGAAGTATGTAACGTCTTCTAAGTGTTTTAAACCCATAATCGTTTCCTTTATAATTCTTTTCTACAAAAGAAAGTGCTCCTATATACTATAGAAGCTCCCCTTCTTTTTTGTCTTGCTATTCTTATGACAGTTGTTTTAATTTATTTGGTTGGAAACCAGAGAAAGCATCAGTTGCTGTTTGAATAACTGGAGCAGCATTGAAGCCTAGGCTTTTGACGTGCTCGATATATTCTGGCTGTTCGTCAAGATTAATTTCTCTATATTCCACATGATTTGTATCCAAGAATCGTTTGGTCATTTTGCATTGAACACAATTATTTTTTGAGTAAATCGTTACCATAAAAGGAACTCCTGTTTATTAAAATTTAATTCTTTCTTAGTATATCTCAAAGAAAAAATCTTGTCAATGGATTAGACTAAATATTGTGTTATATTTTATTATAACACAGTATAGAATACAAGATATGGTGTTTTGCAGTGAAGGAGAAAAGAGGGGAAGTATCTTAAAGATTGATAAATCAAGGTTTTCACCTAGGTAACAAAATTCTTTTCTAATTTTTTTGAAAATAGAGTTAACAATTCTCAAATAAAAAGTTATCTGGAGGCATAGCTAGATAGAACTTATAAAATAAGGTGTCTGATAAGATTTTAGATTGAAAAATGCTGTTGAAATTTGAAAAAACTGATACTGATTCTTGAAAAAGATTTCAAAAAATGATATAATCAGAAATTGTAAGGGTTATCAAAATATCCTAAAAAAGAATTATTTAAAGGAGAGTCTAATTATGGCTTCTAAAGATTTCCACATTGTGGCAGAAACAGGTATTCACGCTCGTCCAGCAACTTTGTTGGTTCAAACTGCAAGTAAATTTGCTTCAGATATCACTCTTGAATACAAAGGTAAATCAGTAAACTTAAAATCAATCATGGGCGTAATGAGCCTTGGTGTTGGTCAAGGTGCAGACGTAGTTATCTCTGCTGAAGGTGCAGACGCTGATGACGCACTTGCAGCAATTGCAGAAACAATGGAAAAAGAAGGATTGGCATAATATGACAGAAATGCTTAAAGGAATTGCGGCATCTGATGGTGTTGCTGTTGCTAAGGCATATCTATTAGTCCAACCGGATTTGTCATTTGAGACTGTTTCAGTCGAAGATACGAATGCAGAAGAGGCTCGTTTGGATGCAGCTCTTGAAGCTTCACAGAACGAGCTTTCTATTATCCGCGAGAAGGCAGTAGGTAGCCTTGGTGAAGAAGCAGCCCAAGTATTTGATGCTCACTTAATGGTTCTCTCTGACCCTGAAATGGTTGGTCAGATTAAAGAAACAATCCGTACGAAAAAAGTGAACGCTGAAGCGGGACTTAAAGAAGTAACGGATATGTTTATCACAATTTTTGAAGGTATGGAAGACAATCCGTACATGCAGGAACGTGCAGCGGATATCCGTGACGTTACAAAACGTGTTCTTGCAAACCTTTTGGGTAAAAAATTGCCAAACCCAGCTTCTATTAATGAGGAAGTGGTTGTCATTGCACATGACTTGACTCCATCTGATACAGCACAGCTTGATAAAAACTTTGTTAAGGCTTTTGTAACAAATATCGGTGGACGGACTAGTCACTCAGCAATCATGGCTCGTACGCTTGAAATTGCTGCTGTTCTCGGTACTAATAATATTACAGAATTGGTAAAAGACGGGGACATCATTGCAGCTAATGGTATCACTGGTGAAGTGATTATCAACCCAACTGAAGATCAAATTTCAGACTTCAAAGCAGCTGGTGAAGCTTATGCAAAACAAAAGGCTGAATGGGAATTGCTTAAGGATGCCGAAACTGTAACTGCAGATGGCAAACACTTCGAGTTGGCGGCTAACATTGGTACACCAAAAGACGTTGAAGGTGTAAATGCAAATGGTGCAGAAGCTGTTGGTCTTTACCGTACTGAGTTCCTCTATATGGATTCACAAGATTTCCCAACAGAAGATGAGCAGTATGAAGCATACAAAGCTGTTCTTGAAGGAATGAATGGAAAACCAGTGGTTGTTCGTACGATGGATATTGGTGGAGATAAGGAACTCCCTTACTTCGATATGCCACATGAAATGAACCCATTCCTTGGCTTCCGTGCTTTGCGTATCTCTATTTCTGAAACTGGTAATGCAATGTTCCGTACACAAATTCGCGCTCTCTTGCGTGCTTCTGTACATGGACAATTGCGCATCATGTTCCCAATGGTAGCTCTTCTGACAGAATTCCGTAAAGCTAAAGCGGTTTACGAAGAAGAAAAGGCGAAGTTGCAGGCTGAAGGTGTTGCTGTAGCAGACAACATTCAAGTAGGTATCATGATTGAAATTCCGGCTGCAGCTATGCTGGCGGATCAATTTGCTAAGGAGGTTGACTTCTTCTCTATTGGTACCAATGACTTGATTCAGTACACTATGGCAGCAGACCGGATGAATGAACAAGTTTCTTACCTCTACCAACCATATAATCCATCTATCCTTCGTTTGATCAATAATGTTATCAAGGCAGCTCATGCGGAAGGTAAGTGGGCAGGTATGTGTGGAGAAATGGCTGGTGACCAAACTGCAGTACCATTGCTTGTTGGTATGGGCTTGGATGAGTTCTCTATGAGTGCGACATCTGTTCTTCGGACTCGTAGCCTCATGAAGAAGCTAGATACTAAGAAGATGGAAGAACTGGCTCAACGTGCATTGACAGAATGTGCAACGTTGGAAGAAGTCTTGAAACTTGAAAAAGAATATCTGGACTTTGATTAATTAATTTTATAGAGCGGGAAACCGCTCTTTTTTAGAACCATTTTCAAAATGGTTCTTTCTTTAAATTTCGTTCGTCAAAACATCAACTTATATATGGATGAAAATGAATCAACAGGAAATTGGCATATAAGAAAACGGAGAGAGGGCAATCGTTCGGTTTTTGGAAAAAATTGCCAAAATTTATGAAATTTACTTGAAAAAATGTCGAAATTAAGATAAAATAGAAACATAGAAAACGCTTACAAAGAGGTGATTGCATGGACAAAAACGAAGCATTAAGAACCTTTACAACTGGTGAAAACTTTCATTTGCAACACTATCTAGGAGCACATCAGGAAGAAGTAGATGGTAAGGTCGGCTACTCTTTCCGTGTTTGGGCTCCCAATGCTCAGAGTGTTCATTTGATTGGTGATTTCACTAATTGGTATGAAAATCAAATTCCTATGGCACGTAATGAAGCAGGGGTCTGGGAAGTATTTACAGACCTACCAAAGGAAGGAGATATTTACAAGTACAATGTCAAACGTAGCAGTGGTCAAGAAATTTTGAAAATTGATCCACTGGCTATCTATTTGGAAGAGCGTCCTGGAACTGGAGCAGTTATCCGTACTATTCCTGAAAAGAAATGGAAAGATGGTCTCTGGCTAGCCCGTCGGAAGCGCTGGGGCTTCTTCTCACGACCTGTCAATATCTATGAAGTGCATGCTGGCTCATGGAAACGCAATGAAGATGGCAGTCCTTATAGCTTTTCTCAGTTAAAAGAAGACTTGATTCCTTATCTAGTGGAGATGAACTACACACATGTGGAATTTATGCCACTTATGGCTCACCCACTGGGACTTAGCTGGGGCTATCAGCTTATGGGCTACTTCGCCTTTGAGCATACCTATGGTACACCTGAGGAATTCCAAGATTTCGTCGAAGAGTGTCACTTGAACAATATCGGGGTCATTGTAGACTGGGTACCAGGTCACTTCACTATTAATGATGATGCTTTAGCCTACTATGATGGCACACCGACTTTCGAGTATCAGGACCACGATCGGGCTCATAACTATGGTTGGGGTGCTCTCAACTTTGATTTGGGCAAGAATCAGGTTCAGTCTTTCTTGATTTCCAGCATTAAATTCTGGATTGATTTCTATCATCTGGACGGGATTCGGGTTGATGCTGTCAGCAATATGCTCTATCTGGACTATGATAGCGGACCTTGGCAACCAAACAAAGATGGAGGCAATCGCAATTATGAAGGGTATTACTTCCTGCAACGCCTCAATACGGTTATCAAGCTAGCTCATCCAGATGTCATGATGATTGCAGAGGAAAGTTCCTCAGGCACCAAGATTACGGGTATGAGAGAGCTGGGTGGCCTAGGTTTTGACTACAAGTGGAATATGGGCTGGATGAATGATATCCTTCGTTTCTACGAAGAAGATCCGATTTATCGTAAGTACGATTTTAATCTGGTAACCTTTAGCTTTATGTACGTATTCTCTGAAAACTTCCTACTGCCGTTCTCACATGATGAAGTGGTTCACGGCAAGAAGAGTCTCATGCACAAGATGTGGGGCGACCGTTATAATCAATTTGCAGGGCTCCGCAACTTGCTGACCTACCAAATCTGCCATCCGGGCAAGAAATTGCTCTTTATGGGATCAGAATTTGGTCAGTTCTTAGAATGGAAGTCAGAAGAGCAGCTAGAATGGTCTAATCTGGACGATCAAATGAACAAGAAGATGCAGGGCTTTACTGCTGCACTCAATGCCTTCTATAAAGACAATCGTCCGCTTTGGGAAATTGATCTGAGTTATGATGGTATCGAAATCATTGATGCAGATAATGTTGATCAAAGTGTCCTCTCCTTTATTCGTAAGACTGAAAAAGGAGATATGTTAGTTTGTGTATTCAATATGGCGCCGGTAGAGCGGAAGAACTTTACCATTGGTGTTCCAGTGGAAGCCATTTATGAAGAAGTATGGAACACTGAATTAGAAGAATGGGGAGGTGTTTGGAAGGAACATAACGAAACAGTTCAGTCTCAAGAAGGACTTTGGAAGGATTATCCTCAGACCTTGACCTTCACACTGCCAGCTCTTGGAGCCAGCATCTGGAAGATCAAGCGTCGTATTAAATCAAAGTCGACTAAAAATAAAAAATAGGGTTATCCCATTTGTTGTAATTGAACTTGTATTAAAATATCGGAGAAAAATACGCAATTTGCGAAATGAAATGAGCCATAAGTTCGGATGCTGTAAGGTATAAGTCTTCCTTGGAGTACCGTTCCGTCAACACATTTCCTGTTTTTGATGTTTAATGCACTCGAACCTTAGCAAGGAGTAGTCTATGAAGAATGAAATGCTAGCTTTGATTCTTGCCGGTGGGCAAGGAACACGTCTTGGAAAGCTTACACAGAGTATTGCAAAACCTGCAGTACAGTTTGGTGGACGATATCGTATTATTGACTTTGCCCTGTCTAACTGTGCTAATTCCGGCATTCACAATGTCGGTGTCATTACTCAATACCAGCCTCTGGCTTTGAATAGCCATATTGGAAATGGGTCCAGCTGGGGATTAGACGGCATTAATACAGGGGTGTCCATTCTTCAGCCTTATTCTGCTAGTGAAGGAAATCGCTGGTTTGAAGGTACCAGCCATGCAATATTCCAAAATATTGATTACATTGACAGCATCAATCCAGAATATGTCTTGATCTTATCTGGAGACCATATTTACAAGATGGATTATGATGATATGCTCCAGTCTCACAAGGACAATAATGCCAGCTTGACAGTAGCTGTACTGGATGTGCCTCTCAAAGAAGCCAGCCGTTTTGGTATCATGAATACAGATGCTAATAATCGGATTGTTGAATTTGAGGAAAAACCAGAAAATCCTAAGTCAACTAAGGCTTCTATGGGGATTTATATCTTTGATTGGCAACGCCTGCGCAATATGCTGGTGGCAGCTGAAAAGAGCAATGTAGATATGTCCGATTTCGGTAAAAATGTTATCCCTAACTACTTAGAATCTGGCGAAAGTGTTTATGCTTATGATTTTGAAGGCTATTGGAAAGACGTTGGTACGGTTGAGTCTCTCTGGGAGGCTAATATGGAATATATCAATCCAGAAAATGCTTTGGATAGCCGTAACCGTCGCTGGAAGATTTATTCTCGTAACTTGATTTCTCCGCCAAACTTCCTCAGTGAAAATGCCAAAGTAGAAGATTCTCTGGTTGTTGATGGTTGCTTTGTCGATGGGACTGTTAAACACTCCATTCTTTCTACTGGGGCTCAGGTTAGAAAGGATGCCGTTATTGAGGACTCTGTCATCATGAGCGGGGCTATTATTGGTCAGGGTGCTAAGATTAAACGGGCTATTATCGGAGAAGGCGCCATCATTGCTGAAGGTGTAGAAATAGATGGCACAGAGGAAGTATTTGTTGTTGGATACAACGAGAAAGTGGGGGTACCAAAAGATGAAGATTGATAAATATTCAGCGATTTTAGGAAATACAGTCGGTTTCCACGACATGTCTACTTTGACAGATCATCGTCCAGTTGCCAGCCTTCCGTTTGGTGGGAAATATCGCTTGATCGACTTCCCGCTTTCAAGTCTGGCTAACGCAGGAATTCGTAGTGTCTTTGGTATCTTCCAACAGGACAACATTAGCTCAGTATTTGACCATATCCGTTCAGGTCGTGAATGGGGACTATCTACTCTCCTCAGTCACTACTATTTGGGGATCTACAATACTCGTGTAGAAAGCTCTACAGTCGGTGAGGAATACTATGATCAGCTCTTGACTTATCTCAAACGTTCTGGTTCTAACCAAACGGTTGCTCTCAACTGTGATATTTTGATCAATATAGATCTCAATCAAGTTTTCCACTTACACAATACAACGCAACAACCGATCACAGTTGTTTATAAGAAACTGCATAAAGAAAATATTTCTGAAGTAAACTCTGTTTTAAATATTGATGAAACGGACCACGTCAGAGGTCATAAGCTCTTTGATGAGCGGGAAGATGCAGAACTCTTCAATATGTCTACGGATATCTTTGTTGTGGATACTCCATGGTTAATTGAAAAGTTGGAGGAAGAGGCTAATAAAGAATACCCTCAAAAGCTTCGCTATGTCCTACGTGATTTAGCGGTTGAAGAAGGTGCTTTTGCCTATGAATATACTGGCTATTTGGCCAATATCCACTCTGTAGCAACATACTATCAGGCTAACATTGATATGTTAGAAAGCAAAAAATTCTATTCACTCTTTAGCCCAAATCAAAAAATATATACCAAGGTTAAGAATGAGGAACCTACCTATTATTCTCCTTCTTCAAAAGTGTCTCGCGCCCAATTTGCATCTGGAAGTATTGTAGAGGGTGAAGTTGCTAATTCAGTGATCTCACGTAACACTAATATCAAAGCTGGTAGCCAAGTGAAAAATAGTATTCTATTTCCTCGAGCTAAAATTGGGGAAAATGCAACAGTTGAATATGCCATCCTTGACAAAGGCGTTGAGGTTGCAGAAGGCGTCGTAATACGTGGAACAGAAGATAATCCAATTGTTGTTAAAAAAGGTCAAAAAGTAACAGAGGACATGATTCAATGAAGATTTTATTTGTAGCAGCAGAAGGAGCACCATTTTCGAAGACAGGTGGTTTGGGGGACGTTATCGGCGCTCTCCCAAAATCACTTGTTAAACATGGTCACCAAGTTGGTGTTATTCTTCCTTATTATGATATGACGGATGCTAAATTCGGCGATCAAGTAGAGGATCTCTTCTACTTTGAGGTTAGTGTTGGTTGGCGACGTCAGTATGTTGGGGTTAAGCGCCTGGTCTTGAATGGCGTTTCCTTCTATTTCATTGACAATCAGCATTATTTCTTCCGAGGTCATGTTTATGGAGACTTTGATGATGGTGAGCGCTTTGCCTACTTCCAACTAGCAGCAGTTGAGTTGATGGAGCGGATTGATTTCATCCCAGATGTCCTCCACGTTCACGATTACCATACTGCGATGATTCCTTTCTTGGTTAAGGAAAAATATCGCTGGATTCAGGCATATCAGAATATCAAAACCGTCTTGACCATCCATAACCTGGAATTCCAAGGTCAATTCCCGGACAGTATGCTCTGGGAGCTCTTCGGAGTAGGCTATGAGCGCTATGCAGACGGAACCCTTCGCTGGAATGACTGCCTCAACTGGATGAAGGCTGGTATTCTCTACGCGGACAGAGTGACAACTGTATCTCCTAGCTATGCTGGTGAAATTCGGACTCCAGAATTTGGTTGCAATTTGGATCAGATCCTGCGGATGGAATCTGGTAAGTTAGTGGGTATTGTTAATGGTATTGATACAGAGATTTACAATCCTGAAACAGATCCATTGCTAGCCCATCACTTTGACAAATCTGACTTATCTGGTAAACTAGAAAATAAGCGGGCTTTACAGGAACGCGTAGGCTTGCCTGTTAGAGATGATGTTCCACTTGTCGGGATTGTATCACGCCTGACTCGGCAGAAAGGTTTTGACTTAGTGGTTGAAGAGTTGCATAATTTTCTTCAGCAAGATGTACAAATCGTCCTTTTGGGTACAGGTGATCCAGCATTTGAGCAAGCCTTTGCATGGTTTGGTCAAGCATACCCAGACAAGCTTTCGGCTAATATTCTCTTTGATGTGGGATTAGCCCAAGAGATTTATGCTGCCAGTGATATTTTCCTGATGCCTAGTCGCTTCGAACCTTGTGGTCTATCTCAAATGATGGCTATGCGTTATGGAACTTTGCCTTTGGTACATGAAGTTGGCGGTCTGCGCGATACAGTAGAACCTTATAATGTTTATACAGGTCAAGGAACTGGATTTAGTTTTAATAATTTTTCTGGTTATTGGTTGAGCTGGACTTTTAAAGAAGCTCTTAACCTCTATACCCACGATAAGGAGGCATGGAAATCCATGCAAGAACAGGCCATGGAAAGAGATTTTTCTTGGGACACGGCTAGCTTGGCATATAGTGATTTGTACCAATCACTTCTATAACATTTACTTTGGAATCAGTATAAGCAAATCCTCTCTTGACCATGGGACAAGGGAGGATTTCCGTGAGAATTACATTTTTATATATTATCATGCTGTTTTGGAGCTTTGTTTTAGCTGGTAGCTGAAGCGAGTGTTTCCCATCTTGATTGAAAAAAGTATTTCTACATTAAAAAACTGTTTCCCGCTATCAAGAAAGGGAGATAATCGTCCACTATGGAACTGACAAAAGAGCAATTTATCCGAGATTTTAAGGATATTTTACATGAAAGACAACTAATAAAAGTAGCTGATGCAACGCCGAGAGAACTCTTCCAAGCTCTGGCTAATACTGTTCGTAAGTATATTACTCCACTATGGTTGGAACGCCGTAAAAAGTTGGTCGAACACCGCCAAAAAACAGCTTATTACTTCTCTATTGAGTTTTTACCGGGTCGTATGTTAGAAACTAACCTACTCAATCTTGGGATCCTTGATACTGTCAAAGATGGTTTTGCAGAAATGGGAGTAGATTTTACAGCTGTAAAAAATGCTGAGCATGACATGGCTTTAGGAAATGGTGGTCTCGGTCGTTTGGCTGCTGCCTTTATGGATTCTCTTGCTACAACGGGCTATCCTGGTTTTGGAAATGGGATTCGCTATCGCTATGGTCTCTTCAAACAACGGATCGTAGATGGATACCAGGTTGAAATTCCCGATGACTGGTTTGGAAGACTGGGGAATGTCTGGGAGACTCGAAAGGATCATGATATTGTAGACGTTAAAATTTTCGGTAATGTTTATCTCCGTGCTAACGAAGAAGGAAGAATTGTACCGGTTTATGAGAATTCTAAAACCTTGCGTGCGGTGCCTTATGATGTACCTCAGATTGGTTTTGGCAATGATAATGTCAATAACCTGCGACTTTGGGATGTTGAGATTCCAGAAGAATATGAGCTAGACTATCCGACAATCGAAGCTCGTCGCCGTGTGCAGGATATAACAGCTATTCTTTATCCAGATGATTCTAGTCATGAAGGTAAAGAACTACGTTTGATTCAGGAATACTTTATGACCAGTGCAGGTTTGCAGACAATTATCAAATCCTACCTCAAGCAAGGTCGTCCGCTCAAGGATATTCATGAGAAGGTTTCTGTCCATATCAACGATACCCATCCAGCTGTTTCACCAGCTGAATTTATGCGTCTTTTGATGGATGAATATGGTCTTGAATGGGCTGATGCTTGGAATGCAACGGTTAAGACCATGAGTTATACTAACCACACTATTTTATCTGAAGCTTTGGAAAAATGGGATGCTGAACTCTTTAAGAATGTCCTGCCTCGGGTCTATCAAATTATCTTGGAAATCGATAACCGTTATGTGACAGAAATGGCTAGTCGCGGTATTGCTCCGCAAATCATTGAAAATACTCGGATCGTCAAAGACAATCAAATCCACATGGCTCATTTGGCGATCATTGGCGGTCATTCGATTAACGGGGTTGCCAAACTCCATACTGAATTGCTCAAAGAAGATACCTTGCGTGACTTTTATGCTATCTATCCAGAGAAATTTAATAACAAAACCAACGGGATTATCCAACGCCGCTGGTTGCAAATTGCGGATGAGCCTTTATCAGCTGAGATTGATAAACTAATTGGTAAGGGCTGGAGAAGTGATATCCATGAGCTGCGTAAGCTTTTGGAATTCAAGGATGACAAGCAAGTGCTGGGCGATTTCTATCGGGTTAAGCAAGAAGCTAAGGCTCGTCTGGCTAACTTCATCAAGGAATCAACAGGGGTAGAAGTTTCTACAGAAGCTATCTTTGATGTCCAGGTAAAACGCCTCCACGCCTACAAGCGTCAGCTACTCAACCTGCTTCATATCATCAAGCTCTACTGGGACCTTAAGGACAATCCTGATAAGGATATGGTGCCACGTGTCTTTATTTTCGGCGCCAAGGCTGCTCCGGGCTACCACTTTGCCAAGTCTGTTATCAAACTGATCAATGAAATGGCCAATCTGGTCAACAAGGATGAAAGCCTGCAAGGCAAACTCAAGGTTGTTTTTCTGGAAAACTACCGAGTCAGCCTAGCTGAGCTCATCATTCCAGCAGCAGATGTATCTGAGCAGATTTCTCTGGCTTCCAAGGAAGCTTCTGGTACTTCCAATATGAAGTTCATGATGACAGGTGCCATTACCCTAGCTACACTGGACGGAGCTAATATCGAAATCAAGGACGAGGTCGGTGATGACAACATTGTCATCTTCGGAATGGACAAGGACCAAGTTTACGAGCACTATGCTCGCCACGATTACTACTCACGCGGTGTCTATGAGAGCAATCCAGACATTCGTCGAGTGGTCGACACCTTTGTCAACGGAACCATTCCAAACGTTCGTGAAGAAGGCTCTGAAATCTACGAAGCCCTCATCACCCACAATGACGAATACTTCCTCTTGGAAGATTTCCATTCCTATGTAGAAGCTCAAGAGAAGATTGATGCTCTCTATCGTGACAAAGAAAAATGGGCACGCATGAGTTTGATTAACATTGCTACATCTGACAAGTTTACCTCAGATGATACCATTGAGCAATATGCTAAGGAAATCTGGAACTTAGAGAAGTAGTATTCTTTGACAATTATGAATATTAAGAGGTTGAGACTTTGTGCTTAGTCTCTTTTGGTATTCAACTGGGATCGCATTTTAAACTGCCAAAATTAAAACCGAAATTAGAAAGAACATATGAGCTTAACTTATTTGAAAAACGGTGGTAGGGTTTGAAAGACTATACGACTTTTTATCGACACTTAACGGCTCCCTTTCGTAGTCGACCTCAGTGGGTGAAGGGATTTGCTTATTTTAATCGGGCGATGATAATTTTCATGCCCCTAGTCTATGGACTAGTCCTGCTTAGTGCCTATATAAATAAAGGGTGGAAAGGATTGCTTGCTTTTTGGCTCCTACCAGCTATTGGATTTGCTCTGTTGTCAGCTATTCGCAAACGGCTGAATCAAGCACGCCCTTACGAAAAATGGGCTATTCAGCCTTTGCTGGCTAAGGATACATTAGGCAAGTCCATGCCCAGCCGTCATGTTTTCTCATCAGCCTTGATTTCTATGTGTCTGTTCCACTTTTTTTGGCTACCGGGGCTTATCTGTCTCTTGCTTTCAGCAGGGCTTGCCATAGTGCGCGTGATTGGCGGGGTACACTATCCAAAGGATGTGCTAGTCGGCTATCTTTGTGGCATTTGCTGGGGGAGTATTCTTTTCATATTTTAATTAGCAACATTTGTCAATTTATTATTGTTGATTTGACAAAGAAGAACAGTTTTAGCACTTTTGTCCTATTTAAAAGCCATCTTTCAGGAAAAAAAGAGAAAGAAATAGCGAAATATAGCGGTTTTTATTTACTATATTTAATGAAGAAAAGGGTAATAAATTAAAATCGCTTACAATGTATAAAAACATTTGACAAAACAGTTTTTTAGGACTAAACTAAGGAAGTAATTTTAAAAACACAAAAGGAGAATTCATCATGAATTTAACATATTTAGGACTTTGTTTGGCCTGCTTTGGCGTATCGCTTGCTGAAGGTATGATTATGAGTAATCTATTTAAGGCAGCGTCTCGTCAGCCAGAAATTATCGGTCAATTGAGAAGTCTCCTAATCTTGGGAGTAGCCTTTGTTGAAGGTACTTTCTTTGTAACGTTGGCTATGTCCTTTGTTATCAAATAAGAAAGTATTCTCTTTAGAAAAGGGGGTGTCATCTGTTGGAAGAAAGTATTAATCCAACTATCAATGTGGGTCCTGTGACCTTTGATTTGACCCTGCTGGCCATGACTTTGCTAACGGTGTTTGTAACTTTTGGACTTGTTTATTGGGCAAGTCGAAAAATGACGATTAAACCGTCAAGAAAGCAGAATGCTCTGGAATACATCTATGATTTCGTTATAGATTTTACCAAGGGAAATGTTGGTGAGCATTATATGAAGAATTATTCGCTTTTTCTATTTTCCCTCTTTCTTTTCGTAACGGTGGCTAATAACTTGGGATTAATGGCCAAGGTTCAGACAACCAATGGTTTCAATCTCTGGACATCGCCGACAGCCAATCTCGCTTTTGACTTGGGGTTCTCTCTTTTAGTGACGGTATTCTGTCACGTTGAGGGAATCCGTCGTCAAGGTATAAAAGGATATCTAAAAGGTTTTGTGACTCCAGGTATCATGACACCCATGAATATCTTGGAAGAATTTACCAATTTTGCTTCGCTAGCCTTGCGGATTTATGGGAATATTTTTGCAGGTGAAGTATTGGCTGGTTTGCTCTTGACTTGGGCACATCAAGCAGCGTATTGGTATCCAATTGCCTTTATTATGAACATGGTTTGGACTGGTTTTTCCATCTTCATTTCCTGTATCCAAGCCTATGTTTTTACCATGCTAACATCTATGTATCTTGGTAAGAAAATTAATGGTGAGGAAGAATAAAAAGAAAGGATAGATAAAATGAATATAACCGTAGGTGAAATTATTGGCAACTTTATCCTGATTGCCGGCTCCTTTCTTCTTTTAGTATTTCTCATTAAGAAGTTTGCTTGGGGTAATATTATCGGGATTTTAGACCAGCGTGCTCAAAAGATTTCAGACGATATTGATGGAGCAGAATCTGCTCGCAAAAAGGCAGAAGATTTAGCGCAAAAGCGTGAAGAAGCATTGGTAGGAAGCCGTGAAGAAGCTGCTACTATTGTTGAAACAGCTAAAGAAACAGCTGAGAAAAACAAAGCGAGTATTTTAGCTGACACGACAGAAGAAGTTAGCCGATTGAAGCAAAAGGCAAATCAAGAAATTGCTCAATCAAAAGCAGAAGCTTTAAAATCAATCAAGGGTGATGTGGCAGATTTGTCAATTGATTTGGCTAGTAAGATTATTGGCCAAACCTTAGACAAGGAAGCTCAAAGTCAATTGATTGACAGTTATATCGACAAGCTAGGAGATGCCTAATGGACAAGAGAAGCGATGCGACCGTTGAAAAGTATGCTGCTCCATTTGTCCAAATAGTGCTTGAAAAAAATCAGCAAAGAGATGTATTTAGAGAGCTAAGTCAGATTAAGGGGATTTTTGAAGAAACCCATCTTGCTGACTTTTTATCGCATATTGGCGTCAGTCAAGCTGAAAAAAGTAAGGTTCTTCGTTTGTTTCAAACATGTGATTCGGTCTTGGTTAACAACTTGATCGAAGTCCTAGTAAAAAATGGACGGGAAGACTTCTTTTATCCAATCTTACTCGATATCTTGAAGAAAATCGAGAAGGAAACCAATGAATTTGAGGTAACTATCCATTCAGTGGAGGGATTATCAGAAGAGCAGAAGGCTCGGCTTATTCCTGTGATTGAGAAGAAGATGAACCTCAAGGTTCGTTCCATTAAGGAAAATTTGGATGGGAGCTTGATTGGAGGCTTTGCCATCACAGCCAATCATAAGATAATTGACACAAGCATTAAGCGTCAGTTGAAAGCAGTTAAAGAAAAATTGAAATAGAAAGTGGTGTTCTTTTGGCAATTAACGCACAAGAAATCAGCGCTTTAATTAAGCAACAAATTGAAAATTTCCAGCCGGATTTTGATGTTACTGAGACAGGTGTAGTAACCTATGTTGGTGACGGAATTGCGCGTGCGCATGGGCTGGATAATGCCATGAGTGGAGAGCTCTTAGTCTTTGAAAACGGCTCTTACGGGATGGCGCAAAACTTAGAATCAAACGATGTTGGGATTATTATTTTAGGAGATTTTACTGATATTCGTGAGGGGGATACCATCCGACGTACAGGTAAGATCATGGAAGTTCCTGTAGGGGAAGCTTTGATTGGACGTGTTGTGGATCCTTTAGGTCGGCCGGTAGATGGTCTGGGCGAGATTGCAACAGATAAAACACGGCCAGTTGAAACGCCTGCTCCAGGTGTTATGCAACGGAAATCAGTTTCTGAACCTTTGCAGACTGGTCTCAAGGCGATCGATGCCTTGGTTCCGATTGGTCGTGGCCAACGGGAATTGATCATTGGGGACCGTCAGACTGGTAAGACAACCATTGCTATTGATGCGATTCTAAACCAAAAAGGCCAAGATATGATCTGTATCTATGTAGCTATTGGTCAGAAAGAATCAACAGTTCGTACACAGGTAGAAACGCTCCGCCAGTATGGTGCACTTGACTATACGATTGTCGTGACTGCATCTGCTTCACAACCTTCTCCATTGCTTTACCTTGCTCCTTACGCTGGTGTAGCAATGGCGGAAGAGTTTATGTACAATGGCAAACATGTTTTGATTGTCTATGATGATTTGTCAAAACAAGCGGTAGCCTATCGTGAATTGTCCCTCCTTCTTCGTCGCCCACCAGGCCGTGAAGCATTCCCAGGGGATGTCTTCTATCTTCACAGTCGTCTCTTAGAGCGTTCAGCTAAGGTTTCTGACGAATTAGGTGGAGGTTCTATCACAGCTCTGCCATTTATTGAAACTCAGGCGGGCGATATCTCAGCCTATATCGCTACCAACGTGATTTCAATCACTGACGGACAAATTTTCTTGAGTGATGGCCTCTTCAACGGAGGTGTTCGTCCAGCGATTGATGCGGGTTCTTCAGTATCGCGGGTTGGAGGTTCAGCTCAGATCAAGGCTATGAAGAAGGTAGCCGGAACCTTGCGGATTGACTTGGCTTCCTATCGTGAGCTAGAAGCCTTTACCAAATTTGGTAGCGACTTGGATGCTGCGACTCAAGCAAAACTAAATCGTGGTCGTCGAACAGTAGAAGTATTGAAACAGCCAGTTCATAAGCCACTTCCTGTGGAAAAACAAGTAGTTATTCTCTACGCTTTGACCCACGGCTTCTTGGACAGTGTTCCGGTTGATGACATTCTTCGCTTTGAGGAAGAATTATTTGCCTACTTTGATGCACATCAAGAAGGTATTTATGAAACAATCCGGACGACTAAGGATCTTCCGAGTGAGGAAGTTCTGGATGCCGCTATTACTGAGTTTGTCAATCAGTCTAGCTTTAAATAAGAATAGAGGTGTCAGATGGCAGTTTCATTGAACGATATCAAAAATAAAATTGCATCCACAAAAAACACCAGTCAAATCACTAATGCCATGCAAATGGTATCAGCGGCTAAGTTAGGAAAATCCGAGGAAGCAGCTAAGAACTTTCAAATTTATGCTTCCAAGGTTCGGAAACTCTTAACGGATTTGCTTCATGGACATGAGGCAGAAAATGCTAAATACCATCCTATGCTGACAAGCAGACCAGTCAAAAAAACAGGTTACATTGTTATCACTTCTGACCGTGGCTTGGTTGGTGGCTATAATGCCACCATTCTTAAAGCCATGATGGAGCTGAAGGCAGAATACCATCCAATGGGAGATGATTTTGAGATTCTCTGTATTGGAGGTGTCGGGGCGGACTTTTGTCGAGCTAGAGGGGTTCAGCCGGTTTATGAACTGCGTGGCTTAGCTGATCAACCAAGCTTTGATGAGGTTCGTAAGATTATTAACAAGGCCATCGAGATGTATCAAAATGAACTCTTTGATGAGCTCTATGTCTGTTACAACCATCACGTCAATAGTCTGACTAGTCAGATGCGGATTGAGCAAATGCTACCAATTATTGACTTGGATCCAAATGAAGCTGACGAAGATTATACCGTTAATTTGGAATTAGAATCTAGTCGGGAAGCTATTTTGGACCAATTGTTGCCTCAGTTTGCTGAGAGCATGATTTATGGAGCTATTATTGATGCTAAGACAGCTGAAAATGCTGCCGGCATGACGGCCATGCAGACAGCGACTGATAATGCTAAAAAAGTCATCAGTGATTTGACGATTCAGTACAACCGCGCTCGGCAGGCTGCCATTACGCAGGAAATTACTGAAATTGTGGCGGGTGCTAGTGCCCTAGAATAGGCCACTGATTAATTAGAAATTAAACGAGGGAAATAACATGAGCTCAGGCAAAATTACTCAGGTAATCGGGCCAGTCGTAGACGTTGCGTTTGCAGCTGGAGATAAGCTACCTGAGATAAATAATGCACTTGTAGTCTATAAAAATGATGAGAAAAAATCAAAAATCGTCCTTGAAGTAGCTCTTGAGCTTGGTGATGGAGTGGTTCGGACTATCGCCATGGAGTCAACTGATGGTTTGACACGTGGTCTGGAGGTTCTTGACACAGGTCGTCCGATTTCTGTACCGGTTGGTAAAGAAACCTTAGGTCGAGTCTTCAATGTCCTTGGGGACACTATTGACTTGGATGCACCGTTTGGGGATGATGCAGAACGTCAACCAATTCATAAGAAAGCACCGACCTTTGATGAGTTATCAACTTCATCTGAAATCCTGGAAACAGGAATCAAGGTTATCGACCTTCTAGCACCATATCTGAAAGGTGGGAAGGTTGGACTCTTCGGTGGTGCCGGAGTTGGGAAGACCGTCTTGATCCAAGAATTGATTCACAACATTGCCCAAGAACACGGTGGTATCTCAGTATTTACTGGTGTTGGAGAACGGACTCGTGAAGGGAACGACCTTTACTGGGAAATGAAAGAATCTGGCGTTATCGAGAAAACTGCCATGGTCTTTGGTCAGATGAATGAACCACCAGGAGCACGTATGCGTGTTGCCCTAACTGGTTTGACAATTGCCGAATATTTCCGTGATGTAGAAGGCCAAGACGTGCTTCTCTTTATCGATAACATCTTCCGCTTTACTCAAGCTGGTTCTGAAGTATCTGCCCTTTTGGGTCGTATGCCATCTGCCGTTGGTTACCAACCAACACTTGCGACAGAAATGGGGCAACTCCAAGAGCGTATCACATCAACTAAGAAGGGTTCTGTAACCTCTATCCAGGCTATCTATGTGCCAGCGGATGACTATACTGACCCTGCGCCAGCAACAGCCTTCGCTCACTTGGATTCAACGACAAACTTGGAACGTAAGTTGGTACAATTGGGGATTTACCCAGCCGTTGACCCACTCGCTTCAAGCTCTCGTGCCTTGGCACCTGAGATTGTTGGAGAAGAGCACTACGCGGTAGCTGCTGAAGTTAAGCGAGTCTTACAACGCTATCACGAATTGCAGGATATCATTGCAATTCTAGGTATGGACGAATTGTCTGATGAAGAGAAAACTCTGGTTGCTCGTGCACGTCGGATCCAATTCTTCCTATCACAAAACTTTAATGTGGCAGAGCAATTTACAGGTCAACCTGGTTCTTATGTACCAGTAGCTGAAACTGTTCGAGGCTTCAAAGAAATTCTTGAAGGAAAACATGACAAGTTACCAGAAGATGCCTTCCGTGGAGTGGGTTCTATCGAGGATGTTCTGGCTAAAGCAGAAAAAATGGGATTCTAAGAGGTGAATGATGGCTCAAATGACAGTACAAATCGTTACTCCGGACGGTCTCGTTTATGACCACCATGCTGCATTTGTTTCCGTAAAGACCATTGATGGAGAGTTGGGGATTTTACCTCGTCACATCAATACCATAGCTGTTTTAGAAGTAGATCAGGTCAAGGTACGCCGGGTCGATGATGATAAACATATCGACTGGGTAGCAGTCAATGGCGGAATCATTGAAATTGCAGATAATGTCATTACGATTGTGGCGGACTCAGCTGAGCGTGAGCGAGATATTGATATCAGCCGGGCTGAGCGAGCTAAACTTCGAGCTGAGCAAGAAATCGAAGAAGCACACGACAAGCACTTGATTGACCAAGAGCGCCGGGCTAAGATTGCTCTGCAACGGGCGATTAACCGGATTAACGTTGGAAGCAAATAAAAAGGAATCCAAATTTTGGATTCCTTTTTGTGTGGATCTATTGTTAACGAGCGATTGGTTGTTTGTTTTCGTCTAATGTAAATCCTTCCCCTAAAATCTCGTGAGCCTCTGTAATTGTGATAAAGGCATGAGGATCAATTCGATGGATAATTTCTTTCATCTGTTGCATTTCATTTCGAGCTAAGACGCAGTAGATGACTTTGTAGTCTTGCTTTGTGTAGTAACCAGTACCATTTAGCAAGGTCACACCTCGATCAAGTTCCTCAACAACAGCCTGTGCTAATTCTTCAGATTTTCCAGTAACGACTAAGAAACCTTTACCAGCATAACCACCTTCGGCGATCAGATCAATAACACGGGAAGCAATAAAGACAAATACTAGTGTATAAGTTACAAGACGCAAGTCTTTAAAGACAATCACGACTAAGAAAAGAACAAAGAAGTCAACGGCAAACATGAGTTTTCCGATAGAAATATGGGTGTATTTATTTAAAATTCGAGCAATAATATCGGAACCTCCGGTTGTTCCACCGGCGTTGAAAATGATTCCTAGTCCGGCTCCGAGGATGATACCAGCTATCAAAGACACAATGACCAAGTCTCCGTCTAAATCTACTACAAAGGGAATTTTTTCAAAAATGGCCAGCCAAGCAGATACAGAGAATGTTCCTATCAGGCTGTAGAAGAAAGATTGTTTCCCCAGAATCTTCCAAGCAAAGAAGAAGAGAGGGAAGTTGATCACTAGGTTCATAACGGAAACCGGAAGTTTAAATAAATAGTAGGTAATGAGGGTAACCCCAGTGACTCCACCTTCAAATAAATGATTGGGAATAGCTAAATAATTGATCCCAAAAGAAAAAAGACCTGCACCAAATATAATCCAAAGTATGTTTTTTAATCTCAGCATAAGAATCTCCTCCAAAAAATTTCCTTTTTATATTGTATCAAATGTTTCTAACTTATGTAATGAATTTAATGATTTTTTTTGATAAAATAGTAAAAGAATTGTAAAAAAATAGAACGAGTATTGCTTTCTGGCAGTAAGGAGTCTGTAAGTTTCTTGTGTTTGCATACAAACTAGAGAAAAGACGAACGGACTGCCAAGTATATAAGAGCATTATAGGAGCATTCCTTGCTCTATAAGCATAGAAAAGGAACGTATGAAAAGAGGATTATTAGTTTCGCTAGAAGGACCGGATGGAGCTGGGAAATCTAGCGTTTTAGAAGCTTTAGTACCGATATTAGAAGCCAAAGGGCATCAGGTAGTGACAACTAGAGAGCCTGGTGGAGTCCCAATTTCAGAGGCTATTCGAGAAGTAATATTGGACCAGAATAATACAGAGATGGATGGGAAGACAGAACTTTTACTTTATATTGCCAGTCGTAGACAGCATTTGATAGAAAAAGTGCTTCCTGCCTTAGAAGCTGGTAAATTAGTTATCATGGATCGCTTCATTGATAGTTCTGTTGCCTATCAAGGTTTTGGTCGTGGTTTAGATGTGGCAGATATTGAATGGCTCAATCAATTTGCAACGGATGGTCTTAAGCCAGATCTAACCTTGTATTTTGATTTAGATGTCGAAGAAGGTCTTGCTCGCATCGCTAAAAATAAGAATCGTGAGGTCAACCGTCTTGACTTAGAGGGACTGGAAATGCATCAACGAGTCCGTCAGGGTTATCTCTATAGCTTGGAAAAGGATCCAGAACGCCTAGTTAAAATTGATGCCAGCCAGGCTTTGGAAGATGTTGTAAAAGATAGCCTAGCTGTCTTAAACCAGCATTTAAATAGTAAATCATGAACATTAATGAATTAAAGGAACTTCAACCTAAAATTGTTGATCGTTTTGAACGAATTCTAGAGCAAGATAAGCTGAACCATGCTTATCTTTTTACAGGAAATTTTGCCAGCTTTGATCTGGCCCAGAAATTAGCTCAGAGCCGTTTCTGTCAGAATAAGATGGGTGTTTGGCCATGTGGTGAATGCCGGTCTTGTCGACTGATTGCTGAGGAAGATTTTTCAGATGTTACAGTGGTTCGCCCACAAAATCAAATCATCAAGACAGAACGTATACGAGAGCTACTCAAGAATTTTTCACAGAGCGGAGTAGAAGGTAATGAGCAGGTATTTATCATTTGTGAGGCAGAAAAAATGCACCTGAATGCAGCAAATTCTCTCTTAAAAATGATAGAAGAACCTCAAAGTGAGGTATATATTTTCCTTCTGACCAGTGATGAAAATTTGATCTTACCTACGATTAAAAGTCGGACTCAGGTCTTTCATTTCCCAAAAAATGAAGATTATTTGGTAGCGAAATTGGAAGAGTCTGGCTTGCTTAAGGACCAGGCGCAGCTTCTTGTAGCTTATAGCCAGACTTTGGAGGAAGCTCAAAACTTGCAGACTAGCAAATCCTTCTTTGATGTAACACAAGTCTGTCAGCGCTTTGTTGATCTTTGTCTTGCTAAGAATGATTTGGCCTTTTTACAGGTTGCTAGATTAAGCAGTTTGGCTGATGATAAAGAAAAACAGGACCAGATTTTTAGGATTCTAGAGATTTTATTTTCTCAACATATAGAGAAAGAAAGTGGTCGGACTTCTTTAGATAGATTGTTTCAATCTCGAAAAATGTGGCGGGCAAATGTGAGTTTCCAAAATGCTTTGGAATATATGATCATACAGCCAGCAAAGCGTAGCTAAGGAGAAAAATAGATATGGATAAAAGAGAAATATTTGACGCTTTAGATGATTTTTCACAAAATCTAATGCTAACTCTGGCTGAAGTAGAAGCAATTAAAAAAAATCTAAAGAGTGTTATTGAGGAAAATACAGTTCTGCGCTTGGAGAATGACAAGCTAAGAGAACGACTCGGAGAAGTGGAAAAAACAGGACCAAGTAAAGGTGGCGGTCAAGGACGCGAGAATCTTGAACGGATTTATTTGGATGGTTTTCATATATGCACAGACTTCTATGGTCAAAGACGAGATAATGACGAAGAAGAATGCGCCTTTTGTAATGAATTATTGTTCAGGGAGTAGCCATGCAAATTCAGAGAAGTTTTAAAGATACGTCATCCTATGGTAAGCTCTATCTGGTGGCGACTCCGATTGGTAACCTGCAGGATACTAGCACTCGTATGTTAGAAACTCTTGAGAAAGTGGATTATATTGCGGCAGAGGATACACGTAATACTGGTCGCTTGTTGGATTATTTCGATATTTCGACCAAGCTAATCAGTTTTCATGACCACAATTCCAGAGCCAGGATCCCAGAAATCATTGCTCTTTTAAAAGAAGGTCATGATCTTGCCCAGGTATCAGATGCAGGTCTCCCCTGTATTTCGGATCCAGGCCACGACTTGGTAAAAGCTGCCATTGCAGAAAACATCATTGTCGTATCAGTGCCAGGTCCCTCTGCCGGAATTTCAGCTCTGATTGCTAGTGGTTTGGCTCCTCAACCCCACATTTTTTTTGGTTTTCTTCCTAGAAAAAAAGGCCAGCAAAAAGAATTTTTTGAAAGCAAGAAGGCTTATCCCGAGACGCAGATTTTTTATGAATCCCCCCATCGGGTCAAGTCGACTTTGGAAAATATGCTGGAAGTTTATGGAGACAGACAGGTAGTTCTAGTTCGCGAGTTGACAAAGATTTATGAAGAATACCAGCGGGGACTGATATCTGAATTACTGGAAGCCATTGGTGATGAGCCACTCAAGGGTGAGTGCCTACTGATTGTAGACGGTGCTAGTGAGGAGAAAGCTGATAAATCAGAAGAGGAATTATTGGCTGAAATTGATTTTCTCATTGAAACCGGCAGTCAAAAAAGCAAGGCTATCAAAGAAGTTGCGAAAAAATATGGTTTGAATAAGAGTGACTTGTACTCAACCTATCACCAGTAATCATACAAGTGACTGAGAGCTAAAAGACAAGAAAGGGACTAAAAAAGTTGACTTATTATAAAATGATCTATCATTCTCCTTTGGGTCCTCTTTCTTTGGTTGCGGATGAAAGCGGACTGAGAGGTGCTTGGTTTGTTGGTCAGAAATATTTTGAGCGTGGTCTAAGTGGACAAGTAATTGAAGCAAGCAATCCCTTTCTCGAGCAGACTGCTCAGCTTCTTGATGCCTACTTTGCTAGTCAGGATGTAGATTTCTCAAGTTTGACTTTAGCAGATGCAGGGACTGATTTTCAAAAGCGCGTTTGGAACTATTTGAGTCAGATTCCTAAAGGGCAGACGGTGACTTATGGGCAAATTGCCAGAGACCTTGATGTTGCTTCTGCTCAAGCGGTCGGAGGAGCTGTTGGTCGGAATCCATTTTCCGTTATCATTCCCTGCCATCGCGTTTTGGGAAGTCAAGGACAAATGACAGGATATGCTGGTGGTTTAGATAAAAAGCTCTGGCTTTTAAACCATGAAGCAAGAGAGATTGATAGAAAAAAATTGAGGTGAACTATGTTACAATTTATCGAATACCCAAAATGCTCTACCTGCCGTAAGGCCAAGGCTGAGCTCAATCAATTAGGAGTGGACTTTGAAGCGGTAGATATTGTCCAAAATACACCTAGCCGGGACCAACTTCTAGACTGGATCCAGAATTCTGATTTTGAGATCAAGTCCTTTTTCAATACCAGCGGACTCAAATACCGTGAACTAGGACTCAAAGAAAAAGTTCCACATATGACAGCTCAGGAAGCTGCAGATTTATTATCAACAGACGGTATGCTGATTAAACGACCGCTCTTGGTTCGAGATAACCAAATCTTGCAGATTGGCTACCGGAAGGCGTATGAAGAGTTGGGGCTGTGAGAAGATAAGGCTTGATAAAAAGGCTATTATATTCATCTGTAGTCAAATAGAACGACAAAATGAAATAGAGAACATCCAATTGTGTTAGATAATAAAAAAACAGACTGAAATCAAGAAATAGGAAAGATTTAGTCACAAGTAAAGAGGCGAATGGATTGGAAGCCTCTTTTTTTCTAACATAGAATTTTTTACCAGTTTGTTGAAGTTGTGGATAAGGCTTCTAAACAATTTCATTTGATATTTTGTAAGATGATCTTCCACCTTGCCGGGAAAGTGATGTCGAAAAACATATGTAGGTAGGTAAGTAAGCCCAAGAATTTTTGGGTCTATATTATTAAAGATGAGGAAGAATTATAATGCTTCTATTTTTTAAAATATGATATAGATCTTTTAGAGAAGGTTAGTGAAAAAATATTATATTTATGTGAATTAGTTGTTGATTTAGATACAAATCAAATTGTACACCTTGATTTTCTTAATAGGTAGGAAAATATGTTTAAAATAATAAAGAAAGAGTATAATCAGCAAGAGGAGTTAATATATAAAACAGATACAAAGGAATTAATAGCTACTCCAACAATAACTAGCGATATTACTTTTAGTTTTATATATTTATTTTTAGGTTTTAATTCAGAAAATATGGAATCCACCCAACTTTGGGGGTATCATAACGACTTTTCTTGGTTAAAAACAAGTTTGGTGCCTCCTAAATCTGATAAAGGTGTTATTGTTGTTACAGATAATGATATTAATGGGGGAGATAGTTTTCGCATTGACTATGCTTACAATTGGGAAACATATTATGATGTGCAATCGGGTTGGCTTAAAATTGGCTCTAAAATTTTAAGGGAAGATCTTAACCATGTTGAATTTTTCAGAAATACTATTGCTGGTATTGATGGGCATGGCAATATCCAAGAATTTTGGCTCAAACCTAAATTTAAATGATTTGAAACTAATATAGTGTTTCCTAGAATATAGGTTTCTTTGTGACGAATATTTGATCCTCTATTTTGAACTAGTTGACAGGTTTGTCTTGGTTACAGACTGGTATCTATACTTTTATTTTCAAAGATTATGATTTCTTTTTGATTGATGATGAAGAAGAACTGTAAACCTTTAAATAGTGAAGAACTTCTTCTTGATGGAAATAGGTATAAGGAGTATCAAGTGGGATGGAAAAAATAAATTCCAGTCCCATCAACAGGAAATCTGCATTGAAAAGAGAAATATTTAGGAAAGAATATACAAGATGTCATGATTTTTCTTTTAGAGAATGTGGTTCAAGTAGATTGTATAATCGAATCTGGGTTAGAAAGCGTGTCAGTAGAAGCTCCTAATGACATTAAAAAGCTTTTCATGATATAATAAATCTATCTCAATCTTAGAAAGAAGAATCATGGTTTTATCAAAAAAACGGGCTCGTCATGTGATTGAAGAGATTATTGCTCTCTTCCCTGACGCTAAGCCTAGTCTGGATTTTCGCAATCACTTTGAGCTTTTGGTTGCGGTCATGCTGTCGGCTCAGACGACAGATGCTGCGGTCAATAAGGTAACGCCGGCTCTGTTTGAAGCCTATCCAAGTCCTCAAGACATGGCTATGGCTGGTGAAGCAGACATTGCTAAATATATCTCCCGCCTAGGGCTCTATCGCAACAAGGCCAAGTTTTTGAAGAAATGTGCTCAGCAGCTTTTGGACGACTTTGACGGCCAAGTACCACAAACGCGGGCAGAATTGGAAAGTCTAGCGGGAGTCGGCCGCAAAACGGCCAATGTTGTCATGAGTGTGGGATTTGGCATTCCAGCTTTTGCTGTCGATACCCATGTGGAGCGGATTTGCAAGCACCATGATATCGTTAAAAAGTCCGCAACGCCACTTGAAGTAGAAAAGCGAGTAATGGATGTTCTCCCACCGGAACGTTGGCTGCCTGCCCATCAGGCCATGATTTACTTTGGCCGGGCCATCTGCCATCCTAAAAATCCTGAGTGCGATCACTATCCGCAACTCTATAACTTTAAAGACATTTAAAAGAGAGTGGGACAGAAATCGGTAATTCGTTAGAATTCGATTTCATTGTCCCACCTCCGCACAGTTGAGTAGGGCTGTAAAAGCTGATGAAATCAGCGTAGTAGAGCCCACTCAACCACTGCGTCTTGCTCGACAATCCAAAGACAATTGAGAGGCTAGGACTTTTGTCCCAGCCTCTTCTTATTCACTAAATCTTAAAAAATAACCATCTGGATCCAAAATTGCAAACTCATGAGGGTAGATAAAGTTATCTCCCACTCGAAATTCTCTTTTTGTCAGCGGACGATAGATGGGATAGTCAGCTTCCAGCAGTTTTTGGTGGAGCTGAGGAACATCCTCAATGCCAAAGGAAATATTGACACCACGTCCGAAAGGATAGGCCAGATGGGCTAATTCTTCTGTGCTGCCTTCTTCTAGCATAAGTTGGCAGTCTTCAAGTGAGAGGAAGAGAAATTTCTCCTCTGGACGTTCGTATTCGACAGAGAATCCCAGCAAGTCACAGTAGAAGTGGCGCGACTTTTCGATGTTGGATACCACAAATTCGGGAATGACGGCTTGATAGTCCATTCGTTTTCTCCTTAGAGTTCAATCTCCATGACAATGGGTGTGTGGTCTTGGCGCGCACCGGAGTCAATCATATCAGATTTGGTCACCTTGTCAGCCACGCGGTTGCTGGTCAGCCAGTAGTCGATTCTCCAGCCTGTGTTGTTAATTTTAGAAGTCTTGCTACGTTGTGCCCACCAAGTATATTGGTTAGGGATATCGCCGTGTAAATGGCGGAAGGTATCGGTAAAGCCTTTAGCCAGCAGGTTGGTGAAGCCAGCGCGCTCTTCATCGGTAAATCCTGGTGAACGGCGGTTGCTAGCTGGATTGGCCAGGTCGATTTCCTTGTGGGCCACATTGTAGTCGCCAGTAGCGAGGACTGGTTTTTGTTGATCTAGTGTTGCCAAGTATTCAGCGTATTTGGCATCCCAGACTTGACGGTCATCCAAGCGTTTGAGGCCATCGCCAGCATTAGGTGTATAAACCTGAGTGACGAAGAAGTCGTCAAATTCCAGCGTAATGATGCGTCCTTCGACATCCATGGTTGATGGAGCACCGATTTCTGGGAAGGTTACGGTTGGCGTCAGTTCTTTTTTGTAGAGGAACATGGTTCCTGCATAGCCCTTGCGAGCCGGCTCTTGGGAGGAACGCCAAGTGTTTTCGTAGCTTGGGAAAAGATTTGTCAAAATTTCCAAGTGTTTTTTTGTCGGACCTGTCGCAGATAGTTTTGTTTCCTGAATGGCGATAATATCTGCATTTTCTGTTTGCAAGGTCTGAAGGACGGCTTGAGAGAGCTGAGCGCGGGCAGAATCACTGGTCAATGCAGCGTTGAGAGAGTCAATATTCCAAGAAATGAGTTTCATAAAATTTCCTTTTCTAGTAGAAGTTTGCTGAGTTTATTATAACAAAATTTAGAACTGATTTATAGCAAAGTGATTTCAAGAAGCTTGGGAAGTAAGAAAGATTTTCTATATTTATGTTTTGAGTCAGACCAGTCAGAAAAATGGGGTTTCGCTTGCATCTTCTAGCACTAGCAAGTCAAGCGGGTCTGTCTGGAACGAAACAGCTAACTCATCGTCGAATAAAGAGGCGTAAAAAAACTAAATCCACCTTATCACCAAATAATCTTGTTCAAATTAATATTATAAAGTCTATTGGCAAAACAGAGGAATGGCTGGTGGAAAGGCTGTCTAAAGACGGCTATACTGATATTTTGAATACCTTCATCGCGGAGTATGAGAGTCGGAATTTGAATGTTGTGACCTATTAAACCTAGAATAATTTCTGGTTTTTTAATTATATTTACTGTGGGTGACTGTCTTTTCTCAAACCTTGCAAAATATGGTATAATGAGGTGTTATCAAAAAAGGTTTCATTAGCCTTGAAAGGATTAAAAAATGACTGAAAAACAATCGTTTTATATTACAACCCCTATCTACTATCCGAGTGGTAAACTCCATATCGGGTCTGCTTATACAACTATTGCCTGTGATGTTCTGGCTCGCTACAAGCGTCTCATGGGCTACGATGTTTTCTATTTGACGGGTCTAGATGAGCACGGTCAAAAGATTCAGCAGAAAGCTGAAGAAGCCGGAGTTACACCACAGGCATATGTTGATGGAATGGCAGTTGGGGTCAAGGAACTCTGGAAATTGTTAGACATTTCTTACGATAAATTTATCCGGACAACTGATGACTACCATGAAAAAGTAGTAGCGCAAGTCTTTGAACGCTTACTTGCTCAAGATGATATCTACTTGGGTGAATACTCTGGTTGGTATTCAGTTTCAGATGAAGAATTCTTTACAGAAAGTCAGCTTGCGGAAGTTTTCCGTGATGAAGCTGGAAATGTAACGGGCGGTATCGCTCCATCAGGTCACGAGGTGGAATGGGTTTCAGAAGAGTCTTACTTCCTTCGCCTCAGCAAGTACCAAAATCGTTTGGTCGAATTTTTCAAATCACATCCTGACTTCATCACTCCTGATGGTCGTCTCAATGAAATGTTGAAAAACTTTATCGAGCCAGGTTTGGAAGATTTAGCGGTATCACGTACAACCTTTACCTGGGGTGTACCAGTCCCATCAAATCCAAAACACGTTGTCTACGTTTGGTTTGATGCTCTGCTCAACTATGTGACAGCTCTTGGCTACGATCAAGAAGAACACGCTAACTTTGATAAGTTCTGGAATGGAACAGTCTTCCACATGGTCGGAAAAGACATTCTTCGTTTCCACTCAATCTACTGGCCAATCCTTCTCATGATGTTGGATATCAAATTGCCAGAACGTTTGATTGGGCATGGATGGTTTGTCATGAAAGACGGCAAGATGTCTAAGTCTAAAGGGAATGTTGTTTACCCTGAAATGTTGATAGAGCGTTTTGGTCTCGATCCACTTCGTTACTACCTCATGCGTAGCCTTCCGGTTGGTTCAGACGGAACCTTCACTCCGGAAGACTATGTAGGACGTATCAACTATGAATTGGCAAATGACCTCGGAAACCTCCTTAACCGTACGGTTTCCATGATTAACAAGTACTTTGATGGGCAGATTCCTGCCTACGTAGAAGGTGTGACAGACTTTGATAATGCACTTGCTGACGTTGCAGAACAATCAATCGCTGACTACCACACCTACATGGAAGCAGTTGACTATCCACGTGCGCTTGAGGCAGTCTGGACTCTTATCTCACGTACCAACAAATACATCGATGAGACAGCACCTTGGGTCTTAGCTAAGGATGAAGCGCATCGTGACCAATTGGCAAGTGTTATGAGTCACTTAGCAGCTAGTCTTCGCGTCGTAGCCCACTTGATTGAGCCATTTATGATGGAAACTAGTCGTGCAGTTTTGACTCAACTTGGTCTAGCAGAAGTTTCTAGCCTTGAAAACTTAAGTTTAGCTGATTTCCCTACAAATGTCACTGTAGTTGCTAAAGGAACACCAATCTTCCCACGTCTCGATATGGAAGAAGAAATTGCCTATATTAAAGAACAAATGGAAGGCAACAAACCTGCACTTGAAAAAGAATGGAATCCAGAGGAAGTCGAGCTCAAACTCAACCGCAAGGAAATCAAATTTGACGACTTCGATAAGGTTGAAATTCGTGTCGCAGAAGTCAAAGAAGTTTCTAAAGTAGAAGGTTCTGATAAATTGCTTCAATTCCGCTTGGATGCTGGAGATGGTGAAGACCGTCAAATCCTCTCAGGAATTGCTAAGTACTATCCAAACGAACAAGAATTGGTCGGCAAGAAAGTACAAATCGTTGCCAACCTCAAACCACGTAAGATGATGAAAAAATATATCAGTCAAGGGATGATCCTATCAGCTGAACATGGTGACCAACTGACTCTTCTTACTGTGGATGAGAAGGTCCCAAATGGAAGTTTGATTGGATAGAAAGATTGAGTACTAACTGATACTTGTCTTATCTATTGTGGATATAAGAAAGACCGCGAAGGCGGTCTTTTATTCTCTTCCCAGATATAATAAGTTTTCTATACTAGAAGATATTTCTTTGATTAGGTCGGTTTCATCCTAGGATTTTACCAAGATGAAGAATTAAGGTATACTAGGTGTAAGATTTTTTATTGGAGGTATGAGTAATGATAAAAAAATGGGACAGAAAAACAGTCTTAACCTTACTATATAGTTTTGTAGCACTGGCTTTAGCGGTGACAGTTTGTTTTCTTCTTATGTCTAAGTTTAGTCATAAGGAGCAGCCAAAACAAGCGAGTTCTTCTACATCAGTTTCGACATCTAAGTCTGACAGCTCAGAGCAAAAAGTTAGTATTTCAGGTGAATATGTAGCGAATACGGGTGATAAAGCTAAAATTGACGGTGGCAATAAGGAATGGAAGATTAATTACCAAACTCCTGATGGTGCTGTTTCAGCAGAATTTACGACAGAATGGAAATCTGAAGGAGAAACTTTAATAGCGACTGATAAGATGAGAAAGTCAGATGGCAATAGCGACTTTACCATTACTGTCCGTATTTTCAAGTATAAGACCGCCAAGCAACCTCTCATAACGATTACCATGTCAGACGGCAATCCTGCCCATGAAATGGTTTTTGCCAATCAAAAAGATTTTTTTGAACCGAGCGATGAGAATGGTGAAGGAACACAGACTACAGAATAAATTGATTGAGAGATAGAATTACGAGAGAAGATTTAATTTGTGTTGGTGGAAAAGTGAATAACACTAAGCTCCTCTCACCTAATTCTCATTCTAGCAGTCAATTTCCTACCCTAAATGTTCGGTCTGGGAATACGGGATATCTAATTGCTCTATTAAAAATTGGATTTCCTAATCTTTATGGAGACCTTTCAGATTCAAGTAAAGCTAGATTGGCACTGGGGCAAAACATTGGAAATATTCCTGCTAATCAGTATTATTATAGACAATAGAAGAGTAAAAGACGAGAAGGGAGTATAACTCTATTCTCGTTTTTTTAGTTAACAAAACAAAAAAATGTTTGAAATAAACAGAAATATGTGGATAAAATGAGAAAAATGAGTTATAATGAACAAAACCAAGCTAGAGAGGATGGAGTATGGGTAAGAATCAAAGACAAGATGAAATTCTTAAATTTGTGGATCGAGCTGGGACTGTAACGGTTGCTGAGATCATGGTGACCATGAAGGTTTCCGATATGACAGTTCGTCGTGATTTGATAGAGTTAGAAAACCAAGGAAAGCTTACGCGAGTATTTGGTGGGGCGAAGAGTAATAAGGTGCAACAATATCGAGAGCTGCCACATGAAGAAAAGCTTTTTAAAAATATTGAGGCCAAGCGAACTGTTGCCAAGAAAGCTGTCCAACTTATCGAGGAGGGAGACACTATCTTTCTAGGTCCTGGAACATCGGTAGAGGTGCTAGCTGAGGAAATATCAAATCAACATCTGCGCGTGATTACGAATTGCTTGCCTATTTTTAACGATCTACTCAAGAAAAAATCAGATACCTTTAAAGTTTTTCTGTTAGGTGGAGAAATGCGTGATGCTACTCAAGCTTTTGTCGGTGAAATGACCAATGCTCTTATGGATCGTATGTATTTTAGTAAGATGTTTTTCAGTGGAAATGGCATCAAAGATGGTCAAATTATGACATCTTCCTTTGAGGAAGCTTATACTCAGAAGCTAGCATTAGAACGTTCGAAAGAAAGCTATCTTCTTATCGATTCATCTAAAGTTGGCAAGGAGGACTTTACGGCTATCTGCTCCTTATCGGAGATAACAGCCTTAATCACGGATCAGACTTCAGAAGCTGTTCAGGGAGAGTTGGAAGTTTATACAAAAGTAATTTTCTAGTTTAACCTAATTTAATAAACAGTTAGTCAAAAGCTCTTCAAAGGGCTTTTTTTGTTTATTTTAATCAACAGGTAGAATTTCTATGAAAAAAACAAACAAATAATGTTGACAAAAAACGATAATTTTAGTATATTGTTAATATATTAAAAGAAAGCGTTTTACTGAAATTCTTTCTTGTAGATCAAACAAAGGAGAATGCTCATGGCAATTATTATTGGAGCAGATGGTGCTGGAAATAAGCTAAAAGATGTGGTTAAGGACTTTCTCATTGGAGAAAACTTTGAAGTAGTCGATGTGACAGAAGAGGGCAAGGATTTTGTTGATGTGACATTGGCGGTTGCGGCTGAGGTGAACAAAGAAGAACAAAATCTTGGTATCGTGATTGATGCTTATGGGGCTGGTCCATTCATGGTAGCGACCAAAATCAAAGGTATGGTTGCGGCAGAAGTCTCAGACGAACGCTCTGCTTACATGACTCGTGGTCACAACAACTCTCGTATGATCACAATGGGAGCTGAAATTGTTGGAGAAGGCCTGGCTAAGAATATTGCCAAAGGTTTTGTCAATGGTAAATACGACGGCGGACGTCACCAAATCCGGGTCGACATGCTCAACAAAATGTGCTAAGAAAAGGAGAAGTCAAATGAAAATTGCAATCGGATGTGACCATATCGTTACCAATGAAAAAATGGCGGTTTCAGATTTTTTGAAATCAAAAGGCTATGAAGTCCTTGACTTTGGTACTTATGACCATACACGGACTCACTACCCAATCTTTGGTAAAAAAGTAGGGGAAGCAGTAACTAGCGGTCAAGCTGATCTTGGGGTATGTATCTGTGGTACTGGTGTTGGTATCAACAATGCTGTCAATAAAGTTCCTGGTGTCCGTTCTGCCTTAGTTCGTGATATGACAACAGCTCTTTACGCTAAAGAAGAACTTAATGCCAATGTTATTGGTTTTGGTGGTAAAATCACCGGTGAATTGCTCATGTGCGATATAATTGAAGCTTTCATCAATGCTGAATACAAACCATCAGAAGAAAACAAAAAATTGATTGCGAAAATTGAGCACGTTGAAACTCACAATGCTCATCAAGCAGATGCAAACTTCTTTACAGAATTCCTTGAAAAATGGGATCGCGGTGAATACCACGACTAAGAGGTGACGCATGATTTTAACAGTCACAATGAATCCATCCATCGATATTTCCTATCCTTTGGATGAATTGAAAATTGACACTGTCAACCGTGTGGTGGACGTGACAAAGACAGCTGGTGGTAAAGGACTCAATGTTACACGAGTTCTTTCAGAATTTGGTGATTCTGTTGCTGCTACTGGTTTAGTTGGGGGTAAACTTGGTGAGTTTTTAGTAGAGCATATCGACGATAAAGTAAGGAAACGTTTCTTCTCAATTCAAGGAGAGACTCGTAACTGTATCGCTATTCTCCACGGAGATAACCAAACAGAAATCCTTGAAAAAGGGCCTGAAGTTCTGGAACAAGAAGGTCAAGATTTCTTGGCTCATTTCGAGAATCTCCTTGACACTGTGGAAGTAGTTGCTATCTCAGGTAGTCTCCCAGCTGGGCTTCCAGTTGATTATTATGCGAGCTTGGTAGAGCTTGCTAATCAAGGAGGGAAACCAGTAGTCTTGGACTGTTCAGGTGCAGCTCTTCAAGCAGTTCTTGAATCACCACACAAACCAGCAGTAATCAAACCGAATAACGAAGAATTGTCTCAGCTTCTTGGGAAAGAAGTTTCTGAGGATTTGGATGAATTAAAAGAAGTTCTTCAAGAGCCTCTATTTGCAGGGATTGAGTGGATTATCGTTTCACTTGGAGCAAATGGTGCTTTTGCAAAACATGGTGACACTTTCTACAAGGTGGATATCCCTAGAATTCAGGTAGTTAATCCTGTTGGATCTGGAGATTCTACTGTCGCAGGTATTTCATCAGGACTTCTTCATAAGGAATCTGATCAAGAACTTCTCATCAAGGCCAATGTCCTTGGTATGCTCAATGCTCAAGAAAAAATGACAGGTCATGTGAATATGGCCAACTATCAAGCCCTATATGATCAATTATTAGTAAAAGAGGTATAAAATGGCTTTAACAGAACAAAAACGCAAATATATGGAAAAACTTTCTGATGAGAATGGGATCATCTCAGCTCTTGCCTTTGACCAACGTGGTGCTTTGAAACGCCTCATGGCTCAATACCAAACAGAAGAACCAACAGTCGCTCAAATGGAAGAACTCAAAGTCTTGGTTGCAGATGAATTGACAAAATACGCTTCATCTATGCTCCTTGACCCAGAGTATGGACTTCCAGCTACAAAAGCGCTTGATGCCAATGCTGGTCTTCTCCTTGCTTATGAGAAAACTGGCTACGACACAACAAGCACCAAACGCTTGCCAGACTGCTTGGATGTTTGGTCTGCAAAACGCATCAAAGAACAAGGCGCAGATGCTGTTAAGTTCTTGCTTTACTATGACGTAGACAGTTCTGACGAACTCAACCAACAAAAACAAGCCTACATCGAACGCATTGGTTCTGAATGTGTGGCAGAAGACATTCCTTTCTTCCTTGAAATCCTCGCTTACGATGAAAAAATTGCTGACGCAGGTTCTGCAGAATACGCCAAAGTAAAACCACACAAGGTTATCGGTGCCATGAAGGTCTTCTCAGACCCACGTTTCAACATCGATGTCTTGAAAGTGGAAGTTCCAGTCAACGTCAAATACGTTGAAGGCTTTGGCGATGGTGAAATCGTTCATACACGTGAAGAAGCAGCAGCCTTCTTCAAAGCACAAGATGAAGCGACTAACTTGCCATATATTTACTTGAGTGCGGGTGTATCAGCTAAACTCTTCCAAGAAACCCTTGTCTTTGCCCACGAATCAGGCGCAAACTTCAACGGTGTTCTTTGTGGCCGTGCAACTTGGGCTGGATCAGTTGAAGCTTACATCAAAGATGGTGAAGCAGCAGCTCGTGAATGGCTTCGTACTGAAGGACGTCAAAACATTGAAGAATTAAATCAAGTTTTAAAGAGCAGTGCAACCTCTTGGAAATAGAATCATAGATTATATTTTAAAGAGAAAATCAATATATGTCTTAGCATAATTTGTAGGCTTTTATTTATAAATAGTAGATTGATTTTATATTGAGATAAAGATATATTAAATATAGAAAGGGGTGAAGTATTATGGGACTTAATCAATTGTTTGATAAGAACTTGGTCTTCTGCCTACAAGCAGATAATCAAGAACATCTTTTTAATCAAGTCGCTAACCTTCTTGAAGAAAGAAAGATTGTAACTCCTTCTTATAGGACTGCATTAATCGAGAGAGAAAAGTCATTTCCAACTGGATTGGACATGGAGTTTCTAGGAAAAGACTTACCGAATGTAGCAATCCCTCATACAGATATTGAACATAACTTAGCTGAAAAAGTTGTTGTAGTACGCTTAAATCAAGCTGTGACTTTTCACAACATGATAGCACCTGATAAAGAAGTAGAAGTTTCACTTTTGTTCTTTATCATTAACAATTCAAGTTCTAGTCAGACGAATATTCTGGCACAATTGATGGATTTCTTTACTAAGAATGGAAATTTAGATAATTTATCTAAGTTGGCAAATGAAGATGAATTATATGACTATATAACAAAAGAAATCGGATAAAATAATCAAGAAAATATATAAAACGGAGGAAATCCAAATGATTAAAATTTTAGCAGCCTGTGGGGCTGGTGTTAATTCAAGTCACCAAATTAAGAATGCGGTAGAAGAAGAATTATCTAACCGTGGTTATGATGTTCGCTGTGATGCAGTGATGGTTAAAGATGTCAATGAAGATTTGATTAAAGGCTATGATATTTTCACACCAATTGCTGCGACAGATTTAGGTTTTGATCCTGGTATTCCAGTTGTAGAAGCTGGACCAATCTTGTTCAGAATTCCAGCAATGAGCGCTCCAGTGTTTGATAATATTGAAGCAGCCATCAAAGAGCATGGCCTGAGTTAATTTTTTTAAAGTGTATGAAAGCGCTGTCTAAAGAGTGCGCTGGAGTTCTCATATTATAAACAATATATAAATTAATATAAATCGGGAGGATTTATTATGGATGGCATTATTAAATTAGCCAACGATATTTTTAAGCCAATTTTGGCGATGGGTGGTCCAATCATCATGTTAATCATTTTGACGGTCCTAGCCCTCTTGTTTGGGGTTAAATTCTCCAAAGCCCTCGAAGGTGGTATTAAATTAGCGATCGCCTTGACAGGTATTGGTGCAATTATTGGAATGTTGAATGGAGCTTTTTCATCTTCATTAGAAAAATTTGTAACCAATACAGGGATTCAACTTAATATTACAGACGTAGGTTGGGCACCACTTGCAACGATTACTTGGGGTTCTGCTTGGACTCTGTATTTCTTGCTTGTTATGTTGATCGTCAATGTCGTGATGCTATTGATGAAGAAAACAGATACACTCGATGTAGATATCTTCGACATCTGGCACTTGTCAATCACAGGTCTCTTGATTAAATGGTATGCAGATAAAAACGGAGTAAGTCAAGGTGTTTCTCTTTTTGTAGCAACTCTTGCAGTCGTACTAGTAGGAATCATGAAGATTATCAACTCTGACTTGATGAAACCAACTTTTGACGACCTCCTAAATGCTCCAAGTTCATCTCCAATGACCTCTACTCACATGAACTACATGATGAACCCTATTATCATGGTGTTGGATAAGATCTTTGATAAATTCTTCCCTGGACTTGATAAATATGACTTTGATGCCGCTAAACTAAATAAGAAAATTGGTTTCTGGGGTTCTAAATTCTTTATTGGTTTCCTTCTTGGTATTGTAATCGGAATTATGGGAACACCACATCCAGAAGCGAATGTGGAAGACTTAAAAACATGGGAATTGGTTATTAAATCTTGGTTGAGCCTTGGTTTAACAGCTGGTGTCTCCTTGGAATTGTTCTCGTTAATCGGTTCATGGTTCATTGCAGCGGTAGAACCACTTTCACAAGGTATTACAAACGTTGCTACTAAACGCCTTCAAGGACGTAAATTCAATATCGGTCTTGACTGGCCTTTCATCGCTGGTCGTGCTGAAATCTGGGCTTGTGCTAATGTACTTGCACCAATCATGTTGATCGAAGCAGTGCTTCTTTCTAAAGTTGGTAATGGTATCTTGCCACTTGCTGGTATCATTGCGATGGGTGTAACTCCAGCTCTCTTGGTTGTTACTCGTGGTAAATTGATCCGTATGATTGTTTTTGGAAGTCTTCTCTTGCCACTCTTCCTTCTTTCAGGAACTCTGATTGCTCCATTTGCAACTGAGTTGGCTAAGAGTGTTGATGCCTTCCCTAAAGGGGTAGCTTCTACTCAATTGATTACTCACTCAACTCTTGAAGGTCCAGTTGAAAAACTCTTGGGTTGGACAATTGGTAACGCAACAACCGGCGATATTAAAGCTATTCTTGGTGTTGTAGCCTTCCTTGTATTCTATATCGGTATCTTTGCTTGGTACAGAAAACAAATGATCAAACGTAATGAAGAGTACGTAGCTCAAGGTAAAAACTAATAGGTAGTTCTTTTGAGAAAAGAATGAAAACATAATAAGTTTGTTTATTCTTAGATAGAAATAGATTAAATTGAAGATAGAAGAGACCTAAAATCAAGGGAATAATGAATATGAACTTGCTGACGGTCTCTTTCTAAATAGAATTGACTAGTTAGCTTCTAGATTTTTATGAGCTGTCTTAGTATGATAATCTTGAATAGGACACTAGTAATTTATTCTTATATTTTGTCCCCCTCCCATTTCTGTTTATCAGATTTGGGATTTTTTATTTGCAATCAGACCTTCAAGAAGACAAAAGATTGTTTTATTTCACTTCTTTTAGCTTAGTTTATGCATAGAGTTTTTAATAAATAAATTGGTTTAAGATGTTTTTATACTTATTTAAAGATAATTGGTAAAAATAGAGATGTTATTCCTTATTTTTTCTTGAATATGTAAGAACCATTAAGTTTGTTTAGAGAACCCTTGTTTATTTTCATCATTTTTTAAAAAGATATGATGAAAATAAACAAGAAAGTGTTGACAATAAACTAAATATGGTGTATAGTATGAGTATAAGAAACAGATGGTGTTTTTTATAAACAATAATCTGTGCAAAAAATCAAACAAAGGAGAATGCTCATGGCAATTATTATTGGTGCAGACGCTGCTGGAAATAAGCTAAAAGATGTAGTTAAGGACTTTCTCATTGGAGAAAACTTTGAAGTAGTCGATGTGACAGAAGAGGGCAAGGATTTTGTTGATGTGACCCTTGCAGTTGCGGCTGAGGTGAACAAACAAGAGGAAAATCTAGGTATCGTGATTGATGCTTATGGAGCTGGTCCGTTCATGGTAGCGACTAAAATCAAAGGCATGGTTGCAGCAGAAGTAACAGATGAACGTTCTGCTTATATGACTCGTGGTCACAACAACTCTCGTATGATCACAATGGGAGCTGAAATTGTTGGAGAAGGCCTGGCTAAGAATATTGCTAAAGGCTTTGTCAATGGTAAATACGACGGCGGACGTCACCAAATCCGAGTCGACATGCTCAACAAGATGTGCTAAGAAAAGGAGAAGTTAAATGAGAATTGCAATCGGATGTGACCACATCGTAACAAATGAAAAAATGGCTGTTTCAGATTTTTTGAAATCAAAAGGCTACGAAGTTCTTGATTTTGGTACTTATGACCATACAAGGACACACTATCCAATCTTTGGTAAAAAAGTAGGGGAAGCAGTTGTTAGTGGACAAGCTGATCTTGGGGTATGTATCTGTGGTACTGGTGTTGGTATCAACAACGCTGTTAATAAAGTTCCAGGTGTACGCTCTGCCTTGGTACGTGATATGACTTCAGCTCTCTATGCTAAAGAAGAACTTAATGCCAACGTCATTGGTTTTGGTGGAAAAATTACTGGTGAGCTCCTTATGTGTGACATCATAGAAGCTTTCATTCATGCGGAGTACAAGCCGACTGAAGAAAATAAAAAATTGATTGCGAAAATTGAGCATGTTGAAACTCACAACGCTCATCAGGCAGATGATAATTTCTTTACAGAATTTCTTGAAAAATGGGATCGTGGAGAGTACCACGACTAGTGAGGTAGCCAGATGATTCTTACAGTAACCATGAATCCTTCTATCGATATTTCCTATCCCTTAGAAGAATTGAAAATAGATACTGTTAATCGTGTTGCAGAAGTCAGTAAAACAGCAGGCGGAAAGGGTCTCAACGTAACCAGGGTCTTGGGAGAAATTGGAGACAATGTTGCTGCGACGGGCCTGATTGGTGGGACTAATGGAGAGTTCTTATTACAAAACCTTCATCCTAATGTTAGACAATGCTTTTATAACATTTCGGGAGATACGAGAAACTGTATTGCTATCTTACACGAAGGTAAGCAAACAGAAATCCTGGAAGCCGGTCCGACTATTACAGCGGATGAGGCAAATGGTTTTTTACATCATTTTAAATCATTAATGGAATCAGCTGAGGTAGTTAGTATCTCGGGAAGTCTACCAGCCGGTTTACCAGTTGAATATTATATTCAATTGGTTGAAATGGCTAATCAAGCTGGCAATAAGGTGGTGCTGGATTGCTCCGGAGCAGCTCTGGAAGCTGTACTCAAATCAGATGTGAAACCAACTGCCATCAAACCTAATAACGAAGAACTTTCTCAGTTGTTGGGTCGCGAGGTTTCAAAAGATTTGGATGAGTTAAAAGCTGTCCTTTCAGAACCGCTATTTGAAGGAATCGAGTGGATCATCGTATCACTCGGTGCAGATGGAGCTTTTGCTAAGCACTGGGATACTTTCTATAAAGTAGATATTCCTAAAATCCAAGTAGTCAATCCAGTTGGCTCTGGAGACTCAACTGTTGCAGGGATCTCTTCAGCCTTGAGTCATCAAGAAGATGATGTCTCTCTGCTCAAAAAAGCAAATGTTCTGGGCATGCTCAATGCCCAAGAAAAAATGACTGGTCATGTCAACGTTGAAAACTACGATGGCCTATACAATCAAATCACAGTAAAAGAGGTATAAAGAATGGTATTAACAGAACAAAAACGCAAGTACATGGAAAAACTTTCTGATGAGAATGGCATCATTTCTGCTTTGGCATTTGACCAACGCGGTGCTTTGAAACGCCTTATGGCTCAACACCAGGAAGCAGAACCAACAGTAGCTCAAATGGAAGAACTGAAAGTTTTGGTCGCAGAAGAGCTAACTCCTTATGCCTCATCTATGTTGCTGGATCCTGAGTATGGACTGCCTGCTACTAAGGCTTTGGACAAGAATGCTGGCTTGCTATTGGCCTATGAAAAGACAGGCTATGATACTTCAAGCACCAAGCGCCTGCCAGACTGTCTGGATGTTTGGTCTGCAAAACGCATCAAAGAACAAGGTGCGGATGCAGTGAAATTCCTTCTTTACTATGACGTAGACAGCTCCGAAGAACTTAACCAACAAAAGCAGGCTTATATCGAGCGTGTGGGTTCTGAGTGTGTGGCAGAAGATATTCCATTCTTCCTTGAAATCTTGGCTTACGATGAAAAGATTGCGGATGCTTCCAGCGCTGAGTATGCTAAAGTCAAGCCTCATAAGGTTATCGGAGCTATGAAGGTCTTCTCAGACCCACGTTTCAATATTGATGTCTTGAAAGTGGAAGTTCCAGTCAATGTTAAATATGTTGAAGGCTTTGGCGATGGTGAAGTGGTGTATTCTAAAGAACAAGCAGCTGCCTTCTTCAAGGAACAAGATGAGGCAACCAACCTTCCATACATTTACTTGAGCGCAGGTGTATCTGCGAAACTTTTCCAAGAAACACTTGTGTTCGCTCATGAGTCAGGTGCAAACTTCAACGGAGTTCTTTGCGGACGTGCGACTTGGGCTGGCAGTGTCAAAGACTACATTGAGCAAGGTGAAGAAGCAGCTCGCAAGTGGCTTCGTACAACAGGATTCGAAAATATTGACGAACTCAACAAAGTTCTTCAAAAAACAGCTACCTCTTGGAAAGAAAGAGCCTAAAATTTGTTAAAAAATAAATAAAGTAAGGGTTTACATTCTGAGACTGATATGCTATAATGAAGTCAGAAATTGAATAGGGTGAGCGTTACTAAGCTAGATTAGGCGTGACCGCAAATAAATTGAGGGAAGATATAGCCTTAGTTTGTTTGTGGTCTTTTTGTTTTGCCAGAACCCTAGAAAATGAAGAGGAGGAGATATGTATCGAATCATACATCCTATGAACAACAATGTTGCTCTAGCCAAACATGAAAATGGTGAAGAGGTTGTTCTGATTGGCAGTGGCATAGCTTTTAATAAAAAGAAGGGTGATATCGTTCTTGAAAGTAAGATTGAGAAAATCTTTCGCCTAAGAACGGAAGAGTCTAAAGAAAACTTTGTGGCCTTGCTCAAAGATGTTCCGCTGGACTTTATCACAGTGACTTATGATGTGATTGATACCCTTTCTAAGAAGTATGATTATCCTGTACAGGAGTATATCTATGTCACGCTGACGGATCACATCTACTGTTCTTATCAGGCTGTGCAGCAGGGCAGATACAAGGAGAGTGACCTGCCGGATGCTTCGGATAAATACCCTGTTCCTTATCAGATTGCTCAGGAAGCCTTAGCGATATACCGCGAGAGGTTGTTGGATAATTTACCTAGCGACGAGGTCAATCGCATTGCTTATCACTTTATCAATGCTGAAGGGGAGACCAATCTAGAGGGGCAAAGCCACTTAGGCAGACGAAAAGATATTCTGGCTGCTGTTGAGGCAGAGCTGAAGAAAAATGGTATTAAAAGAAGTGCAGAAAACAGCAACTTTTATGACCGTTTTATGATTCACCTGAACTACTTTTTGGACTATCTGGACAGAAGCCGTGATGACAATGTTTCCCTGCTGGAAATGGAAAGTCAGATTCAAATGACATACCCTCAAGCCTATCAGGTCGGAAGTGATATTTACCAAATCATTGCCCAGAAGACGGGAATTGATCTCTACCGCAGCGAACGGGTCTACCTGGTGTTGCATATTCAACGTCTTTTATAAATAGAAAACAATAATAACATTTTACATAAGAATACAAGGAGGATCTCTCATGAATAGAGAAGAAGTAACATTGCTCGGTTTTGAAATTGTGGCCTACGCTGGTGACGCTCGCTCCAAGCTCCTGGAAGCATTGAAAGCTGCAGAGGCTGGGGATTTTGCTAAGGCAGATGCCTTAGTAGAAGAAGCCAATGGCTGCATCGCTGAAGCTCACCACGCTCAGACCAGTCTCTTGACAAAAGAAGCTGCTGGTGAGGACTTGGCTTACAGTGTAACCATGATGCACGGCCAAGATCACTTAATGACTACCATCTTGCTAAAAGACATGATGCACCATTTGATTGAACTATACAAAAGAGGAGTAAAATAATGAACAAACTCATCGGACTTATTGAGAAAGGGAAGCCTTTCTTTGAGAAGATTTCTCGGAATATCTATCTCCGAGCTATTCGGGATGGCTTTATCGCTGGTATGCCAGTCATCCTCTTCTCATCTATCTTTATCTTGATTGCCTATGTGCCAAATGCATGGGGCTTCCATTGGTCTAAGGACATTGAAACTTTCCTAATGACCCCCTATAGCTATTCGATGGGGATTCTGGCTTTCTTTGTGGGTGGGACCACTGCAAAGGCTTTGACAGACTCTGTCAACCGCGGCCTGCCTGCGACAAACCAGATTAACTTCTTGTCTACTATGCTGGCATCTATGGTCGGCTTCCTCCTCATGGCAGCTGAGCCTGCCAAGGAAGGTGGCTTCCTGACTGCCTTCATGGGAACCAAAGGTCTTTTGACAGCTTTCATCGCAGCCTTTGTTACGGTTAATGTCTACAAGGTTTGTGTGAAAAATAATGTCACTATTCGCATGCCAGAAGAAGTTCCACCAAATATCTCGCAAGTATTTAAAGACTTGATTCCATTTACTGTCTCAGTCGTTTTGCTCTATGGTTTGGAACTGCTTGTTAAAGCAAGTCTGGGAGTAACCGTTGCGGAATCCATCGGAACGCTTCTTGCTCCGCTCTTCTCAGCGGCAGATGGCTATCTGGGAATTACTCTTATCTTTGGTGCTTATGCTTTCTTCTGGTTCGTGGGAATTCACGGTCTGTCTATCGTTGAGCCTGCCATTGCTGCCATTACTTATGCTAATATCGATGCCAACTTGGCTTTGGCACAAGCTGGTCAACATGCGGATAAGGTCATTACTTCTGGTACTCAAATGTTCATCGTTACCATGGGTGGTACTGGTGCGACCTTGATTGTTCCATTCCTCTTTATGTGGATCTGTAAGTCAGAGCGTAACCGTGCAATTGGGCGGGCATCTGTTGTCCCAACCTTCTTTGGTGTCAATGAGCCCATTCTCTTTGGTGCTCCAATTGTACTGAATCCGATTTTCTTTATTCCATTTATCTTTGCTCCTATCGCAAACGTATGGATTTTCAAATTCTTTGTTGATGCGTTAAACATGAACTCCTTCTCAGCAAACCTTCCTTGGGTGACACCTGGACCTCTGGGAATCGTGCTGGGCACCAACTTCCAGCTTCTGTCCTTTGTTCTTGCAGTCCTTCTTGTCGTAGTAGATGTGATTATTTACTATCCATTTGTCAAGGTTTATGACGAACAAATCCTAGAAGAAGAACGTTCTGGTAAAGCCAACGATGCTCTCAAAGAAAAAGTAGCAGCTAACTTTAACACTGCTAAAGCAGATGCTATCCTTGAAAAAGCAGGAGTGGATGAAGAAGCTCCAGCGCAAAACAATATTAGCGAAGAAACCAATGTTCTGGTGCTTTGTGCAGGCGGTGGTACTAGCGGATTGCTGGCCAACGCTTTGAATAAAGCAGCAGCTGAATACAATGTTCCTGTCAAAGCAGCAGCGGGTGGCTATGGTGCTCACCGTGAAATGCTGCCTGAGTTTGACCTGGTTATCCTGGCTCCTCAAGTTGCTTCAAACTTTGAAGACATGAAGGCAGAAACTGATAAATTGGGTATCAAGCTAGCTAAGACTGAAGGTGCCCAATACATCAAATTAACCCGTGATGGCAAAGGAGCACTGGCCTTCGTGCAGGAGCAATTTAACAACTAAATCTGTTTATTTGAGATGAAGCAACTTGATAAGCATGTCATCAAGCTTGATTTCATCTCAAATACTATTGAAAGGAAAATAAGATGACAAAAAGCTTACCTAAAGATTTTATTTTCGGTGGTGCAACAGCGGCCTATCAAGCTGAGGGAGCAACCCACACAGATGGAAAAGGACCTGTTGCCTGGGATAAGTACCTGGAGGATAACTACTGGTATACGGCAGAACCTGCCAGCGACTTTTACCACAAATACCCTGTGGATCTGAAATTGGCTGAAGAGTATGGCGTCAATGGTATTCGGATTTCCATTGCCTGGTCACGGATTTTCCCGACGGGCTATGGCGAGGTCAATCCAAAAGGTGTGGAATTTTACCATAATCTTTTCGCAGAATGCCACAAGCGTCATGTAGAACCTTTTGTGACCCTTCACCACTTTGATACACCAGAGGCTCTTCATTCAAATGGCGATTTCCTCAATCGGGAAAATATTGAGCACTTTGTGGACTATGCAGCTTTCTGTTTTGAAGAATTTCCAGAAGTTCGCTATTGGACAACTTTCAATGAAATTGGCCCAATTGGTGATGGTCAGTACTTAGTTGGAAAATTCCCCCCAGGTATTCAGTATGACTTGGCCAAGGTTTTCCAATCTCATCACAACATGATGGTCTCTCATGCCCGTGCCGTTAAGCTCTATAAGGACAAGGGATACAAGGGTGAAATCGGTGTCGTTCATGCACTTCCTACAAAATATCCTTACGATCCAGAAAATCCAGCAGATGTCAGAGCAGCAGAGTTGGAAGATATTATCCATAACAAGTTTATCCTAGATGCGACTTATCTGGGGCACTATTCAGATGTAACTCTAGCAGGAGTAAATCATATCCTTAAGGTCAATGGTGGTCAGCTGGATCTACGAGATGAAGACTTTGCGGCTTTAGAAGCAGCTAAAGACCTCAATGACTTCCTCGGCATCAACTACTATATGAGTGATTGGATGCGCGACTTTGACGGTGAAACAGAAATTATCCATAACGGAAAAGGCGAAAAGGGAAGCTCCAAGTACCAGATTAAGGGTGTAGGGCGCAGAGAATCTCCAACCCATATTCCGAAAACTGATTGGGATTGGATTATCTATCCGCAAGGTCTTTATGATCAGATCATGCGGATTAAGAAAGATTATCCAAACTACAAGAAAATCTATATCACGGAAAATGGTCTGGGTTATAAAGATGAATTTGTGGACAATACAGTTTACGACGATGCTCGGATTGACTATGTTAAGCAGCATCTGGAAGTTTTATCCGATGCGATTGCGGACGGGGCTAATGTCAAGGGCTACTTTATCTGGTCTCTGATGGATGTCTTTTCTTGGTCTAACGGTTATGAAAAACGCTACGGCTTATTCTACGTAGACTTCGAAACACAGGAACGCTATCCGAAGAAATCCGCTCACTGGTATAAGAAACTGGCTGAAACACAAATGATTGAATAGAAAGTAAAGCCGTTAGAGTTGAACTCTTTCGGCTTTTCGAAAAGAGGGAAGCCATGCTTGAAAAAAACAAAGAGTTTACTAAAAGCAGTATCAGGTTCTCTATATAAAAAAGTTTATATTATTAATTTTGAACGATGTTCTCAAGCACCTCGGATTAAAAAAACGGAACTTATTTTTATTGGAGATTGGTTCGTATCAGAAGGTTTAGAAGGGATTTGCTATTCTAAGTTGACTATTGATAGTTTTGAGTACATGTTTCTAAGTTTAGTTGAGGAATCTGACAGAAGTTTGGTTAGTTTTGATATAGATATAATACCCTATGAAAAGGATAAATAGTAAAAAGAGAGGTAAAAATATGGTACTAGAGTTATCAAATGATTTTCTAAAAGTTCAATTTAAGGAAAAGGGTGGAGAATTATCTTCTATAAAAGATAAGGATGGCGTGGAATATTTATGGCAGGGAAATCCTGAATATTGGGGAGGACAGGCTCCTGTCTTGTTTCCTAACTGTGGTAGTGTCCCTGATGATGCTCCTCTCTTTATTATGGGAGATGAAGGAGTTATAGAAGGCCATCTTCCTCGTCATGGTTTAGTTAGAAAGAAAGATTTTGAGCATAAGATAATAAATGACAATCAAATTATGTTTTCAATTGAAAGTAATTCGGAAATGTTAAAACAATATCCTTATCCTTTTCGTTTAAGTATATTTTATACTTTAGATAAATCTAAGATTGAAGTAGAATACTTAGTTGAGAACTTAGGATTAAATCAAGATATGCCTTATTTCATAGGCGCGCACCCGGGTTTTAATTGTCCCTTATTTGAAAATGAACGGTATGAAGATTATTATCTCGAGTTTGAAAACGAAGAAAATTGTAGTATTCCAGCATCATATCCCGAGACGGGATTACTTGACATAAAAAGCCGTTCGCCTTTTTTAAATAAAGAAAAAGTATTAGCTTTAGATTATGATCTATTTTCAAAGGATGCAATTACTTTGGATAAGCTGGTTTCTCGTTCGGTAACATTAAAGTCTAAAAATCATAATAAAGCAGTAAAAATTGATTTCCAAGATTTTCCATTTTTAATTTTGTGGTCTACTGCGAATAAAGGGCCGTTTATTGCAATTGAACCATGGGGCGGCTTATCTACATCAAAAGAAGAATCTGTATTTTTTAATTACAAGGAAAATGTAACTTTTATTGAGCCTGAAATGTCTGATTATAAAACTTATTCCATTGAGATAACAGAAATTTAAACGAATAATGGATAAAAAGTACTTGCTTTATTAGATTAGTAGGTAAAAAATCTGTAAAGGTATCGTTGGGAGGGGGATTGTTATATCGTTTCAAAAGTTACTCCAAGACACTATTTATAATGTATTGTTTACCAAGATAAGCTAGTATATTTATGAATGTAGAGAATCATTGGATGTATCAACGTATTTGATTTGAAAATAAAAATATATTGGGTTGGATAATTTTGCTATTAAAAGCATAGCTGTAAGCAATAAAGATGAGGATTTCATTGTTTCGGATTTACTTGTTATAGGTTATTTAGAGATTGCTGGATATTCTAAATATGTCGTAGACCTCCCAATCTGTATCTTGATTCAGCTCCATCCATTACTAGACAATAAAACATCAGGAGCAACAATAAGGTTGCTCCTGATGTTTTATACTCTTTATTTAAACTTAAAGCCTTCATAGACTAGATCTGCTTTAGGATTGGTCTTTTTAAATTCGCTGGCTAGTTTATCCATCATCTTGACAGGTCCGCACATGAAGACGGTGGTTTGGTTGCCCAGAGGATAATTCTTGAAGTCCAAATAGCCAGAGAACTTACTATCAACCAAATGAAGGTTAAACTGCGGATTCTTAGCCGCGTAGTCTTTGAGTAGGTCTAGGTAAACAGCGTTTTCTGCTCCAGTATAAGCATAGTAGAAGCTGACTGGACGATTCGGATTAGGATTTTCACGGATATAGGAAATGAAGGGCGTAATGCCAATCCCACCAGCAATCCAGATTTGTTTTTCCTGCCCTTGGTCAAGAATCATGTGACCATAAGCTCGGTCAATGGTGACCTTGGTTCCCTCTTGGATCTTGTCATAAATTTTTTTAGTGTGATCGCCAGAGTTCTTAATAGTAAAGTAGACGATATTGTCATGACCACCAGAGATAGAGAAAGGATGTGGCACTTTTTCAAATCCTTCTTGGAAAATCTTGACGAAGGCAAACTGACCGTACTGATAGTCTAGCTTTTGACTGAGTTGGATCTTCAACTCCACGGTATCGTGATTCAGTCGCTTGACCTGAAGAATTTTTCCCAGATGGCGAAAGGCCAAACTTTGATAGAGGAAGATGATGTAAAAGCCAGAAGCTAAACCTATGATCGCGTAGAATCCGACTACGAAGCCCAGCAAGGTCGGCGTTAGGAGTCGAGCTCCCATTAGCATATAAGCGTGGAAGAGACCAAAGATATAGGCCAAATAAACAAAGCGGTGAATCCAGCGCCAAGCCTCATATTTGATGTGCTTGCCAAGATAGGCCACCAGTACAATACTTATAAAAAGATAGATACCAACATTACCAAGCTGGGCTGCCAGATGAGAGCCCCAGAGACTACCACCCATGGCAACATTGTGGAGAGCAAGCAGAACGACGGAAAAGATAGCTGTAAACTTATGATAAGCGTACATCTTTTCAATGCCATGGAACCATTTTTCCAATAGGGCGTTCCGAGTCGCAAGTAAAAAGGTCAGCGAAAGAGTAGTCAAGGCCAGACCGGGTACGATAAAGTTTGTCATTCCAGCTGAAGCCCAAGCATAGATGGTCAAGAGTATGCTGACAGCAATAAGGGCAAGTCCTTTGATAGATTTCATAGTTTGTGTCCTTTCTATAAATATCACTAATTAGTTGTAATGTATTTGGTTACATTTTAACAAAGAAAAAACAAGCTGTCAAGGACAAGCTTGTTTCGTTTTTGGGATGGATAGGTCAAGTCTAATATTAGATAAGATAGAGAGCACTTTTGCGATGTTACTCTTAAACATCTGAGGTGGTGTCTTCCGTTTTGTCAGTATCAGACTGGCCGAAAGGAAGCTGCTTACTCCAGCGTGATAGATTTTCTCGGATATCTTTTCCAATTTCAGAAAGGTTAGGTAGACTAATATCATCCTTCCAACTTTGGACTCTCATATCTACTAAAAGACTAGTGAGTCGTGTCAGCATTTCTCTTTCCTCATCCGATAATGCGTTGGCGTTTTTAAAAATCTCTAAAACTTTTCTAACGTTTGAGATTTTAGAGAAATCATCGATAGAAGTGATACCGGCATCTAGTACAAGTCCGAAGAACAAATCAAAGAAATCTTTTAATTCTTCATCAGATGTACTTCTTACCCAATTCTTCAATGTTTTATCCGTCTGAAGACTATCTGGATTTAAGCTGTCTAGGAGGACAAAACTGTCTCCCTCAATCTGCCATGAAAAAGTATCGTGTTGTGCTAGACCTCCTAGGGCAGTGCTTTTGACGATTGCCATCTGTTTAGGAATTTCTAACATCATGCCCACAATAGAACCTTGCGGAATGTAGTGTTGAATTTTATTGGCAATTGCCTTATAACCATCGCTTTCAATGATGGCCTTGTTAAGGCCAGGAGCATCATAACTATAGATCTTTTTAATACGTTCCTGCAAGAGAGGATTAACTTGACTAGCAGCATAAGCAGCCAAGTTCCCTCCCTTGGAGTGCCCAGTCAAGATGAAGTCCCCATCGAGTTCTCTGAGAACCTCTTTTAAGTATTTTTTAGCATTTTTTTGGGCTGGAACCCGATCCATATAGGTCATATGGAAGTCTTCTTTCCAACCAATGATCGAGTCATCGGTTCCTCTGTAGGCTAGGACGTAGGTGGCAGGTTTAGACTGAATACAGTATACTAAGGCAGCAAATTGTTTTTCAATCTCCAAGTCGATGTCATTTATAAAGCCCATTAGTTTAATATTCTTAAAACGTTTAGTTTGGGAGGCTTTTTCAAGTAGTTTAAGACGATTGCGGGTATGCATCATAGATTGTTCTTGAGGGTAATTTTCAGCAATGTCCTGTAGTCGCTTGCTTTTATCTAGATCCAGGTCGCTAGTGACAAGTCCGTCAAAAGAAAGGTAGGCTAATTCTGTTAGGATAAGTAGGTCAAGTTCATTAAAGGGACGGTCATAGATACTATCATACTGCGTATCTTCTAGGTACTTAAAAATATTTTCCATTTGTCTATCTCCTAGGAATCGATATCTAGATAGTATATCATAAGCTAGTACGGTTTGCTGGAAGGAGACAAAAAAAGAACAGAGGACAAAAGCTTAACTTTTGAGCCATCTGCTCTTTTTTTATTAGTAGGCTTTACCAATCACTAATGCGTAGATGAAGAAGAAAGCAAAACCAAAGAGGAAAATAAGACCGAGGATAGAGAGTGCTTTCAACCATTTTGCTAGGTTTTTATTTTCACCAGTAACTAGAAGGTAGTTCAATAGGGCAAAGAATGGGGTAGTTAAGAAGGAAGCAATCATAGCAAATCGTAGCATAGGTGCGACACTTCCTTGGAAGAAATAAATGATGATACCACCGATGATAGAAGTAGCAGTCATCCAAACATTCAGCTCTTTTTGTGAGATTTCTTTTTTCTTGAAAAGAAGGCGAAGAGACTCAGCATTGACGCGAGAGTAGCCATCGATGACTGTGATTACAGTTCCAAATATACAAAGAAAAGCGATAAAGGTAATCAAGAAGCGTGACCAATCCCCAAGAACAGAAGCATACATTCCAACGAATTGTTGGATGTAGGCTGCTCCAGCTGCTTGGACTTCCTGCCCAGTTGGGTATTGGATTAAAGCGCCCAGGGCGACGAAGAAAACGGCTAAAATAGCAGTTCCGATGAAACCAACGTTGAAGTCAAAGAGACCATCCTTGATAGAAATATCAACTGTTTTTCCTTTTTCAGCAGTCCAGAGGGAATTGATGGCAGAGATTTCAATTGGAGCCGGCATCCAACCCATAAGAGAGACGATAAATGGTAAAGCAGTCATTTGCCAAGGAGTTTTTTCAACAAAATCTGCCCCGTATTCAGGATGCTCAATGATTGCAACAATGACAGCTAGGACTGTAGCAAGAGTCAAAGCAGACATAATCCATTTGGCCAGTCCGTCAAGGAATTTGTAGCCTCCAAAGAGAAGCATAGCCCAAATGATAACGATCAAAATTAGGGACCATTGGGTGATACTTAGGCCTAGAGCATTAGGAAAGGCGCTTGCTACGATAGCAGCACACAAAATCCCAACCGCAGCAGTATTGACTAAGGCAGAGAAAACATTGAGGATAAAGAAAATACCCAAGTAGACCTTTCCTTTTTCAGCGTAGCCTTCTACCAAGTTTTTTCCTGTTTCTAGCGTATACTCAGCACCAAACCGGAAAAATGGATACTTAAAAAGGTTGGTAAGAATGACGAGCAAGAGAAGGGACCAGCCGTACATGGCACCTGCTTGAGCAGATGAAACGATATGAGAGCCACCAACAGCAGCAGAAGCCATAAGGATCCCTGGCCCTAAGGCTTTTATTTTTGACTGCCAGGTAGATGTTTGAGTTTGTTCAATCATAATAATCTCCTTTTCGTACAAAGAATGAATTTTCAGATAATTCCGAATGTTCTGTTATTCTATCAATTTATAAAGAAAATGTCAACAAATTTTCGGAAAATACTTGAAATTTCATGAAAATCATCTGATTTTTGTCCCATCAAGAGAACTTCTGTGAATTGCTAAAGAATTTGGTATAATAGCTATAAATAATTTTGAGCGAGGCGAAAATGCATAAGATTATGTTAGTAGAGGATGATCCAGTCATCCGTCAAATGATTAAAAAGATGTTGGAACAATGGGGCTATCAAGTTTTTGCGGTTGAAGATTTTATGGAGGTTTTAACACTTTTTGTTAAGGAGGAACCTCAGCTGGTTTTGATGGACATTGGCTTGCCCCTCTTTAATGGCTACCATTGGTGTCAGGAGATTCGTAAGATTTCAACGGTTCCCATCATGTTTTTGTCCTCACGGGACCAGGCTATGGATATCGTCATGGCTATCAATATGGGTGGTGATGACTACGTGACTAAGCCTTTTGATAACAATGTTTTTCTGGCTAAGGTTCAAGGACTGTTGCGCCGCTCTTATGAGTTTGGTACAGATCAAAATCTCCTAGAACACCGAGGCGTGATTTTAAATCTCAAGTCTATGGACTTGATGTATAATGGTCAGGTCATTACTCTGACTAAGAATGAATTCCAGATTTTACGTGTTTTATTTGAGCGAGCAGGCAGTATAGTTGAGCGGGAAGATTTGATGAAAGAGCTATGGAACAGCGATTTCTTTATCGATGATAATACCCTATCTGTCAATGTTGCTAGGCTCCGGAAAAAACTGGAAGAAACAGGTCTCAAGAACTTTATTGAGACGAAAAAAGGAATTGGATACGGTCTGACAAATGGACACACGGAATAAGTTTTTCTTTATCAAATATTATATTTACTCAAGACGCTATTTTTTATTGCAGTTCTTGCTGTTTTTTGGTTTGCTTCTATTTTTCAGTTTTATATTTGAAGATAGTCAGGTAGTTCTTCAGTATATTTTTACTCTTTTACTGGTTTTGGGGATTCTGACTCTTTCTATAGACAGCTTGATAGCCTATAAGAACTATCACAATCAGTTACTTTATGGACAAGAACAGGCTCAAACAGCTGTAGAAGCTCTGATATTTGATAAGATCCAAAAAATGGAAGCTGAAAAAAAGAGTCAATCAGTCCTAGAACGAGAGCGTTACAATGACTTGATGGACTACTATACCCTCTGGGCCCACCAGATTAAGACACCAATCGCAGCTGGATCTTTGCTGGTGCAGGACTTGACAGACCCAGATGCCAAGAAGCAACTGGGTCAAGAGTTTTTCAAAATCGAATCTTATGTCAACCTAGTCCTTCAATATTTGCGATTGGAAAGTTTCCATGACGACCTCGTCTTGAAGAAGGAAAATCTGGAGGATTTGGCCAAGGAAGTAGTCAAAAAATATGCTCTTTTCTTTATCCAGAAAGGTTTGACACTGAACTTACACGATTTAGATCGAACCATTGTGACAGACAAAAAATGGTTTATGATTATCTTGGAGCAGGTCCTGTCTAATAGTCTCAAGTATACCAAGGAAGGTGGAATTGAAATCTTCTGCCAAGATGACGTTCTCTACCTGAAAGATACTGGTTTGGGGATTAAGGACAGTGACATTATGCGTGTCTTTGAAAGAGGTTTTTCAGGCTATAATGGTCGCCTGACTCATCAATCATCTGGATTAGGACTTTATTTATCAAAAAAAATATCCGATCAACTGGGTAATTCCTTGTTATTAGAATCCCAAGTCGGTCAAGGCACTACAGTAAAAATCGGACTAGCAGAAAAACGCTTGGCGATTGATTGAGTATAATCCCTAGTAGAAAGTTCTAACTGAAAGGTAAGTGAAAATGTGAAGTCAATCATTAATTTAGGAATATGGAACAATAAAAAATACCATTTTGATTGGGAAAATAAGATCCTAATGGAGGAGACTTCTACTCCTAGTAACTGGTATTACATCTGGGTCCCCATCACTTTATTCCTTATAGATAAAATTTCTGCTCTGATCACTCAAATTGGTTTATTGGAAAATATGTGGACCAGAGTATTTTTGGTCGTTTTCCTGAGTCTACCAGCTTATTTTTCAGCAAAGTTAATAATTGACTATTATCATTCTAGTCTAAAATTAAAAAGATCAGAGTTAGAAGGTGCTCAAAAAGAAGCATTTATTAAGGGATTAAAAAGACGAAAAGTTTTTTTGCAACTTATACTATCTTTTTTCATCATCACAACTCCATTTTCCGTAGCTTTATTTATTATAGAGAAAGAAGTCAAGGCAGTGATCTTTTGCTTCCTCTGTCTATTAGTAATCTTCATGTTCAGATTTGACTATCAATTTAGAAAATGGCCAGCGATCATGCAGTTACTTGTGGAAGAAAAGAAGGTCAGGGAGAGAAACATTTCATAAGAGAAAGAACTGGGGGAGTGGTAGTATGAATCAAATAAAAGGAAATGGGTTTATTATAACTGAAGAAAATGGTTGTTATACAATGTCCTGGATGACAGGAGGGCATCAAGAAAGAGAAGTTACTTATCCAGTTAGTAAAGAATTAGTAGACAAGGCTTTGAGATCCGAACAAGATGCTTATGAGGTGGAACTATTCTTAGAAACTGGAGAATGGGTGACTAAGGAAAGTAAGGAAATAGCTAGACAAAATTATTTTAGATCAACACCCACTCGTATTTTAGTAAATCCGTCGTCAGTGAAACGGTTGTTTTCTAATCAAGAATTTGGAGAATTGTTAAACAAAGCCATCTTTTCAGAATTAAATCCAACTGAACTTGATTCAATTGGTACAGTTGAGAATCATTTGGAACTTCTTCTAGTAGACCCTCTCGAGTGGCAGGAAGAGATAGAAGCAGTCCATTTGGAAATTCTGCAAGAAAAAATGAATAATTACATTTACTTCCTCGAAAGCAAGCAGTATGTGGCACGGTATGGTGATAAGTTTGACAAAAAAGTCATCCATATCACATTCCAGTATTCCCCATCTGATAATGGTCTAGCCTTTCTAGCGGCAGTTCAGAAAGTGTTACAACCTACAGATATGAGCTTGAAGGTAGAATTGCCGGAGTAAAAAAGAGAGCGAGGAGTATAGACTGGCGAGTCCAAGGCATACTTTCTCTCGAGAAAGCAGAAATTTTCCTCCACATCATAACTTTCACCTAACCTTACAAATTTGTAAGGTTTTTCTTTTGAATTGAAAGGTTATGTTATGGCAGGTGTTCTTTAATTTTTATAAGATAAGACTATAAAAGAAAAAGGAGAAGGAAAATGAGAAAAGGTAATGGTCTCAATGGCTTTCAAATAAAACTAATCATGGCACTTTTAATGGTTTTGGATCACGTTGATAAGATTCCTGGCTTGCTACCAGCTGGATGGGATGGTATTTTTCATGCAGTGACCCGCTGTGTAGGAGTTTGGTTTGCCTTTGCGGCAGTAGAGGGTTTTATTCACACGCGCAACCGCATTACATATAATCTTCGTCTCTTTTTCTGGGCGGGGCTTATGTTCTTTGGAAATGTCATTTTAAATTTTCTTTTACAGTCAAAAGAAATACACAACTCCAATAATATCTTTTTAACACTAGCTTGTGGCGTTTTGAGTTTGGGGATTTTCTTTGGATTTTCTAAAGAGAAACTTGAACTTAATGGGCGTGATAAATGGATCCGTTATGGCTTAGGCGCAGTAGTCTTTCTAGTAGCTGCTTTCTTGACGGAAGGTGGCATGGTCATGATCCCCTTTATGCTTATCACCTATGGGTGCAGAAAGAACAAAGTTTTACGTAATCTACTTTACCTTGCTCTAGCTTTTCTGTTGTTTGTCATGAGTATCGAAGTTTATCCAAGCTTGTCAGAAACCCTTTCGATGATGCTCTATAATTCGGACTGGCTCTTTATCACTGTCTTACCTTTTCTTTATCTCTACAATGGCGAGCGCGGTTATACCAGTAAGTGGAGCAAATATTTCTTCTACATTTTCTATCCAGTCCATCTGTGGCTGATTGCTTTGATAGCCTTTTGGGTAAAATAGGGCTCATTCTATCTTACAAAAGTGTAAGATTCCTTTCTGGATTGTAAGGTTAGGTTATGGAAAGCCGAGTGCAAATTCGGTAGAATAAGATTATCAAAAGAAAGAAGTGTTTAGAATGAAATTATTTAAAATAAGTCATAAGAAAGATAGGTCTTCCATTCGGCCAAGTCAAAAAGAAATCGAATGGACGAAATTCGGATGCCAAGCCAATCAGGCAGCTCAAGAAATGTACTTAGGATTTTAAAGGAGAAGTTATGAGTTTATTAGATGTACAACACGTAAAAAAGATTTACAAGACCCGTTTTCAGGGCAATCAAGTAGAAGCTCTGAAAGATATTCATTTTACAGTGGATGAGGGCGACTATGTGGCCATCATGGGAGAGTCAGGCTCAGGTAAGTCGACACTCCTCAATATTTTAGCCATGCTGGATAAGCCAACAGAAGGCCAAGTCTTTCTGAATGGGACTGATACAGCGACTATCAAAAATAGCCAAGCATCCAGCTTCCGCAGAGAAAAGCTAGGCTTTGTCTTTCAGGATTTTAACCTGCTGGATACCTTGTCTGTAAAAGACAATATCCTCTTGCCTTTAGTGCTTTCTCGACGTCCCATCACAGAGATGATGCAAAAATTGGTCAGCACTTGTACTGAATTAGGAATTAATCAGCTACAAGAAAAGTATCCATACGAGATTTCCGGTGGTCAGAAGCAGCGGGTCGCGGTTGCGCGTGCCATCATCACTGAGCCGGAGATTTTATTGGCAGATGAGCCAACAGGAGCACTGGATTCCAAGTCATCGGCTGCTCTTTTGGATGTTTTTGATGATATTAACGATCGGGGTCAGACCATTCTGATGGTGACCCACTCGACATCAGCTGCCAGCCGTGCTAAGCGGGTGCTCTTTATCAAGGACGGCATCCTTTACAATCAGATTTTCCGGGGCGATAAGACAGAACGCCAGATGTTCCAGGAGATTTCTGATACTTTGACTGTCATGGCAAGTGAGGTGGGTGATTATGTTCAAACTAACCAGTAAACTAGCTCTTTCAAATCTTGTTAAGAACCGCAGCCTTTATTATCCCTTTGTTCTGTCCACGATTGTAGCAACAGCGATACTCTATAGTTTTATTTCCTTGACTTATAGTAGTAATATGGAGACAACTTATGGTGGGACAGCGGCGCGTATGACCCTGCAGTTTGGGATTTGGGTTATTCAGATTGCGGTATTGATTCTTGTGACTTATGCTAATAGCTTTGTCATGAAAAATCGTTCCAAAGAGCTGGGAATTTATAGTATACTTGGTATGGAAAAAAGGCACCTACTCACTATGACCTTCATAGAGCTGTGTCTTTTATATACTGGGGTTGTCGGACTAGGGATTATCTGTGGAACTCTACTAGATAAGCTCCTTTATGCCCTGCTCTTGAAGTTTATGGGTATGCCTGTTGTATTGACCTCAACCTTCCAATGGTCTAACATTTGGTTGACTTTAGTCAGTCTGGGACTAGCTTTTGTTATCATTCTTTTTCTTAATTCTATGAGGCTTTTGCGCTATAGCTCGCTCCACCTGATGCGAGAAAAGAAAGCAGGAGAAAAGAAAGGGAAATTCCTAGGTTTGCAGACCCTTTTGGGAGTCATTCTCATGGGAGTTGCTTATTATATAGCCTTGACAGTTACAAAGCCTGTTGCGGCTATTGCCAATTTCTTTCTTGCGGTCCTCATGGTTGTTGTAGCGACCTATTTGCTCTTTAATGCTGGCTCAATTACACTTTTAAATTTTCTAAGAAAACGCAAAAGTTACTATTACAAGCCTCAGAACTTTATTTCAGTATCTAACTTGATTTCTCGGATGCGTAAAAATGCAGCTGGCCTGGCTACGATTTCCATCCTTTCAACCATGCTTCTGGTGACACTGGTAGGAACCATTAATATCTATGTTGGTGGCAAAGACTATATTGACACTCTCTATCCAAAAGACTATAATGTCACAGTATCCTTGCCAGATACAGTAGATAGAAATGAACCTCTACTAGAAAAAGTGAAGCAAATCGCTCAAGAGACTGGACTGAAAAATCCGACTTACTCCGACTATCTTTATCAAACGTCAATGCTTTCTAAGATATCAGGCAATGAAGTAACTGTTGGCGACCGTAACTTTATGCAAGCACCTCAATCTTTCAGCAAGGCGGTAGGTAGCTTTATGCTTATAAGCCGTCAGGATTATGAGAAGATGACAGGTGAAACATTAGACTTAGCTGATGGTGAAACACTTATCTATGGTAGAAACTTATCTTTAGATAAAAATAAACCCTTACGTATCAATGGTAAAGACTGGAAAATCAAGCAAATTGCCTCACAAGATTTTACTCATGGACACTTACCCAATGGGCATATCATGGTTGGGGGTGCTATGTTAAACATGGTTGTCAATGATATAAAAGAAGTCGGTTTGGACGCTTTGCATGAATATTATATTGGTATCTCTAGTAACACGAAGAGCAACCAGGAGTTTTCTGATAAAGTACAAAAAGCAGTAACAGAAGAAATGGACCGTCTGCAAGTCGGTGGTTATGCGGTAAGCTTTGATAGAGAAGTGGCAGAGCAAAATCAAAAACAGGTGACGGGAACTCTACTCTTTATAGGTCTGTTCCTCTCAGTTATTTTCTTGTTGGGGGCTGTTCTGGTGATCTACTACAAGCAGATTTCTGAAGGCTATGAAGATCGTGATGGATTTATCATCTTGCAAAAGGTTGGTCTTGATGAGAAGCAAACCAAACGCACCATACATAAGCAAATCGTAACAGTATTCTTCTTGCCACTTATTTTTGCTTTCTGTCATGTAGCTGCTGCTTTTCATATGCTTAGTTTGATCGTAGCGCTCTTAGGTGTGACCAATACGCCCCTATTAATTCAGACAACAATCATAACCTGTAGCATCTTTTTACTAGCTTATATTTTAGTGTTCTTATTAACTTCACGTAGCTATCGAAAGATTGTTACACGCTAGTCTATTATCCCTGACCTTTGGTCGGGGCTTTTTAATGTCTGGATTTTTACCTCTTGTCTCCCTCATTTTACCGCTTGTCCAAAAAGCTGAGATTTTTCAAAAAAGACTTGCTATCATAGTTTCAGAAGTTAAGGACAGGAGAAAATATCATGTTAGTAGAAACAAAAAATCTTAGCAAGATTTATGGCGATAAGGTGGCTGTTAATGGTCTCGATATTCAGATTGAGAGAGGCAGTTTTACAGCTATTCTAGGTCCTAATGGTGCAGGGAAATCCACAACCATTCAGATGCTGATAGGTCTCTTGAAGCCAACGTCCGGGCAGATTTGCTATGCTGAAAAGCTTAGACTGGGTGTGGTTTTCCAAAACAGTGTGTTGGACGCTCAGCTGACAGTTTTGGAAAATCTGACTATCAGAGCCAAGCAGTACAAGGAGATGCCGGCAGGTAGAATCGAACGCTTGGTCTCTCAGCTTGGCTTATCAGCCTTTGTCAAGCAACCGTATGGGACGCTGTCTGGTGGTCAAAAGCGTCGGGTGGACATTGCGCGAGCCTTGCTCAATAGTCCAGACCTGCTTTTCCTAGATGAGCCTACAACGGGGCTGGATATTCAGACTCGGGAGAGTATTTGGAGCCTACTCAAGCAAATTCAGAAAGAAGAGAAGATGACCATTGTCCTGACAACCCACTATCTCAATGAAGCTGATGATGCGGATAAGATTTATATCGTAGACCATGGTCAGGTCATCGCCCAGGGCTCCGCAGACCAGATTAAGGGAAACTACGCCCGCAATGTCTTACGGATTTTGAGCAAAGACTCAGTAGGTTTAGAGAAAAGCTTGCCAAGAGGCTGCGCTTGGGAGCAAGTCAAGGAAGGGGAATTTATCCTCCACCCTAAAACGACTCAAGAAGCTCTGACCTTATTGGCTCAGACTGGTCCCTATATCGAACAATTTGAATTCCAACCCGGAACCATGGACGATGCCTTTATGGCACTGACAGGAAGAGAGGTACGCTAATATGCTCGCTTTGATTAAACGCAATTTTTTACTTTATTTTCGCAACCGCAGTGGGGTAATTTTGTCCCTCTTCGGAGCCATTATTCCCTTTGTGCTTTATATTGTTTTTTTGAAAAGTAATTCTGGAGGCTATTCCAGCCAGCTGATGGACTTGTGGCTGATTGGCGGTGTGTTGGCAGTTACAGCATTAACAACCACATTGGCAGCTTTCTCACGGCAGGTCGAAGACCGGGAGCGGATGGTAACAGACGATCTTTTTATCACGGATTTAGGACCGTGGGGCTTGCAGCTTAGTTATCTTGTCAGCTCTATTATTATCGGCTTTTTGATGCAGGTCATTATGTTTACCTTTATGCTCAGCTATTTTATGCAGGCGGATAAAATTTCCTTTGAATGGGGGAATCTTTCTTACCTGGTGCTTCTGATGATCTTGAACAGCCTCTTGGCCACACTGATAAATGCTCTGATTGTTCAACGCTTCAAATCAGTGGATAGTCTAGGTAAATTAGCGACAGTAGTCGGAGCGACCTCTGGTTTTCTAGTGGGAACCTATATCCCTATTGGAAACTTGCCGAACATGGCACAAAACCTGATGAAGCTTACGCCTTCTAACTACATGGCATCTCTTTTCAGACAGCTTCTCATGAAGGAAAGTTTAGCAGACACTTTTGCCAATAACAGCCAGTCACGAGTAGCTTTTGAAAAAATAATGGGAATTCGCATTGAATGGCAGGAGCTCTTGACAAGGACAGAAACTTTCTATATAGTTGGAATAGTTTTAGTTGCAATAGCGCTTATTTGGATAGTGCAAAATATGATTGTCATCCGCCGGCTGAAACTACAATAGAATGTGAATAGGGAGCTTCCTCTTGCAAGCAAAATTTGAAACAGATCCAACCATTTCATCCAAGGATCCGCTGGTTGTGGTCAAGGCAGACCAGCTAGCGGCAGAAGCCAAGGCCATCTTAGATTATTTAGAGCAGTACAAGGCTGGGCCAAGTGGTGTCCTGCCTATCAAGTCGGACGATAAGCTTATCATGCTGAAGACTGAAGATATTATCCTAGCAGACATCAACCAGACAACTTTGATGATTTACAGCAGAGAAGGCATTTATCAGACGACAGAGACCTTGACTCGCTTTCAGCAGCGGATTAGCAGCTCGAACTTTATCCAGGTTTCCCGGCATGCTGTCATCAATATTGACCATTTGGAGTCTTTGTCTGATAGCTTTTCTGGCAATATGACGGCCAAGCTGACCAATCAAATCAAGACCGAAGTCAGCCGTCGCTATGTTAAACTCTTAATGGAATATCTGGGAATCTAGGAGGTAAGTGATGAGTATAAAAAAATGTCTACATGCTATATTAATGGGCATCCAGACAGGGAGTGCAGTCTATCTGATTCTCCTTGCTTTCTCTATTCAAAAACATCCGCCCACAACTAGTAATATCATCAGTGTCATGGTGATGAGCGGTTTGATTGGGATTGTCAGTTCAATTTTAAAAACTCTTGAAGACCGATTCTCCATTTTAGTCTCGATTTTACTGCATTTTGTCGCCGTCTCAGTCTTAGTATGCTGTTTCATGGTCTACAATAACTGGGGATTTTTGATTTTCAACTGGCATTTTTGGCTAGATTTTATTCTGATTTATCTCTTTGTATGGCTCTTTCTTTACTTGGATACAAATCTTAAGACCAAGAAGATTAACAGCGCCTTGGCCAAGCGCAGAATGGAAAAAGAAGGCAAGTAATCTACTGAAAAACGTTCTGACAAGCATATCTTAAAAAAAGGAGTTGGATTGTATCCTGCTCCTGTTTTTATATATAAAAAACTCAAGCTGGAAAATCTAGCTTGAGTTTTATGTGATATTATATCCCCAATCTGATATGAGGGAAGTGGTTGTAGAGATAGTCAAAGGTTGACTGGAGTTGAACATCTGTTGTTTTGCCAATATTTCGAATAGGCATCTGATATTTCTTATTATTTGATCGAACAGCAATTAGAGTAGAATTTCTGTTGGATGCAAAGCCTCTATGCATGGTAAAAATATGGTGGTAGAGATGGGCAACCTGTTTGAGGTCAACAGTTCTTACACCACGATAATAAGTGATCAGGTGGTCTTTATAGATGATGATTTTCAATTTGTCGTCATGGAAGGAAGCTTGTTCTAGTAAGAGATTAAGATTTCCTTGGACTTCTGGATAAATTGAATAAATTTCATTATAAGCTTGCACATTCTTTCTGCGGTTGAAGAGTCCAGTTCCGACAAAAAAGGCAGATAAACCGACTAGGAAAAGGACGTAAAAGATGAATTTGGAATTATCAGAGTCAAACTCAGAAAGAGAAATATAAGAGCTGGTTGCAATTTTGGCCGAGATATCTCCAACTTCATTTCTTAGACTATGCATCAAGCTAGAAAAGTTGGAAATATATGATTGGTCCTTCTTTTGAACACTTGTATTTATGTAAGTACCGACAAGTCGTGCAGGATTTTTCCTTAGCTCTCCTTTATTTGCTTGTTCCACTAGCTTAGCGATCTGCTTGTCACCTTTCTTTGCTTGAACGCCAACATATCCATCCTTATATTGAACCAGCCAAACCTCAGTTTTATCATTTACCGGGAAAATAGGTTCTGGAGAGATATCATAAACTTCAGTATAAACTGTTTCAGAAGAAACTTTAGCGGTGTCTGCTGAGTAGGCAATTTTAGGATTAGCTTTTTGATATTGGATAAAGGCCATGGCACCAGCTATCCCAAGAAAAATTAGAGTAATAAATAATAGGCCAATCATTCCCTGATTGCGTTTTTCTTTAAGCATTACTAAACCTCCAATAAAATTCGGTATAATAATTTGATATTCAAAGAATATCTAGACTGTAGTATAGCAAAATACTTGACTTTTGTAAAACAAGTGTTAAAATATGAATGAATATAAAATAAAATTCATTCACAAAAGAGACAGGAAAATGGATAAAAAAAATGAGCTCCTGGCTGCGGCTAGAGAAGTCTTTGCAGAAAAAGGCTATAAGGCAGCTGGAATTTCTGATATTGCCAAGAGAAGCCAGATGGCTGTCGGTTCCTTTTACAAGTATTATGAGTCTAAGGAAGCTATCTTCTTGGAGGTTTATGTAGCTGAAAATAGCCGTATACGTGAGGAAACCATTCGACGTGTGGACTGGCAGGGCGAGCCCGAGGCAATCGTTGAACAACTTTTTGCAGTCACTTTTGAGTTGATTTCGCCCAATAAAATTTTAGCCGAGTGGAATAAGCCGGGCATTTCTAAAATTCTGCATGATTACTATAATCAAGATGCCGGCCGAGCGTCCAATGCCTTTCATCAGTTTCTGATTCAGACCTTCAGCCAGCGCTTGCAGGAAGAGGGTTTTTCGAAGGAGAAAATAGCCGAGATCATGAAGGTTTATGATTTGATTTACTACATAGACATGCATGTCACAGAGCAGGAATTTTCAGGCTACTTCGATAGTCTTGAGACTTTAGTGAAATATTTTGTTAAGGGAATTTTTTCCAAATAGAGGAAATTCCTTTTCTTAGAAGTGAAAATGAATGAATTTATAAAAATATTCATTCATAAACAAAGGAGGTGATGGATTATGCTCTGTGATTCGGAAATGGAAAGGAACGTAATTAGATAAAATACATTATTTTTTATCATAATATGAATGAATAATCTGAACTATTCATTCAAAAATAGAAAGCGAGGAAAAGAATGAATAAGCAAGGAGGATTTGTCATGAGTGGAATGCTTATTTTAGGCATCTGTCTGGTCGCGATTGGTCTTTTGACCATTGGCTATGGCGGTGTAACAGTTGGTTTTAGTTTAAGTGTAGATTTTCAGTCATTTTTAGTCGGAGGTCTCATCCTTGTCCTAATTGGAGTAACTTTGATTCCGGGATTGACAGTAGTTGCGAAGCTGACGGCGCTGGCTTTAGCAACGTTGTCATTGCTGATGTACATTCACATGATGCCAGATTTGGAGTTTATGCTTATGCTCATCTCGGATGTTGTGGTTCTTGGCTTTGCGGCCTGGTTTGCTATTCTCTTTTTAAGAAAGTAGGTGATGAAGATGATTGTAGTTTATGATTCAAATACTGGTATTGGAAAACGATTTGCAGAATCACTGGGCTATCCGATCCAGAGCATCAAGGAGAAACTGGAAGTGCCCTGTATTCTCATTACTCGAAATGCTGGTGCTGGGAAAATTCCTTGGTCTACCAAACGCTTTATCAAGAAACATCCTGGGTTGATTAAAGGTTTTGTTAACAATGGTGACTCTGTTAAACACGGACGGACCTTCTGCGGAGCTACTGCCCTGATTATCGAAAAATATGGGCTCCAGCATATCTGTGATATTGACCAAGGCGGTAGTCCAGAAGATGTCAAGACTGTGCAGGCATTTTTGGCGGAGTGCTAGTCTCAACAAGTTTCGCATAAATGGAGAACTTGTATGTCTAGGTTCAAGAAAATTGGGATCTTTTTTCTGACTCTGATTTCAGTTCTTATCCTAAGGACTCGCGGGCTTGCATAGAAATAGTACGATACTTCAGATAAGACAGAAAGAAATGCTAGCAAATAAAAAGAATCAGATAAGAACCAGCTTAGTGCAATTTCAAGGCTGGTAGAAAGATGACCGATTTGACCAAAGTGCTGAAAGCAGAAAGCTCCAGACTCTTTTGTATAATATTCCTTTGATTTTCTGCAACTTGCCAAGTAATTTCTTCCGGTTACTCATGCTGGGTAGCCACTTGCTGAAAAACTCTTGTTTTTGTTTTAGAATTCTCTATAATAATTGTCAAATAGAAAAAGGAGACAAGAAACATGATGGAAACAAAGATACAAGAGAAGCTGAAGTCAGACTTGGAGGTGGATGATTTTCAAAAAGATGGAGACATCTACCTGGCTCTGAATCCGGACTATATCTCTGGCGACAATGCCAAGTATATGACTATGTATAATCGCTTTGCTCGCTGGTATGATTTGAGCGAAAAATGGCTGGGTGGCCTTCTTTATGGAAAGGCAGTCGATAAGCTGAGAAGGGAGCTAATGGCAGAAATAGAATGGAAGGACCATCTGTCAGTTCTTTATGTTTCTATTGGAACAGGCCATGATCTATGCTATATTCCTAAGGATGTTGATCTGAAAAGCTTAGACTTTTTTGGAGCGGATATTTCTATAGGCATGTTGAAGAAATGCCAAAAATCTTGCTCCAAGAAGACCAACCTGCAACTCTTTCAGGCCTGTGCGGAGGATCTGCCCTTTGCGGATAATAGTTTTGATATCGTCTATCATATCGGTGGAATCAATTTCTTTAGCGATAAGGCCAAGGCCATGCAGGAGATGCTAAGGGTGGCTAAACCAGGGACTAAGATTTTGATTTCAGATGAGACGGCGGATTATGTGGACCAGCAATATAAGAAAAACCACTTTAGCAAGGACTATTTTAAGGATGCTACTGTTGATCTTGGAGAAATTGAAGCAGCAGTTCCAGCGGGCGTCAAAGAGAAAGAGTTGAAATTCCTCTGGGATGGTAAATTCTACGCCTTGACTTTTAGGAAATAAATCAGAAGAACCGGACTTTGTTTCCGGTTTTTGTGGTATTTCAGACACAAAAAAGTAATAAAAGATTGGATTTGGTAGCATCAGCTTTAATTTGAAAGTTAATGTAATTATTTGTTCAATGCTAGCAAGTTAATGAAATTTGAATAAATATTAAAAAAAGGCTTATAACATATGGTCTTTTAATTGATAGTATGGTAGAATGAAGGCGTAATGTATCTATAAAAAATGTTTACTTTTTTGTAAAGGTAAACACTGATAAGATGGGGAAATCAGTTAGTATACAATTACATTGTACATTCAAAACTGAATATTATGAGAAAGGAAGATTGCATGAACAAAAGAATTAGAACTTGGCTTCACGTCATTATTCTTTGTTTGGGAGTGGTTTTGCCATCATTAACTCCTCTTGCCCAAGTGCAGGCGGCCGAATTTAATGATGTCATTACTGAGATGAGTCTCAAAAATTCTTCTGGAGGAGACTTAACGCAAGGGATAGATATTTGGCAAGATTTCCGCGTTTACGCAAAATTTGTATTGCCTGATAACCAAGTACATCAAGGAGATACGACGACAATCACCTTGCCGCCAGAGTATGCTTTTGCGAACTCTTCAGCCATTGAGCTTAAGGACGAGTCAGGTAATCTTGTTGCAAATGGATTTTTGGATTCTGCAAACAAAACGATTACCTTAACATATACAAATTATGTTGAGCAAAAATCTGGTGTCCGTGGAGAATTTTTCTTCTATGCTCGGGTTGACCATGATGTAGTGAGTCAAGAAGGTGACTTGAATGCTGGATTTACAATAGGAACACGGACCTTAGTTCCAGGGACTGTTCATTATAATGGACCTCCTAAACAGTATGACTCTAAGATTGAAAAGAGTTCCTTCCAGTATAAGGATGACGAGAAAAATGTTATTCGTTACAATATTACTGTAAACCGTAATATGGCTAACTACAGTGATATAACCATCAAGGATGCGTTCTCGTCTCCAAATTTCACCTTCTTACCAGATACTTTTCGTATTTATAAAGTAGATTGGCGTTGGAATAACGGAGATTGGAAATGGTCTAATGCTCAGGATATGACAGAAACATTTAAGAAACAAATGACTGTAAATCCGGGAGGAGATGGATTCACTTTACCTCTAGGAGATACTAATGGCTTTGGTTATATGATTGAATATAGGGCTAAAGCAAATTATGATTTAGTTGATGGCGAAAAAATTACGAACGTAGCCAAGATGAATTATAATGGTGGTCTGACTGAACAATCAACTAGCACTCGTACCTATCAGATTGCTGGTGGTGTAGCTGAAGGATATGTATTCTCTATTAAGATCCACAAGGTAAATGAAGCAGGTGAAAATCTTCAAGGTGCTGAATTTGAAGTGGTTCGTGACAGTACTGGGGCAGTAGTTGGCAAGTTGACAACAGATGCTGATGGTAATGCGAGCGTAGGAGAGTTGTTGAGAGACAACTATACTATCCGAGAAGTGACAGCACCAGAAGGATATGACAAATCAACTGAGGAAATCAAGATTGGTTCACAAGATTTCGGAACTGATAAATCGGTATCTCGTGATATTGTCAACAAGAAGACACCAACCGAAAAGGATATCACCTTTAAGAAGGTGGATCCAAATGGAAAAGAAATTCCAGGTGCGGAACTGAAAATCTATAGTGGAGATACAGTCAATCTTGAAGAGGCACCTGTTGCAGACTGGACTACTGTAGCTGACACTTCTAAAGTGATTAAGCTGGCACCAGGCACCTACACTCTAAGAGAGTTCGATGCTCCAGAGGGATATAAAATTGTAGGGGATATTACTTTTACAGTTAATGCTGACGGTTCTATCACTATTAAGAATAAGGGAGCTGATGATACTGTTCTTGCAGCTGGTCCAGTTCTGACTATTACTGATAAAGAGGATACTAGTCCAAAACCAATTACCTTCAGTAAGGTTAACCTTGGTGGTACAGAAATCGCAGGAGCTCAAATCAAGATCTTCAAAGGCGATAAGGCAGAAGGCAATCCAGTAGAAAGCTGGACATCTGAAGCTGGTAAGTCTAAAGAACTAAACTTGGCACCAGGTACTTACACCTTCCATGAGGAAGCAGCCCCAACCGGTTACCTCAAAGTAACAGACATTACTTTCCAAGTCAAAACAGACGGCACAGTGGAAGTGACAAACGTTGGCGAAAAAGACTCTAAAGGTGAAGACAACCGTGTTGTAGCGAATGGTGCAACTCTAACTGTAACCGACAAAGATGATGACAGTCCCAAAGCTATTACTTTCAGTAAAGTAAACCTTGGTGGTACTGAGATTGCTGGTGCAGAGATCAAGATCTTCAAAGGCGACAAGGCAGAAGGTCAAGCAGTAGAAAGCTGGACTTCAGAAGCTGGTAAGTCTAAAGACTTGAACTTGGCACCAGGTACTTACACCTTCCATGAGGAAGCAGCTCCAACCGGTTACCTCAAGGTGACTGACATCACATTCCAAGTCAAACATGACGGTACAGTGGAAGTGACGAATGTTGGAGAGAAAGACTCTAAAGGTGAAGACAATAAGGTCGTAACCAACGGCTCAACTATGACTGTAACCGACAAAGACGATGACAGTCCAAAAGCTATTACTTTCAGTAAAGTTAACCTTGGTGGAACTGAAATCGCAGGTGCAGAGATCAAGATCTTCAAAGGCGATAAGGCAGAAGGCCAAGCCGTAGAAAGCTGGACTTCAGAAGCTGGTAAGTCTAAAGACCTCAACTTGGCACCGGGCACTTACACCTTCCATGAGGAAGCAGCTCCAACCGGTTACCTCAAGGTGACTGACATCACTTTCCAAGTCAAAACTGACGGTACAGTGGAAGTGACGAATGTTGGAGAGAAAGACTCTAAAGGTGAAGACAACCGTGTTGTAGCGAATGGTGCAACTCTAACTGTAACCGATAAAGATGATGATCTTCCACGTAAGATTACCTTCAGCAAGGTTAGCCTTGGTGGAGAAGAAATCGCGGGAGCTCAGATCAAGATCTACAAGGGCGACAAGGCAGAAGGTCAAGCAGTAGAAAGCTGGACTTCAGAAGCTGGTAAGTCTAAAGAATTGAACTTGGCACCAGGCACTTACACCTTCCATGAGGAAGCAGCTCCAACAGGTTACCTCAAAGTAACAGACATTACTTTCCAAGTCAAAACTGACGGTACAGTGGAAGTGACGAATGTTGGAGAGAAAGACTCTAAGGGTGAAGACAACAAGGTCGTAACCAACGGCTCAACTGTTACAGTAACGGATAAAGACGATGATAGTCCAAAAGCGATTACTTTCAGTAAAGTTAATCTTGGTGGAACTGAAATCGCAGGTGCTCAGATTAAGATCTACAAGGGCGATAAGGCAGAAGGCAATCCAGTAGAAA
>NZ_JAPVZR010000006.1:0-81162 GCF_041432475.1 Streptococcus sp. 27098_8_75
TGTCTTCCCGATTGTATGGCGGTGTAGCTCAGCTGGCTAGAGCGTCCGGTTCATACCCGGGAGGTCGGGGGTTCGATCCCCTTCGCCGCTATAATGATCTTGTTGGACCTTTAGCTCAGCTGGTTAGAGCTCTCGGCTCATAACCGAGTGGTCGTAGGTTCAAGTCCTACAAGGTCCATGTTTTTTTGTATACTGGAGGATTACCCAAGTCCGGCTGAAGGGAACGGTCTTGAAAACCGTCAGGCGTGTAAAAGCGTGCGTGGGTTCGAATCCCACATCCTCCTTTTTGTTGAATAATACTATCGCGGGATGGAGCAGCTAGGTAGCTCGTCGGGCTCATAACCCGAAGGTCGTAGGTTCAAATCCTGCTCCCGCAATAAGGCTCGGTAGCTCAGTTGGTAGAGCAATGGATTGAAGCTCCATGTGTCGGCGGTTCGATTCCGTCTCGCGCCATATTATTGAATAAGCGGGTGTAGTTTAGTGGTAAAACTACAGCCTTCCAAGCTGTTGTCGCGAGTTCGATTCTCGTCACCCGCTTTGAACGAAAGGTTCATACCAAGTTTGTAATAACTTGGGCGCGTAGCTCAGGTGGTTAGAGCGCACGCCTGATAAGCGTGAGGTCGGTGGTTCGAGTCCACTCGTGCCCATTTTATAGTTGGAGAATTACTCAAGAGGCTGAAGAGGACGGTTTGCTAAATCGTTAGGTCGGGTAACTGGCGCGGGGGTTCGAATCCCCCATTCTCCGTCAATAGGGAGTTTAGCATTTGCTATCTCCTTTTCTTGTATTTTGTTGTGATTTTGTAGGTATTGTGATGAAAAAATTTAAAAAATCAAGATTAATTGTAATGATCATTGTTTTAATTTTAACTGCTTCAGCTTTGTTACTTTCTACCTATTCTACTTGGTTTGTAAATGGGACATCAAATGCTTTAAGCCTTGTTGATAATGTTTTGTCAAAGCCATTCCACTTACTTACTGATGTGAAAAGTGATTTGGAGCATTTGGTTAATACTTATCATGAAAATGAAGAGTTAAAAGCTACTTTAAATGAAATTGATTCAGCGTCAAATGAGGTTTCTGATTTAAAAGAAGAAAATGCCCAACTTCGAGAAATGCTGGATATGAAGAATTCTATTAATAGTAATGTGAAACTATCTGCTGATGTTATTGCTCGCACTCCTGCTTCATGGTCTAATGAGTTGACAGTTAATGTAGGATCAGAAAATAAAGTAGCTTCAACCATGCTTGTTGTTGGCAATGGTGGCTTGATTGGGAGTGTTGATCAAGTGAATGAACATTCTAGTAGAATTAGTCTATTAACGAATAAAAAGAATAGCGAAAATATATCTGTTAGAATACAAAGCGGCTCAAAAACTATTTATGGTATTATTGTAGGGTATAGTGAAAAAAAGTCAGCCTTTATTGTTAGTCAGCTGAATACTTCTGATGAGATTAAAGAGGGATCAAAAGTTGTTACAAGTGGCTTAGGATCTTATCCCGTTGCAAATATTTCTGTTGGGAAAGTATCTTCTGTAGCTTCAAGTAGTGACTATTTGACAAAAGAAGTATATATTAAACCAAGTGCTGATTTTTCTGACATTCGTGTGGTAACTTTGGTGGGGAATTGATATGCGACTTTTTAAACAATATGTGGGAATACCGTTGTTATTGCTTTTTTTAATGTTATTAGATGGCCAGATTTCAACCTTAATTGCTTCCTTTTTACCTATAAGTTTCCATTTAGTTTGCCATTTGGTGTTGATCTTTCTGCTATTTATTTCAGTAGAAGTGTCTGATGTAACAGCATTTACAATATTCTTAGTGATAGGTATTCTTTATGATGCTTACTATTTTCATGTAATTGGAATTGCCACATTATTACTTCCTCTATTGAGTGTATTAGTCAATAAATATAATACAATTATGATGGGCAATAAAATCACTAGATTCTTGTCCGTTTTAATACTGGTATTCTTGTTTGAATTTGTTTCTTTTTTATTAGCTAATCTAGTTTCTTTAACTAGTATGGAAATAAGTAGTTTTATAGTGTATAGTTTAGCTCCGACAATGGTTCTTAATTCCCTGCTTTTACTAATTTTGCAACCAGTTTTGGAAAAAGTTTATTTATGATAAAAAAGAAGAAATAAAAATGTAATAAAGGCGTAACATATTCTACGTCTTTTTCTGTTATACTTATTATTGTCTTATTGGATAGGAGTAGAATTATTTATGAAGAAAAAAATTATCACTTCGATGTTATTAAGTGCTTTGGTTCTTACTCAAGGTGCTAGTCTAGTGAATGTGCATGCCGATACAACAGATGACAAGATCGCTGCACAGAACAATAAAATTAATAGCTTAAATGCTCAACAACAAGCTGCACAAGCTCAAGTTGATCAAATTCAAAGTCAAGTATCAGCAATTAAATCACAACAAGAAAAGCTTCAAGCTGAAAACGAAAAGTTAACAGCAGAATCTGAAAAACTTTCAGCTGAAATCGATGAATTGTCAAAAAACATTGTAGCACGTAATGAGTCATTAGCAAACCAAGCTCGTAGCGCTCAAACAAGTGGAACTGTTACAAGCTATATTAATACGATTGTTAACTCAAGCTCTATCACTGAAGCAATTTCACGTGTGACAGCTATGAATGAAATCATCTCCGCAAACAATAAAATGTTGGAACAACAAAAAGCGGATAAAGAAGCAATTGCTGAGAAACAAATTGCTAATAACGAAGCAATCAACACAGTTATTGCTAACCAACAAACCTTGGCTGATGATGCTCAAGCGTTGTCAACTAAAGAAGCTGAACTGAAGGTTGCACAAATCAATCTTGCAGCTGAAAAAGCAAGTGCCGAAGGTGAGAAAAATTCTCTTTTAGAACAAAAAGCAGCAGCACAAAAAGCAGCTGAAGCAGCGGCAGCAGCTGAAGCTGCTTACCGTTCACAACAAGCTTCTCAACTTCAAGCAATTCAAGCATCTGGTAATACAAACCTCTCAGCACAAATACAAGCTGTTTCTGGAGGTACTCCTGCTGCAGCAGCACCTGCACCAGCAGCGACGGTGTCTAATGTATCTTATTCTTCAGACGCTTCTACTTACCCTGTTGGACAGTGTACTTGGGGAGCTAAAACATTGGCACCTTGGGCTGGTAACTACTGGGGTAATGGTGGTCAATGGGCAGCAAGTGCAGCAGCGGCAGGCTTCCGTGTAGGTTCTCAACCACAAGTTGGAGCGATTGCATGTTGGACTGATGGTGGTTATGGACACGTGGCTGTAGTAACAGCAGTTCAGTCTTCAACTAGCATTCAAGTATCAGAAGCTAACTATCTTGGTCAACAATCAATTGGTAACTACCGTGGTTGGTTTGACCCAACAACTGCACAAGGTACAGTAAGTTACATTTATCCAAATTAATAAATTTAGAAGGTTGGAATTTCCAACCTTTTTATATTTAGCACAAGATTAAGTATTTGTAAGACTATTCAAATATTTTTTGTAAAACGCTTTATTCTAAATTGAAATATTCCTTAAAAAGGGTTAAAATGTAAATGGAATAAATTTTCGGAGGCAAACATGTCATTTTCTGATTTAAAGCTCTTTGCTCTTTCTTCTAACCAAGAGTTGGCCAAGCGGGTAGCCAAAGGGATAGGAATGGAGCTTGGAAAGTCGACGGTACGTCAGTTTTCGGATGGGGAGATTCAAGTAAATATTGAAGAATCAATTCGAGGCAAGCATGTTTTTATTTTGCAGTCTACGAGTTCACCTGTTAACGATAATCTGATGGAGATTTTGATTATGGTGGATGCGCTTAAGCGAGCAAGTGCTGAATCTATCAATGTGGTCATGCCTTACTATGGTTATGCTAGACAAGACCGTAAGGCCCGTGCTCGTGAACCGATTACTTCTAAACTAGTAGCAAATATGCTAGAAATTGCTGGTGTTGATCGTTTGCTGACAATTGATTTACATGCTTCACAGATTCAAGGCTTCTTTGACATTCCGGTTGATCATTTAATGGGAGCGCCTCTCATTGCTAATTACTTTGAACGTCGTGGAATGATTGGAAGTGACTATGTTGTTGTGAGCCCTGACCATGGTGGTGTCTCACGTGCTAGAAAATTAGCAGAATTTCTAAAAACACCGATTGCTATTATTGATAAACGTCGTAGTGTAGATAAGATGAACACTAGTGAGGTCATGAATATTATTGGTAACGTTAAGGGCAAAACCTGTATTTTGATCGATGATATGATTGATACTGCAGGAACCATCTGTCACGCAGCAGATGCTTTAGCTGAAGCAGGTGCAGTTGATGTTTATGCTAGTTGCACTCACCCAGTCCTATCTGGTCCTGCAATGGAAAATATTCAGAAATCTGCTATCAAGAAATTAGTTGTTTTGGATACAATCTATCTTCCGCAAGAACGTTTAATTGATAAGATTGAGCAGATTTCTATTGCTGATCTTCTTTCAGAAGCAATTATTCGTATCCATGAAAAACGTCCTCTTTCTCCTTTGTTTGAAATTGGCAAAAATTAATATTATAAAAATGTTACAATATTACACATTTCTGAAATGCTTCCCCCTGACCACAAGATAAGGGGGATTTTTTATTGAAACGAAGCCGTTTCTACCATATGATGAATTTCAAAATAATAAAAAAAACTATTGACAAAAATAGGGCAAATATATATAATATAGGTAGTAACTCCGAGTTACGAATAATTTTTTTAAAAAGAAAAAGGAGATAAAACGATGAAAAAAGTTTTATTGTCAAGCGTGGTAGCACTTACATTATTTGCAGCTGCAGCACCAGTTTTCTCTGCTGATGAAGCTACTGATGCAGCTCGTAAAAACGACGGCGCATACTACCTTCAAACTCAATTCACAAATGCTGATAAAGTAAACGAATACTTGGCTCAACATGATGGTGAAATCCGTGCAGAAGCTGCTGCAGATCCAGCAGTAGTAGCTGCTAAAGCTGCTCTTGATGCAGTTGAAGGTGGAAGCCACAATTATGGTGAAGTTAAAGCAGCTTATGAAGCAGCATTCAACAACGCTTTCAACGCTGTACGTAACAAATATGTACAACAATTCCAAGCTACATACAACAACGCTACAGAACAAGAAGGCAAAACATACATCCAAGGTGAAACTCCTGAACAAGCTAACGCTCGTTACTTGAAACGTGTTGGTGCAGCTAACAACCAAAACCCAGCTGCAGAAGACAAAGGAGCTACTACTCCTGCTTCTAAAGAAGAAGCTAAAAAATCAGAAGCTGCTGCTAAAAACGCAGGTAAAGCTGCAGGTAAAGCACTTCCAAAAACTTCAGCAGTTAAATAATTCTTTATTGATACTGATGTAAACAATATCACTGGGCCATTGGTTCAGTGATATTTTCTTAGAAAAAAATGGGGAATACTTAAATATTATGAGTCAAAATGCTAAAAGACAAACTAAGAAGGCTCCAAATAAGAATTTAAAACTATTTGGTGCTTTATTAGGTATCATTGTTGTTGCTGTTGCAACTGCAATGCTGATTTTTAATCCATTTAAGTCAGCGCCTAAGTCGAATACGACTGCTTCTACTAGTCAAGTAACAAAAAGCTCTACAAAGAATACTTATCAACCAAGCAAGGAAGAAAAAGAGTATTTAGCGAAGCGCTTTGCAGATTTAAAGGCTATTAATAGTGAAGCTATTGCTTATGTTTATGCTCCAGGTACAAAATTAGATGAACCTGTTGTACAGACGAAAGATAATTCTACTTATCTTGATAAAACCTTTGAAGGCGGGAATGAGCCTTACATGGGAACAGTCTTTATGGACACAGATAACAAGAAGGACTTTAGTGATCGCTTGACTTGGCTTTTTGGTCATGCTCGTGGAAGCAAAGTAGCGGACAATCGTATGTTTAACGATGTCAACTTCTATGATAATCAGGAATTTTTCGATCAGCACAAGTATGTTGTTGTTGAAACACCTGAGCGTAAGTTCTACTATGAAGCAATGGGCTTGGTTATTGTACCAGAGGAGACTGCTTTCTATCGGACTAGCTTCGATGGAGATAAGGACTTTACAGATCAGCTGAGCAGTATCTATGAAGCATCTAGAACTAAAAACAAGGACATTAAGGTAAAAGCAAGCGACAAATATCTTGTGCTATCAACCTGTCGTGAAGAGGATGAGACAATTCGTTCTAACCTCTACCTACGTCAGATTCCAGATTCTGAAATGAGTGATTTCCTTGCGAAACATGGTTCAGAATTAACATATACTCCTACTAGATAGGCTATTAAAGAGGCGGAATTTGTTTTCGCCTTTTTTATATTTTTTAAACATGTTATAATGAAAGCAGAGGTGGACACTATGATTAAAAATTTGGTTTTTGATTTAGGAAATGTTTTGATTGAGTGGAATCCAGATAAGATATTCAGGCATTTTGAAGCGGATGAAATGCGACGACAATCCCTGAGAGAAGCGATTTTTGATTCACACCTATGGCACCAAACGGATTGGGGGTCCTTGTCTTTGGCGGAAGCTTGCAAATTAGCTCAACAGAATCTAGATCCATCTTTTGAAGCTGTAGTTGAAAAAATATTTTTTCACTGGTATGAGGCTGTGGATGTCTACCAAAATTTGCAAGAAAAAATAGAGCAATGGTCAAAGTTAGGCTATCATATTTACATTTTATCAACAACCTGTGAGATATTTTATAGGATTGAACAGGCAGGATTATTGCCAATTTTTCCTCTTTTGTCAGGTTATATTCTCTCTTCAGAAGTTAAAGTAGTAAAACCTTACAAAAAAATATACCAGGAACTCCTTGAGAAATATAATCTTAAACCAGAAGAGTCGGTCTTTATGGATGATATTCAGGTCAATTTGGATACGGCAAGGGAAATGGACTTTGAGACAATACTAGCTAAGAGCGAATTGGAAAATATTGAGGCGCTGGATTGTTTATTACTTTCTAAGGGAATGTTTGGTTCAGTGGGATTAAGCACAAATCTTGACATAGAGTCGTGATTGCGCTATCATAATATACATATATGGGAGTCTGTGTACAGTCTGAGAGGAAGTGTAAACTTCGACCGCACCTGATCTGGGTAATGCCAGCGTAGGGAAAAGTATTTGTAAAAACCTTGTGGTTTTACTAAAAGTGGCGAGCGATTCGCCTATCTTTAGGATACTGATGCATGCTACACCTTTTCCATATTGGAGAAGGTGTTTTTGTATGAAGTGCAAGGTTTTTATAAAGAGAGCTTGCGATCTCTTTCATTAGGGAAAGAACGGTCTGGTTAGTAAATGGAATCGTATCTGTATGCATCATTCTCAGATAGAGTTTGAATGCAGGGAGGTGAAGAGATGAAAGCGAGCATTGCTTTGCAAATTCTGCCTTTGTCAATTGATAAAGGACGGTTGGCAGTCATTGAAGACGTGATTGAGTATCTGCAGAAACAGCCCGTGAGGCAGTTGGTAACTCCTTTTGAAACAGTTTTAGAAGGAGAATGGGAAGATTTGTTTCCTATATTGGGAAAGACAATAGAATTGGCTGGCAGTCAAGCAGATAATGTATTTGCAAATGTGAAGATAAATTATGGAGAGATTTTGTCTATTGATGAGAAACTTGAAAAATATTCTGCGCCAGCAGATTAGTCTTTTAGGGATGGTGGTTTTACTTGCCGTTTGGCAGGTCATGGGCTGGCTCAAGCTCTTGCCTAAGTTTATTCTGCCAACACCTCTGGAAATATGTCAGGCTTTTGTTAGGGATGCAGAATTGTTGGCTATACACAGTTGGGCGACCTTAAAAGTAGCCTTGTTGGGTTTGCTGCTGGGAGTTATTATAGCTTGCTTGCTGGCAGTGCTCATGGATAGTCTGAGCTGGCTCAATGATTTGATTTATCCCATGATGGTTGTGGTGCAGACGATTCCGACCATTGCGTTAGCGCCAATTCTGGTTCTCTGGCTGGGTTATGGGATTTTGCCCAAGATTGTGCTTATTATTTTGACGACGACTTTTCCGATTATTGTCAGTATTCTGGATGGTTTTCGGCATTGTGACAGAGATACCTTGACTCTCTTTGAACTCATGCGGGCCAATCGATGGCAGATTCTCTGGCATTTTAAGATTCCAGCTAGTTTACCTTATTTCTATGCGGGTCTGAGGGTCAGTGTTTCCTATGCTTTTATCACGACCGTAGTTTCTGAATGGCTGGGCGGTTTTGAAGGACTGGGTGTCTATATGATCCAGTCTAAGAAGCTTTTCCAGTATGACACCATGTTTGCCATTATCGTTTTAGTATCAGTTATCAGTCTTCTGGGTATGAAGCTGGTAGCTATTAGTGAAAAATTTGTCATCAAGTGGAAATAGGGGCTTAGCTCTGCTATTTTCAAAAAAAGAAAAGAGGATTATGATGAAAAAAAGTTGTAAATTATTCCTTGCAGGTTTGGCTGCAGTATCGCTCTTTGGTCTGGTGGCTTGCGGTCAGTCGAAATCTACGTCTGAGAGCAAGGACAAAAAGATTGATTTTATTCTGGATTGGTCACCCAATACCAATCATACAGGGCTTTATGTGGCTAAGGAGAAGGGCTATTTCAAGGAAGCAGGAGTGGATGTTGATATTAAGTTGCCACCAGAAGATAGCACTTCTGACCTGATTATTAATGGCAAAGCTCCTTTTGGAATTTACTTCCAGGATTCTATGGCTAAAAAACTGGATAAGGGCGCAGAAATCACAGCTGTTGCGGCTATTGTAGAACACAATACTTCAGGTATCATGTCTAAGAAATCTGCGGGGATTAATGGCCCCAAGGATCTGGCTGGGAAGAAATATGGCACTTGGAATGATCCTGTGGAGTTGGGCATGCTGAAGACATTGGTAGAAAGCCAGGGTAGCAAGTTTGATGATGTAGAGAAGGTTCCGAATAATGATTCTAACTCTATCACACCAATTGAAAATGGTTTGTTTGACGCAGCGTGGATTTATCATGGCTGGGATGGTATTATGGCAGAGACTCAGGGCATGGACACTAATTTCTTTTATATGAAGGACTATGTCAAGGAGTTCGACTATTATTCTCCAGTCATCATTGCTAATAATGACTATCTGAAGAAGAATCCGGACGAGGCAAAAAAAGTCTTGCAAGCTATTAAAAAAGGCTACCAATATGCTATGGAGCACCCTGAAGAAGCAGCAGACATTTTAATCAAAAATGCACCAGAATTGAAGAATAAACGTGACTTTGTCTTGGCTTCTCAAAAATATTTGTCTGAGCAATATGCGTCAGATAAGAGCAAGTGGGGTCAGTTTGAGGCTAGCCGTTGGAATGCCTTTTACAAATGGGCCAAGGATAAGGGTCTTGTAAAAAATGACTTGAGTGACAAGGGATTTAGCAACGATTATATAAAATAATGACAGTAATTAAACTTGAAAATGTAAGCTATGCTTATGATGAACAGCAAATTTTAAAAGATATCAACCTAGAGGTGGAAGCTGGCCAAGTAGTGGCAATCTTGGGTCCTAGTGGCGTTGGGAAATCGACTCTTTTTAACCTCATTGCTGGGATTTTGGTGGTCCAGTCGGGCAGGATTGTTCTAGATGGGCAAGAAAATCTTAAGGGCCAGGTGAGTTATATGCTACAGAAGGACTTGTTGCTGGAGCATAAGACGGTGCTGGGTAATGTCATCTTGCCCCTATTAATCCGAAAAGTATCCAAAAAGGAAGCGACGGAGCAGGCAACTCAGATTTTGAAGGAGTTCGGGCTCTTTGATGTGGCAGACAAGTATCCACATGAGCTGAGTGGGGGGATGCGACAGCGCGTGGCACTTCTAAGGACCTATATGTTCGGCCACAAGCTATTTCTTCTGGACGAGGCCTTTAGTGCTTTGGATGAGCTGACCAAGATGGAGTTGCACGCTTGGTATCTGGACATTCATCGTAGGCTGGGTCTGACGACTCTTCTCATCACGCATAGCATTGAGGAGGCTCTGGCTTTGAGCGATAGGATTTATATTCTGAAAAATCGGCCGGGGCAAATCGTCGCGAATCTCCAGATGACTTGGTCAGACAGCGAGGATAAAGAACTGCAGAAGCTCCGTTATAAGCGGGAGATTTTAAAGCTCTTGGGAATGTGAAGTAAGTGACGGGATTCCTCATGAAGAGTTTTCAAGTAACAAAAAATCAAGTCTTTTGACTTGATTTTTTGTATGAGACCCTTTACTTTTGACTTTATTCATGGTACAATAGCCTTTGTGTGAAATAGCAGCGGGAAAGCATGGAGCTCGTCAACAGAACATCAGCTATAAAAGTAGCCTTAGCTGTTTGGGCGAAAATGTTCTGCACGAATCAGGGCTTTCTAAGTGACTATTTCCTCAAAAATATTTTTTATAGGAGGACATTTTTATGTCACGTTATACAGGACCATCTTGGAAACAAGCTCGTCGTTTGGGGCTTTCTCTTACTGGTACAGGTAAAGAATTGGCTCGCCGTAACTATGTACCTGGTCAACATGGACCAAACAACCGTAGCAAATTGTCAGAATACGGTTTGCAATTGGCTGAAAAACAAAAACTTCGTTTCACTTACGGTGTAGGTGAAAAACAATTCCGTAACTTGTTCGTTCAAGCTACTAAGATCAAAGAAGGAATCCTTGGTTTCAACTTCATGCTTCTTTTGGAACGTCGTTTGGATAACGTTGTTTACCGTCTTGGTCTTGCGACTACTCGTCGTCAAGCACGTCAATTCGTAAATCACGGTCACATCCTTGTTGACGGAAAACGCGTTGATATCCCATCATACCGCGTAACTCCAGGTCAAGTGATCTCAGTTCGTGAAAAATCATTGAAAGTTCCTGCAATCCTTGAAGCTGTTGAAGCTACTCTTGGACGTCCAGCATTCGTATCATTCGACGCTGAAAAATTGGAAGGTTCATTGACTCGCTTGCCAGAGCGCGACGAAATCAACCCAGAAATCAACGAAGCACTTGTCGTTGAATTCTACAACAAGATGTTGTAATATTTTATTGAATAAGATAGGCTGTAAAGCCTTGAAACTAAGCACTTTGGGGCGCTTTCCCTTAGTGCTTTTTTGATTTTACTAACCTTTTAGTTACCCATAACTAATTTTAGGTATAGTAATAGGTTAGTCTAACGGGGCATCTGTTGTACTTTAGCAAGCAAGATATGCTATAATGCTTTTATTAGAGGGTGGGCGATGAGATACAGTCAACAAGTATTAGATATGCTATAGATAGCAGTCACTGGTCAGATTGATAATTTTGGTGACTTTTCTTTTAAGTTTAACGTTCTTTTTGGAGAAAATTAGGAGTTTTCTGAGGCTTGGGATAATGAAAATCTTGAATGTTTGATGCTCTTAATGACTTTGAACTAATGATGTTTTTAGAGGGGTATGACCCAAGTGATTAGCAAGGATTTATCAACTTCCTAGCGCCTTACTACGAAAAGGCAAAGCAATTCGCCAACATTGAAAGGAGGAAGTAAAATGAAGCTCTGGGAATTCAACCGAACATATGTAGTTATATCACTAAAAAGTGGCGAGCTAGTTAAAGGATTTGTGGAGGACTATTGTGACGCATCTGACAATGCCGAGGAGATGTACTCCTTACTTGTGGATGTCAACTGCACTCTTTATGAATATTTTGAAGATGAAATCGTCAGCGTTTTAGTAGCTTAGCGTATAGAACAGTCCGGGCGCTTTTATCGACTAAATATCAAAAGCATAAGAACTATCGAGAAATTAGTAGAGAGGAAAATAAATGAGTAAGCAACTTTGGAATTATTTGCGCTCAAGAATTCAGGTGGTAACTGATGATTGCAAGATAATCAAGGGGCTTGTCATAGACTTTGTTGATGAAATGGACAATGATGAGCAAGATGAAATCACTATCCTCATTGACAATCCTAGCCCTGATGAAGCAACTGAAATTTCTCTCTTTGAGAGTGAGATTATCTCGATTAAAACAATCTCATAGCGCTTAGAACAATCTAGGTACTTTTATCTACCTTATTTGAAAGAAAACACTATGGAAAAGGATTTAGATTTATATGGCAATATTAGATGAATTACAATTATTGTATGACAATGGTTGGGATGCCTCTTTTGATTATAATGGTCAAGTATGTGGGATTTTTCCTAATTCTGTTAATGACATTATAATAGTGATTGGAGAAAAGGAGTATAGAGCGTCGTCATTTGATGAGCTGATTTCTCTAAAAATTGACGATAAGACTTTAATAAATATTATGGATGAAATTGAAGTACAGTATTATTAAAATAAAAAGCACCCATTTTACTGAACTCATCAATTTTGCTCCCCTTAAAGTGCTTTTAATGCAGTCTCATAGAATGTGACTGCTTTTTTGTCTTCTCTTTTGAGAGGTATGCATCCATAGTCATGGGTAAGGTGAAGTTACCTAGAAATGGCTGTTTAAGAAGCATTTCCATTAGCTGATAAATGTGTTAGGAGTCGAGTCATGCCAGAGTGATTTTTAAGAATCTAGTGAGAAAGCCAGCTGTCATCTGACAAAAAGTTCATGACATTTTAAAAAAGAGCAATTAAAAATGAGGAACATCTGAGAAAAAAAGTTTGGCAAGTCGCCAATAGACTATCATTCAGGTAGGTTTTTTTATTATCATAAATTCATCAAGTATAAATGCATATGGAGAAAGGTTTTTATGAAATTTAGGAAACGGCATTACAGAGCACAAGTTGATACTAGGGATTGCGGAGTGGCAGCTCTGGCTATGGTTTTTGGTTATTATGGATCGTATTTTTCCTTGGCTACACTGCGAGAAAAGGCAAAAACGACTAATGATGGCACAACAGCTTTGGGTTTGGTAAAAGTTGCTGAGGGCTTAAATTTTGAGACAAGGGCTTTTAAAGCTGATATGGGAATCTTTGATCTGGAAGATGTATCTTATCCTTTCATCGTTCATGTACTTAAGGAAGGGAAGCTCCTGCATTATTATGTTGTGACGGGCCAAGATAAACACACGATTCATATTGCAGACCCAGATCCTCAAGTTAAGATGACAAAGATTTCGCGAGAGCGTTTCGAACAGGAGTGGACAGGAATTACCATTTTTCTGGCTCCTAGTCCGGCCTATAAGCCTAGTCAGGAAAAGAAAAATGGGCTTTTAGACTTTATTCCCTTATTGATTAAGCAGAAGGGATTGATTGCTAATATTGTACTTGCAACGTTGCTGGTAACGTTGATCAATATTGTTGGATCCTACTACCTTCAGTCGATTATTGATACTTATGTGCCTGATCATATGAAAACGACGCTAGGTATGATTTCTATCGGCTTGATTATTGTCTATATTTTGCAGCAATTTTTGTCTTACGCCCAAGAATATTTGCTTTTGATTTTAGGGCAACGCCTATCAATTGATGTGATCTTATCCTATATTAAGCATGTTTTTCAGCTACCTATGTCATTTTTCGCGACAAGGCGGACAGGGGAAATCGTCTCTCGTTTTACAGACGCCAATCGGATTATTGATGCCTTGGCCAGTACAATCTTGTCTATTTTCTTGGATGTGTCAATTGTGTCGATCATTGCGATTGTTCTTTTTTCACAAAATAGCAGTCTTTTCTTTTTGACCTTGCTAGGAATCCCAGTTTACGCGCTCATTATTTTTCTTTTTATGAAGCCTTTTGAAAAGATGAATCATGAGACGATGGAAGCAAACAGTCTGTTGTCGTCTTCCATCATTGAAGATATCAATGGGATTGAAACGATCAAGTCTTTGACTAGTGAAAAGCAGCGTTATCAGAAGATTGACAAGGAATTTGTGACTTATCTGAAAAAGTCTTTTGCATATGGACGTTCTGAGAGTCTGCAAAAAGTCTTGAAAGCAGCAGCTCGTTTGATTTTAAACGTCTTGATTTTATGGCTAGGAGCTACACTTGTCATGGATCAAAAAATCAGCCTTGGTCAGCTCATTACTTATAATACGCTTCTAGTCTACTTTACTAATCCTTTAGAAAATATTATCAATCTGCAAACGAAGTTACAGTCTGCACGAGTGGCTAATGAGCGCCTCAATGAGGTTTATTTGGTGAAGTCTGAATTTGAAGAAGAGAAGCTTATCAAGGACTTGAGCCACTTGCAGGCTGACATCGATTTTCGTGGAGTCAGCTATAAATATGGCTATGGGGCCAATGTATTGTCAGAAATTGACTTGCATATTCCTGCTGGAAGTAAGACAAGCTTTGTTGGTGTATCAGGATCGGGAAAAACAACCTTGGCCAAGATGATGGTGCATTTTTATGGTCCGAATCAAGGGGATATTTGTCTGGGAGGAGTCAATCTCAATCAGCTGGATAAGCAGGCACTGCGCCAATATATCAACTATCTTCCCCAGCAACCTTATGTTTTTAATGGGACTATTTTGGAAAATTTACTCTTAGGTGCGCGTGAAGGCACGACTCAAGAAGATATTCTGCGGGCGGTAGAATTGGCAGAAATTAGGTCGGATATTGAGCGGATGCCTCTCAATTATCAGACAGAGCTGTCTGCAGATGGAGCAGGAATCTCGGGTGGTCAACGTCAGCGTATTGCTCTAGCAAGGGCGCTCTTGACAGATGCGCCAGTGCTTATCTTGGATGAAGCAACAAGTAGTCTGGATATTCTAACGGAGAAGCGGATCATTGATAATTTGATGGCGCTTGATAAGACGATTATTTTTATTGCGCATCGTTTGACTATTGCAGAGCGTTCGGAGCAGGTGGTCGTTTTGGATCAAGGTAGGATTGTTGAGAGTGGAAGTCATAAGGAGCTGATCGAAAAAGAAGGCTTTTACCACCATTTGGTCAATAGTTAGGGAGAAAATATGAATGAACAATTTTTAGAAAGTGCAGAGTTTTATCAGAAACGTTATCATAATTTTGCAAGTTGTTTAATTGTGCCAAGTCTTATTTTACTAGTATTTCTAGTTGGTTTTTCCGTGCTGGCTAAAAAGGAAATTACGATTTCTAGTCGTGCTTCTGTAGAAGCTAGCCGAGTACTAGCTCAGATTCAGTCGACTAGTAACCAGCCTATCATTGCGAATCATTTGGCAGAAAATAAGGAGGTCAAAAAAGGGGACCTGCTAATCCAGTATGCAGTAGAAGGAGAGGGGGCTCAGGAACAGAAGTTTTCCAGCCAGCTTGGCTTACTCAAAGATCAAAAAGAAAAACTAGAGATTTTGCGTTCCAGTTTAGAAAGTGGGGGGAATCAATTCTCTGAGCCAGACAGTTATGGCTACGAACAGAGCTTTAAAGACTACCAGAACCAGGTAGCGAGTATGACTAGTTCTGTGAATCAGCAAAATGCTACGATTGCTTCCCAAAATGCAGCAGCCAGTCAGTCTCAGGCGGAACTTGGTGGTGTTATCAGTGATGTGGATAGCAAGCTAAATGACCATCGAAACTTAAAAAATGCCATTCAAAGCGGGGCAGGTATAGATGCATCGCATCCTCTTTACTCCCTGTACCAGTCCTATCGTGATCAGTTGAGCCTGGCGGAGGATAAGGCAACAGCTCAAAGTCAGATTGTAGCTCAATTAGATGGGCAAATCTCTCAATTAGAAGCAACAGCTGCGACTTATCGTGTCCAATATGCTGGTGCTGGCGCCCAACAAGCCTATGCTAGCAATTTATCTAGTCAGTTGGCTTCACTGAAAGCCCAGTATCTGGTCAAGGTAGGACAAGAATTGACCACTCTGACTCAGCAAATTTTGGAAGCCGAGAGCAATCTTAAACTTCAAGAAACAGTCTCTAAGCGAGGTCAGATTTTGGCTGAAATGGATGGCTTGCTTCACTTAAATCCAGAAGTACAAGGATCTACTCTGGTGGCAGAAGGAACTGCTTTGGCTCAGATTTACCCCAAAATCACTAATGAAAGAAAAATCAAAATTGTCACATATGTTTCTTCCAAGGATGTATCTACTATTAAAAATGGAGACAAGGTGCGCTTTATCACTGCTGATGATGCTAACAAACAAATGATTTTGACATCCCAAATTTCCAGTATTGATGCTAATGCTACCCAAACCAAACAGGGAAATTTCTTTAAAGTAGAATGCGAAATGGCTGTTAGTAAAGATCAAGCTAAGAAGCTCCGCTATGGCTTGGAAGGTAAATTTGTCATGGTAACTGGGGAAAAGACTTATTTCAGCTATTATATGGAGAAGTTTTTTAATCTTGGTTGAAGAACGTAGTTTAGTTTGTGATAAAAGAAGGGCGAGAAGCCCTTTTTTGTAGTTCGCTGGATGTTTTACAGTAATATAAAAAAGCCCTCCGAAATAACGGAGGTGCTAAATGATAGGGTTAATTTGGGTAGATATAGGAAACCGTGCCCTGAGCGATGGTTGGGTCAAACCAGCCACGGAAATTAGCGATATAGCGCTGTCCAGCGTAGTTGGATTCCTGAATTTGGATACGCTTATGTGAATCAACATGCGTGACGACGCCGACATGTCCGTATCCACCGTCAGTCCAGCAGGCAATGGCTCCGACCTGAGGTGTGGATCCTACACGGAATCCTGCTCGGCGAGCACTGGCTGCCCAGTCCCCACCATTTCCCCACCAGTTTCCTGCCCAAGGAGCGAGAGCCTTGGCACCCCATGTGCATTCACCAACAGGGTAAGTATTACTTGGGTCGGTCGTATGGTTAAGAGGTTTTCTCACAGCTACCGTTGGGCGTGTTACTTGAAAATTAGAGGCCATGACACCCGTTACTTTCCCGCCAGATTGTCGATAGACATGGACATGATAGAGACCGTCACCGATATGATTGTTGGCGTTGAAATCTAACGAATAGCGCCCATTACCAAGAGAATTAGCTGTATACCAGCGGAGGTCGTCTTGGCCATTAATATCTGACCAGATGGGGAAGAGGATATGGCCGTCACCGAAACTATTTTGTAAGATAACTTGATAGGTCGATTGGCCTTTATGAACCACTTGCAGACTCGGAGTTAGTGGTTGGGGTGCTGGCTGAGGCAGATTGACATTTTCAGCAACATAGCCAACTCGGCTACCGTCTTCATAGGTAATGTAGACGTGATTGATATAGTTGCCGTAAATCTGCTGGTGATTTCGGATATCGAATTGAACGGAGAAGCTTCCGTTGCCTGTTTTTGAAGCCTCATACCATTTAAGATTGCTTTGATTAGCGGTGCTCCAAATAGGTACCTGTATACTTTTTATTCTCTTAGAATAAGGACTTTCTTGGACCCTTACGGTATAGGTTCCATTTTCCTTATTAATATTGGTAATACTGATGAGTGGTTTGCTGTCTCTGACAGGCTCTGCGGGCACTCTAGCAGCTGAAGCTTGCAGAGGTTTGTTGTTGTTTGGCTTTGCCTGAGGGGGCGTCGCCTTTGGGTCAGCTACCTTTTGAGGAGGAAGAGATTTGTTTCGATCTTCGACTTTTTGATAGGAGTTCCGAGGATTTTCAACTCTATTGGTCGCGGGGGCCGGAGCTGGAGAAGGAGCTGGGTTAGTTGGCTTTGGCTCAGCAGGAGCTTGCGGTGTAGCATTGTTAGACGAGGTGCTATTTTGCTGTTCAGGGACATTTTTTTCGGCTGATTGAACCGGCTTGTTTAGAAAGACCGATTTACTACTTAAGTGGTATTTAACACCATTCACATTGAGATAAGTCTCGATGTGAAATTTGCCCTGGCCCTTGTGCTGAGACAAGTCAATCCTGGTCGCGCTTTGATCAGCTGAATACCAGACAATATCGTCTTGGCCTCCCTCCTCAGACCAGACGGCATGTTGGATGGGATAAGCTTCTTGCGCAGCGGTCGGTTGGTACTGAACAATCGCTGTTTGTCCTTCAAGCTGAACGGAAACTTCGCTGATCATAGCCGTCAGTTGGGATGGGCTAAACTGTTCATTCGCTGCAGCTAAGGGAGCGGATAGTGAGGTCAACAAGGTTGCTGAAAGCAGTAAGAAATTTTTGTATTTTTTCATACATCTCCTTTACAATATTTTTTTTGGAAAACTCCACTTATATTATTCGGGAAATTTATTGGAAAAATCAAAGTTTAGAGATTCTCAAGCTTCTTCTAGTATATTTCTTTCGTTTCAAATAGCATAAAGCGAACGATTGTGGTATAATTTAGATGAATAATTCGTAAAAATGGCAATGATTTTTACGTGGTGTGTTAGCTTGGTGCGTAAGCGCCTATGATATGAACATAGAGGTATCTTAGCTATGAAGCTTTTAGTTGTGGGTTCGGGCGGTCGTGAGCATGCGATTGCTAAGAAGTTATTGGAGTCTCGGGGTGTGGAGCAGGTGTTTGTCGCACCTGGAAATGATGGTATGACCTTGGATGGGTTGGATTTAGTAAATATTGGAATTTCCGAACATTCTAAACTGATAGAATTTGCCAAGGAGAATGATATTGCTTGGACCTTTATCGGACCAGATGATGCCCTGGCCGCTGGAATTGTAGATGATTTTAACCAAGCTGGACTCAAGGCTTTCGGTCCATCTCGTTTAGCAGCGGAGCTGGAGTGGTCCAAGGATTTTGCCAAGGAAATCATGGTCAAATACGGTGTGCCGACAGCAGCCTATGGCACATTTTCCGACTTTGAGGAAGCCAAAGCCTATATCGAAAAGCAGGGAGCGCCTATTGTGGTCAAGGCGGATGGCTTGGCTCTGGGCAAGGGTGTAGTCGTAGCGGAGACCGTGGAGCAGGCGGTTGAGGCAGCTCACGATATGCTCTTGGATAATAAATTTGGCGACTCGGGTGCGCGTGTGGTTATCGAAGAGTTCCTGGACGGCGAGGAGTTCTCCCTTTTTGCCTTTGTCAATGGCGACAAGTTTTACATCCTGCCGACGGCTCAGGATCACAAGAGGGCCTACGATGGGGATAAGGGTCCCAATACAGGTGGTATGGGAGCTTATGCGCCAGTGCCTCACCTGCCACAAAGCGTGGTGGACCAGTCAGTTGAGTCGATTATTAAGCCCGTTCTCAAAGGTATGATAGCTGAGGGCCGACCTTATCTGGGCGTGCTCTACGCTGGGCTGATTCTGACAGCCGATGGTCCTAAGGTTATCGAATTCAACTCGCGCTTCGGTGACCCAGAAACCCAGATTATCCTGCCACGCTTGACGTCTGACTTTGCGCAGAACATCACGGACATTTTGGACAAGAAGGAGCCTGTTATCACTTGGTTGGATGAAGGCGTGACCCTTGGCGTGGTTGTCGCATCAGAAGGATACCCGCTGGACTATGAGAAGGGCTTGCCTCTGCCAGAGAAGACAGACGGCGACATCATCACCTACTATGCTGGGGCTAAATTTGCGGAAAATAGCAGAGCACTGCTGTCGAATGGTGGCCGAGTGTACATGCTGGTCACCACAGCAGATACCGTCTCAGCTGCGCAGGAAAGAATCTACGACCAACTAAAAAAACAAGACACAACAGGACTTTTTTATAGACATGATATTGGTGGTAAGGCTTTGTAAATCAAATCTATGAAACTTTTAGCCGTGAGACTTAAAAATAGACTTCAGGTATTTGAAAAATGAAAAATAGGTTGCTATTTTTAGAAGGTTCAAGCTTGACCTCACGAGAAACTTTGACAGTTTTGTTGAAAGAAGGCTATAAAATTGATGTGTTATCTCCTAGAAGATTTTCCATTGCACACTTCAGTCGTCTAACCCATAGAGTTCCGATAGTTGATGTGAATCGTTTTCCTGTAGATTATCTGAGACAGGTTAGTCAGTTGCTTCATAAAACCAATTACAAGGCCATTTTGCCAACACATGAAGAAGGCTGGTTATTGGCAAATGGGAAACAATTTTTGCCTCAATCGCTACCAATCGCCCTTGCTGATCAAGAGCAGTTTGAAAAGTTGGCTGGGAAGATTGCTTTTGCTGAAACTGCGGATTTATTAGGACTGCCTACACCTAAGTGGGAGTACGTGAAAGATGCAGACTCTATCCTGCTAGACTATCCTTATTGGCTGAAAGCAGATTATGGTACTGCCGGTCGCTCGGTTTATAAGATTTCAAGTAAGAAAGATTTGGATGAAGTGACGAGCAAATTAACAGCGAGTGATGAGGAATGGATGGTTCAGCAAGACATAGTTGGAGACTATGGTCAGGTTCAAGCAGTGTTTGATCATGGAGAATTACTCGCAGTGCATTCTAGCGTAAAAGTAGGTTCTGGTGCGGGTGGTTCGGCTGCGGCAAGATTAAGCATAGAATCTAAAAGAACGAGAGAGCATGTTGAAAAATTAGGACAATATATACAATGGCATGGTTGCCTAACCCTAGATTTTATACGTAGGGGAGACCAATTCTACTATATAGAGTGTAACCCTAGAATGGTAGAGCCTGCTAACGCCTATAAAGCAGGAGTTAATTTTCCAAAAATCATGATAGAACTAGCCAGTCACAGCTACGCTAAATCTGAGGTCATTCTTGGTCAAGCAGGCGTTGAGACGCATAGTCTGATGGCTTTGATTATTGGAACAGCTGAGAAGACGAAAAGTAGAAGAAAAATATTGCAGACAATAAAGTACTGGCTTTTAAGACGTGATAGTGAAGAAGTGTTGACACCTGTCTGGAAGGATTTGCCAAGCATTATACCTCTTGTGACAATTATACTTCGTTTATTAATAAAACCTAAGAGCGTTGAAAATCTGGTTAATCAGACTGTTCAACATTATAGTGTTGAATCAGCCACTGTAAAAAATATTGAGCAAAAGAATTAGTTTATTCAGAGGAGAAAATATGAAACCAATTATTTCCATCATTATGGGCTCCAAATCCGACTGGGCAACCATGCAAAAGACAGCTGAAGTCTTAGACCGTTTTGGTGTAGCCTATGAAAAGAAAGTCGTCTCTGCCCACCGCACACCGGACCTCATGTTTCAGCATGCCGAAGAAGCTCGCAGTCGCGGTATCAAAGTTATTATTGCAGGTGCTGGTGGTGCCGCCCATTTGCCAGGAATGGTAGCAGCTAAAACCACTCTGCCTGTTATCGGTGTACCGGTCAAATCACGCGCTCTCAGCGGTCTGGACTCTCTTTATTCGATTGTGCAGATGCCAGGCGGTGTGCCAGTGGCAACTATGGCTATTGGGGAAGCAGGAGCAACAAATGCGGCTCTCTTTGCCCTCCGCCTTCTTTCAGTAGAGGATCAGGCTATTGCGACAGCTTTGGCAGATTTTGCAGAAGAACAAGGAAAAATCGCAGAGGAGTCTACAAATGAGCTCATCTAAAACAATCGGGATTATCGGTGGCGGTCAGCTGGGACAGATGATGGCCATTTCTGCTATCTACATGGGGCACAAGGTCATTGCGTTGGATCCTGCGGCGGATTGCCCAGCCTCTCGTGTAGCGGAAATCATCGTGGCTCCCTATAATGATGTGGATGCCCTGCGTCAGTTGGCTGAGCGTTGCGATGTCCTCACTTATGAGTTTGAAAATGTCGATGCTGACGGTTTGGATGCCGTTATCAAGGATGGTCAACTCCCTCAAGGGACAGACCTCCTTCGGATTTCGCAAAATCGGATCTTTGAAAAGGACTTTCTTGCAAACAAGGCACAAGTCACCGTGGCACCCTACAAGGTCGTGACTTCTAGTCAAGGCTTGGCAGATATTGACCTGTCGAAAAATTATGTCCTCAAGACTGCGACTGGTGGCTATGACGGACATGGGCAAAAGGTCATTCGCTCAGAAGCAGATTTGGAAGGAGCCTATGTGCTAGCGGATTCAGCAGACTGTGTTTTGGAAGAGTTTGTAAACTTTGACCTTGAGATTTCTGTCATTGTATCAGGCAATGGCAAGGATGTGACGGTTTTCCCAGTTCAGGAAAATATCCACCGCAACAACATCCTGTCTAAGACCATCGTGCCAGCCCGCATTTCAGAAAGCCTGGCAGACAAAGCCCAAGCTATGGCAGTGCGGATCGCAGAACAGCTCAAGCTGTCTGGAACGCTCTGCGTGGAAATGTTTGCGACGGCTGATGATATCGTCGTCAATGAGATTGCCCCGCGCCCACACAACTCAGGCCACTACTCAATCGAAGCCTGCGACTTCTCGCAATTCGATACTCATATTCTGGGCGTTCTGGGGGCACCATTGCCAGCTATCCACCTACATGCGCCTGCTGTCATGCTCAATGTTCTCGGTCAGCATGTCGAGGTCGCTGAGAAATATGTCACAGAAAATCCAAGCGTCCACCTCCACCTGTATGGTAAAATAGAAGCGAAGCACAACCGCAAAATGGGACATGTGACTTTGTTTAGTGATGCGCCAGATAGCGTGGTTGAGTTAGGGAAAGGGATTGATTTTTAAAATGATGGAAGAATTCGATGATGTATTTGAAGATGATATTACTACTCTGACATTTACTTATGCGGATGATGTAGTCATTCCAGAAATTCCGGATGCAGAAGGCATTCATATTGTAGAGATAACAAATAATCAGCTAGTTATAGAGCATACGTGCGATGATGATGAGGTCTATGATTATATAAAGAGTTTTGGATTAACAAGTCGCCCTATAAAACTTTCTATTGAATTTTGTGTTTATGAAGATTCTGAGGAAGAAGAAAATTTTTAGAATTTAATGGAGAAAATCTATGATTCAAATCATTGTCAATGCTTTTGTGGAGAAGGACAAGACTGGAGCTGTCGTAGAAGTCTTGTATGCTAGTAGCAATAACGAAAAGGTGAAAGCCAACTATGAAGAGCTAGTTGCTCAATACCCTGAAAACTATTTAGCGATTTATGATTTACCACTTGATACAGATTTGAATAAACTAGATCACTATCCATCTGTGTTTATTGGGAAAGAGGAGTTTGAGTAATCTTTACCGATTATATAGTGGGTGAGATAGTATAAATGATAGAGAAATTATTGTAGTAGATAGAAAATAGAGAGTTTTAAATAATGGAAGTTTTTGTTGCAAAGTTAAATGTTGAACCTACAGTGCTAGATTTGTATGAAGAAACAAATTTATTAGAGACTGTTATTCCAACTTCTTTAAATATGATTTTTGATAGGTTAGATGAAGACAAAGGTATCATAGGTTACAGAATAACTAATGATATTGAATCAATAAAGAAATCTAAATTGTATCAAGAAATATTGCAATATAGAGAAAATTTGATTTCTGAATATTACAAGGTTGTGGCTATTTTTGAAGATAGTGGTGAGATTGTCTATAGTAAAGCCTATATGTCTTTAAGATCAATGCTTAAAGCGAAAATAGATGAACTATTTGTAACTTTTCCATTTTTAAAAAATTCAGAAGAAATCAAAGTATCATCATTTTCTAAGGGTAAAATTTCGGAAATACAAATGGGAATAACTTATATTGATAGAGTTAATAGGATTGAAAAATTTTTATTTTATAATTCTAAAGATATAAGGGTGATTAATTTTTACTATGATACTTCATGTGAATGGATTTATATTCCTGTATCGATGCTAATTACTGATGATATTGTAAATGAACTAAATTCTATTGTTAGTGAAATTGAAGATAAAATTAATAATTTTAAAAATATAACAGATATTGGTAATGTTTCTGTAAATCTAGTTTATGACGATTTCAAAATTAAACCAGGAAAGTATAAAGAAATTATAGTTACGAAAGTGTACCCTAATGGACATCCTGCATTGGATAGAGGAAAAGCCTTAAGAGCTGCTAGAATCGAGACAAAATATAAAGCGGCTCAAGGAGAAACATTTAACGAATTAGAAATTGAGGATGAGACAAAAATAGATGCAGAAAAAGGCTATTTATCTTCTATTTTTGCTAGAGGTAAAAATCTTATTGAAAATACAATTTTAAGAAGAAATATTAGGGAGGATTAATATGTCTGAACTAGAAAAATTTAATAGAGTAGAGATAAATAAATTTAAAATTGTGTCTCGTGTTTGGAAAAAACAAATTTTTCCAAAGTGGTTAATTTATAGCTGGGTATTAATTTCTATATCGATATTTATTCTTAGATTATTGTCTCAGATTTTTAGTTGTATTCAAATTCAATGGATAAGTTTTTCTAGTTTTATATTTCCGGGAGTGACAGGACTTTCTTTTGCAGTAACTATGCTTAATGCCACAAGAAATCTTTTTAGCACAGAAGATTTAGTTGCAATGTTTAATTATTGTGATTCAAAAGATAAGGACACACTACAAAAGGGGGATTTATTTTATAGAACAATTACTCCATATATAACAGCCTCATTTCTTTGGTTAGTTATATCAATTATCGCTTTGATAAGTAGTTTAATTGATATAACTTTCCCTTTTATAGTTAAAGAAATACTAAATTTAATTTTTTATAGCTTAGTTATTGCAGGTCTATTAAATTTATGGTTTTTGGTAACTGTACATTTGGATGATATTTCAATAAAAGTTAATGATGAGCTAGATAAACTTGAAGAATGAAAACATTACTAAAGAAGTAAGGTAATCTATACTAGATTTTCAAGAAAATAGAAAAAGGAGGATAAAACAACATGATCAACCGTTACTCTCGCCCCGAAATGGCGAATATTTGGACTGAGGAAAATAAGTATAAGGCTTGGCTGGAGGTAGAGATTCTGGCTGATGAGGCCTGGGCTGAGTTGGGTGAGATTCCCAAGGAAGATGTGGCCTTGATTCGTGAAAAGGCTGGCTTTGACATTGACCGCATCTTGGAGATTGAGCAGGAGACGCGCCACGATGTGGTGGCCTTCACGCGGGCGGTTTCTGAGACACTGGGTGAGGAGCGCAAGTGGGTTCACTATGGACTTACCTCGACCGATGTGGTGGATACGGCCTACGGCTACCTCTACAAGCAGGCCAATGACATCATCCGTGAGGATCTACGTCGCTTCACTGACATCATTGCAGAGAGGGCGCGGGAGCACAAGTTCACCATCATGATGGGACGGACCCACGGAGTGCATGCAGAGCCGACGACTTTTGGTCTTAAGCTCGCGACTTGGTATAGCGAAATGAAGCGCAACATTGAGCGTTTCGAGATTGCGGCTACGGGTGTGGAAGCCGGGAAAATCTCTGGTGCGGTTGGGAACTTTGCCAATATTCCGCCATTTGTGGAAAGTTATGTCTGTGAGAAATTGGGCATCCGTCCGCAGGAGATTTCGACCCAAGTCTTGCCACGTGACCTCCACGCTGAATACTTCTCAGCTCTAGCCTTGATTGCGACATCTATCGAGCGCATGGCAACTGAGATCCGCGGTCTGCAAAAGTCTGAGCAGCGCGAAGTCGAAGAGTTCTTTGCCAAGGGGCAAAAGGGTTCATCTGCTATGCCTCACAAACGCAATCCAATCGGCTCTGAAAATATGACTGGTCTGGCACGTGTCATTCGTGGCCACATGGTGACAGCCTTTGAGAATGTTTCTCTCTGGCATGAGCGCGACATTTCTCACTCATCAGCTGAGCGGATTATCGCACCGGACACGACTATCCTCATCGACTATATGCTCAACCGCTTCGGTAATATCGTCAAGAACCTGACCGTCTTCCCAGAAAACATGAAGCGCAACATGAACTCAACCTTTGGTCTTATCTTTAGCCAGCGGGCTATGTTGACCTTGATTGAGAAAGGCATGACGCGAGAGCAAGCTTATGACTTGGTGCAGCCAAAGACCGCCCATTCTTGGGACAATCAAGTGGACTTCAAGCCTCTGCTCGAAGCGGATCCAGAAGTCACTTCCCGTCTGACTCAGGAAGAGATTGATGAAATCTTCAACCCGGTTTACTATACCAAGCGCGTAGATGAAATCTTTGACCGGATTGGATTGTGAGAGTAGATAATGAATGTAGATAATATACTAAGTTGGTTTGCTAATATAATTAAAACAACGCCAGATGGAGTAATTCAGGGCTTAATTGCAAGTGGTGCATTCTTTATTTTAAACAAAGTATTGAAGAAACTACCGGTGATAGGTCCAAGGTTTTCTGAATGGAGTAATAAACTATCAAACTTTTTTAATAAGAACTCACTAGAAATTTCAGAAAATACAATAATAATTCCAACGCCTAGATATAAACCAGGATTGGATTTTAAATTTATAAGAAAGAAACCTAAGCAAGATCAAACTAATAAAAATATGAGTGATGATGATTTTTGGGGAATTATTATTTTATCGTTAATTGGTATTGTTGGAATAGTTTCTATGTTTATAAAGTATAAAAATGAAATTTCACTAGTTTTAAAATGGTATGGTTTAGTTCCTCTAATTTTCTCAATAGTAATTTTATTCATTGTTGCGATTAGTGGCCGTATCCAAAAATCTACATTAGTTTATCTTTTTTATTCAATACCTATCTCTATGCTAACTATTTATTATGGAGTTAACCTATTAACAATCTCTGAAGGGATGTCAGCAGCATTGACAAATAGCGAGTTTATTCAAAGTGCGTATAAAATAATTGGTTTATTAATTGCAATTGTCCAACAATTCCTGGCATATGCTATGATGTTTAGAAACTTGTTAATTCATTTTGCAAGAAAAATAAAAGTTCCTGAATTTATAAAAAGAGTTATACATAATACAGCATTTTTGGAATCGCAAATTGTTCTATTTACTATGATTATTTTATTTTCTTTGTTTTCATACTTGATGACTTCGGGTATACTAATCTCGTGGATCCAGGATTTTTCAAAATAATATAGCATACATATTATAAATCTTTAAAAATCATCAATAAGCAAATTTGCTATGCCACAAAAACGCGTGGATGAAATCTTCAAGCGCGTGGGGTTGGATTAGACATAAAAACGAGCCTGGGCAAAAAGTCCAGGCTTTTGAATCTAAATTAGAAAAAATAGATGACGCAGTGGTTGATTGGCATCTTCCTTCGCTTTGTAAGCTCTAAAGATGACCTAATCAACTGTGCGGGGGTGGGAAGACGAACTTTTTAACTTGTTTGAAGTTCTTTCCCACTCCCGTTTTCTTTATCTTAAATTTGACTGGCCAGCTGCCCGATTTTCTTGAGCATTTCTTGGCGTTGTTGGTCTGTTTTGCGTTCTACTCCGTTGAGCTCGGTCAGTTTGACTGGAGAAATGCCACAAAGTTTCAGTATCTGATTTTTAAGCACCTTGCCGTAGTCTTGGACGAAAGGCAGGGCAAAACCTGGTGTGTTGTGGCTGACGATAATCCAGGCAGACTTCCCTTGCAAGTGGCCTTGCATGCCGATTTTCTTATAAGAGTAGGCAAAGTCAGCCGCAAAGACACGGTCAATAAAGCCTTTGAGAATGGCCGGCATCCCGCTCCACCAGATAGGGAAAATGAAAACCAGATGGTCTGCCCAAGTAATCAAATCTCGGTATTTGGCCATTTCAGGATCTTTGTGCAGGTCACGGCGTCTATGTTCTTGGTCAAAGCGCAAAATCGGGTCAAAATTTTCAGCATACAAGTCTAAGGTTTTTACCTCGTGCTTCGTAGAAAGGTTGCTTTGAACCTCTTTGAGAATAGCAGCATTGAAGCCAGTTGGGCTGGGGTGGGTGTAAATAATCAAGGTTTTCATGATCGTTCTCCTTTGATATAAATGTCAAGCATGTGCTCGATCGTGCTTTGGATGGCTTGAGGATCAAGGTCTTGTCCGATAGGACTGTTGGCCAGAACAGCTAGACCCGTGATAAAGCTCCAAAAGTGAAAAAGACTTTCCGCTTCGCTATTGCTAAAATTTTCCTCCTTACGAAGCTTTAAAATAAGCCCCTTAAATTTATCAAATCCAGGCAGATCAGACTCCAAGAGAATGGTGTCCTGCGTCACCTTCATATATTTAAAAGGAAATTTGATAAAGAGAGCTTCGAAAAAATGTGGGTAGGTCTTGGCAAAAATAATGAAATTAAGTCCAAGCTGGGTCAGCTGATTACGCGCAGAACCTGTCGCATCAATGCTCTGATTGATTTCCTGATTGAGAAAGAGCGAAAGCTGGGTCAAAACCACCTTGAGGAAGCCTTCCTTGCTCTCAAAATGGCGGTAAGGGCTGCCGTGAGTCACACCGCAGGCCTTGGCAACAGTCCTGAGCGAAAGCTGTTCAATTCCATGTTTTCCGATTTCTTCAATCCCTGTTTGAATAAGCTGTTCTTTCAGCTGGCCAGTATTGCGTTTCATTCATCTCCTCCAAAAGTATACACTGTCTACTTATCTATCTTTAGTATACACTGTCTACTTTTGTTTGTCCAATTGAAAGTGATGATAAGTGTTAAAAAATAATTGACAAGTAATCAATGTGATGATAGAATGATAGTGAACGATATCTCTTTATAGAAGGTTTTGTTTATAATTACGGTTTTTTTAAGAATGTTTTATGTGTGGCCTATTATCATATAATGGGCAGGAGTGAAGTTTTAAACTTCAAAAAATCAACATCTGTCTAGATGTTGATTTTTTATTTTTTAGTAACTGATGTTATCCAATCTACTTCAGGCTTCATTAGAAGTCTAGCATTTTTATATGCCATATCCAAAGTAAAAATTGTATTTACACGGTATCTTCCATTAATACTTTCAACTGCTAAAGACATTAACTCGTTATCAATAGTAACTGGTAAAAGATATGTTACTCTTCCTCGATAATATTGAGGAACAACAATACGATAATTTCTTTTACATTTGGTGATTGTAAGGTCGAGTGCATTATTTAGAAGAGCATGAATATAAGATTTACCTTTAGCTTGCAAATCTTCACTAAATCTTGAGAAATTATCATCTAAAATATGATCTAAATTCTTGACTAATTCTTTATTTGGATCAAAATATAAATCAGCAGGGTTACTAAAATAATGCGGAACTTTGGGAGTGACTGAAAACTCAGCTAAAAAATCCCAATCAGATACTTTACGGAATCCATATAGATGCCAATGATAATCAGCACTACTGTCAAAAGTATTAAATAGACAAATGATATCCTCTCCATTATCTGTTAATAAACCTGTATTGAAACAAGCATATTTTTCTGCTTCGTTAACAACAACGTATTCAGTTCCCAGTTCAAAAGCTCTATTAAAAGTATGGATTAAATAACTATACAAAATATTATTATGCTTATCTGAATTAGCTGATGTCCAATTTTCCTCTTCAGCTAGTTCTGCTAGTTCTTGAAGTTTTGAATTTAAATTCTCTTGTTTACCTAAAAAAGCAAATTTCCAAATTATTTCATCAGTATCTTTATCTATTAAATAATCACTAAGATTTTTCATTCCAATCATTTACCCTTCTATTTTGTCATTATTATATCATACATCTAAAAAATATTCTAATAACATAGAAACCGCCTCATTTTCTCTAATAACACAAAAACGCTCTAGACATATTGTCTAGAGCATTTTCTATATATCCGAACATCTAATTTATTTCACAAAAAATGTAGTCAAAAATGTAGTCATTCGGTTGATTTTTATTGCAATACATTGAAATTTGAAAATTCAAGAATCGCGTTAAATCAAGGTTTTTTCGTTTCTACTGAAACGTAATGACCCACTATTTAACTTCTGTAAACACAACGTGTTTGCGAAGTTTTGGTGAGTATTTCTTCAATTGAAGACGGTCTGGAGTGTTACGTTTGTTTTTAGAAGTAAGGTACAAGCGTTCACCAGATTCTTTGTGTTCAAGTGTGATATTTACGCGCATGGTATCTCCCTTCTATTATTCAGCTGCAGCAGCTTTAGCGATCTTACGTCCCTTGTAGTATCCTTTAAGTGATACACGGTGAGAACGTGAGTAATCTCCAGTAGTTTCGTCAAAAGTTACAGATGGAGCTGTTACTTTGTAGTGAGTACGACGTTTGTTTTTCTTCGCTTTTGAAGTGCGACGTGCAGGTACTGCCATTGTTTGTTTCTCCTTTTAGTTTATGATTTCGATTCAGTTTGATGAGTTACATCAACTTTAACAGTATATCAAAAGTTTTTTGTAAAGTAAAGTTACTTGACAGATTTTTTTATTTAATTTGAAAATAGCAGAGCAATTATTTTTATAAAATTCTGAAAATTTAAAAATTTCCTCCTGTTCATTTGAGGGCAAGTGTGGTATAATATAGGACACAAAGACCACTGATAGGAAGGGAAAAGACATGACAGATAAGCTAGAAAATCGTCATAGAAGTAAGATTTACGATAGCATGGTTAAATCACCAAACCGTGCCATGCTTCGGGCGACAGGAATGACGGATAAAGATTTTGAAACACCTATTGTAGGGGTGATTTCGACTTGGGCAGAAAATACCCCTTGTAATATGCACCTGCACGACTTCGGTAAGCTAGCAAAAGAAGGGGTTAAATCTGCTGGCGCATGGCCTGTGCAATTTGGCACGATTACCGTTGCGGACGGGATTGCCATGGGAACACCAGGGATGCGCTTCTCTTTGACCTCTCGTGATATCATTGCGGATTCTATAGAAGCTGCCATGGGCGGGCACAATGTGGATGCCTTTGTAGCTATTGGTGGCTGTGACAAGAATATGCCAGGCTCTATGATCGCCATTGCCAATATGGATATTCCTGCAATCTTCGCTTATGGCGGAACGATTGCGCCTGGAAACCTTGACGGGAAAGATATTGATCTGGTTTCCGTATTTGAAGGAATCGGAAAATGGAATCACGGGGATATGTCCGAGGAGGACGTGAAACGTCTCGAGTGTAATGCTTGCCCTGGCCCTGGTGGCTGTGGTGGTATGTATACAGCCAATACCATGGCTACAGCCATTGAAGTTCTGGGTATGAGCTTGCCAGGATCCTCTTCTCACCCAGCTGAATCGGCTGACAAGAAAGAGGATATCGAAGCGGCTGGACGTGCGGTTGTTAATATGCTTAAGATGGGGTTGAAACCGTCTGATATCTTGACGCGCGAAGCCTTTGAAGATGCGATCACAGTGACCATGGCTCTGGGTGGTTCTACAAATGCTACCCTGCACTTACTGGCAATGGCTCATGCGGCCAATGTCGAGCTGACACTGGACGACTTTAATGTCATTCAAGAGAAGGTACCGCATCTAGCTGACTTGAAACCATCTGGTCAATATGTCTTCCAAGACCTTTATGAGGTTGGTGGAGTGCCTGCTGTTATGAAATATCTCTTAGCGAATGGCTTCCTGCACGGAGATCGCATCACTTGTACTGGTAAGACTGTGGCGGAAAATCTGGCAGACTTTGCGGATCTGACACCAGGTCAAAAAGTCATCATGCCACTTGAAAATCCAAAACGTGCAGACGGTCCATTGATCATCTTGCATGGTAATCTAGCTCCAGACGGCGCTGTTGCTAAGGTTTCTGGTGTTAAAGTACGTCGTCACGTCGGACCAGCCAAGGTATTTGACTCAGAAGAAGCCGCTATTGATGCAGTGTTGGCCGATGAAGTAGTCGATGGTGATGTGGTTGTAGTTCGTTACGTTGGACCAAAAGGTGGCCCTGGTATGCCTGAAATGCTGTCACTTTCTTCTATCATTGTAGGGAAAGGTCAAGGGGACAAAGTTGCCCTTCTGACAGACGGCCGCTTCTCAGGTGGTACTTACGGTTTGGTTGTCGGACACATTGCTCCGGAAGCTCAGGATGGTGGCCCAATCGCTTATCTCCGCACAGGCGATATAGTAACCGTTGATCAAGATACCAAGGAAATTTCCATGGCTGTCTCTGATGAAGAGCTGGCGAAACGCAAGGCAGAAACAACGATTCCACCGCTTTATAGCCGCGGGGTACTTGGTAAATATGCCCATATGGTATCCTCTGCTGCTAAAGGTGCTGTGACCGACTTCTGGAAACCAGAAGAAACCGGCAAGAAATAGCCTATAGATAACAAAAGAACCCGCTGGCTTTCTAGCGGGTTCAATATTTTATTTCAATGTTTTTCTATTTAGGGCTGATCCCTAGTGCAATACGGCCGAAACGGCTGATACGGGTGATCTTCCAGGCAGGTGACCAAGTAACCTCGACAGAGACACTTTCGATCTCATCAATCTTCTTCAGAGAGTCCATGATGGCGATGGGGAGGCTCTCAGCACAGTCGCAGGCTGTATCAGTAAAGGTCATGACAATCTTGCAGTGGCCACTTTCATCTAGGTTAATCTCATAAATCAGACCTAGGTTATATACATCTAGCTCTACATCTGGATCGTAAATGCGCTCGAGTTTTTCTACTAGTTTATCCTGAATGGCAGCTGCTCGGTCGTTGATTTTGATATCGTCTCTCATAGGTATCTCCTTCTATCTAGCTGGAATTGTTTTTATTTTCTCACAATTCTGACATTTTTTCAAGATATTTTCTATAATGAAAACGGATTTACTTCTTACTGTTGGAAAATGCCATTTGTACTCCTAAAAATGCTGGACTTGTGGTAAAATATAGGTACTAAAGAAGACAGAGGTGAGAAGATGAAATTACAAAAACCAAAGGGAACTCAAGATATTCTCCCACAAGAGTCTGCCAAGTGGCAATATGTCGAAGAATTTGCCCGTGAGACATTTAGGAAATACAATTATGCTGAGATTCGTACTCCTATTTTTGAGCATTATGAAGTTATCAGCCGTTCTGTTGGAGATACGACAGACATTGTGACCAAGGAAATGTACGACTTTTATGATAAGGGCGACCGCCACATCACCCTTCGTCCGGAAGGGACAGCTCCTGTCGTTCGTTCTTATGTGGAAAACAAGCTCTTCGCGCCGGAAGTTCAAAAGCCTGTCAAGCTCTACTATATGGGCTCTATGTTCCGCTATGAACGTCCACAAGCTGGTCGTCTGCGGGAGTTTCACCAGATTGGAGCAGAGTGTTTTGGTTCTAGCAATCCTGCAACAGACGTAGAAATGATTGCTATGGCAGCTCAATTCTTCAAGGAAATTGGCATCACCAATGTCAGCTTGGAGCTAAATACACTGGGGAATCCTGAGAGCAGAGCGGCTTATCGTCAGGCTTTGATTGATTATCTGACTCCACTGAAGGCTAAACTTTCAGCTGATAGTCAACGTCGCTTGGAAGAAAATCCCCTGCGCGTGCTGGATTCTAAAGAGCCTGAGGATAAGGTAGCAGTAGAGGGGGCTCCGTCTATTCTGGACTATCTGGATGAGGAGAGCAGTGCTTACTTTGTGGCCGTTCGCTCTATGTTAGAGACTTTACAGATCCCGTATGTTATCAATACCAACATGGTCCGTGGTTTGGATTATTACAACCACACGATTTTCGAGTTTACGACTGAGGTGGCTGGCAGTCAGTTGACCATTTGTGCGGGTGGCCGTTATGATGGGCTGGTTGCTTACTTTGGTGGTCCTGAGACTCCAGGTGTCGGCTTTGGTATGGGCTTGGAACGTTTGCTTCTCGTCTTGGACAAGCAAGGTGTAGAGCTTCCGATTGAGACGGGTCTGGACGCTTATATTGCTGTTTTGGGAGCTGGTGCCAATGGCAAAGCTTTGGAATTAGTCCAGTCTCTCCGAGCTCAAGGTTTTACGGCTGAACGGGACTATTTGGACCGCAAGATTAAGGCCCAATTTAAATCAGCGGATATCTTCCAAGCGAAGACCATTATTACCCTTGGAGAGAGCGAGCTGGAAAGTGGCGAGCTGACTGTCAAAAATAATGAGACACGTCAAGAAGTGACAGTGTCGCTTGATGCTATTAAGACAGATTTTCAGGCTGTTTTGGCCCAAATTGGACTCTAAGCAAGTGAAAGCAACAGGTGCTGGAATTCTATTCCAGCCCTCTGTTTTACTTGAGCAACTACAAACGATCATCTACAAAGGAATATTGAATGAAAAAAATAGTCATGCTCTCCCTTATTCAGGCAGTAGCTTTATTTATCATAACGGGTCTTCTGTGCCTATTTATTAGGGGAGATTTCTTTTCCCGCTATCTAGCTCCTATATTTGGCTTGGCGGCAGGTCTTTTTCGATTTTTAACAGCTATGGTCAGCAAGGCCTTGGCACCTGCTTTATTTGAAAAGGGCAAGAAGGAAGACTAGGCTTGAATTGACATATTGTAAGGTCTGCTATTTAACAAAAATGATTTTTCTAAAAAAATCTTGAGGGACAAGCTTATCCCTCTATCTTTATGGTAAAATAGAACAAGAATTAAAAGTTTGGAGAAAAATAATGAAACGTTCGATGTATGCTGGACGTGTTCGCAAGGAGCACGTAGGTCAAGAAATCACTTTGAAAGGCTGGGTTGCTCGTAGACGAGACTTGGGTGGCTTGATTTTCATTGATTTGCGAGACCGTGAAGGCATCATGCAGCTGGTTATCAATCCTGAGATTGTTTCAAAGGATGTGATGGAGACAGCAGAAAGTCTGCGCAGTGAGTTTGTCCTTGAAGTGACAGGTCAAGTGGTAGCCAGAGAGCAAGCTAATGATAAATTGGCAACAGGTGCTGTAGAATTACACGTGCAAAGCCTGGAGGTTCTAAACACCGCTAAAACAACTCCTTTTGAAATTAAAGACGGCATTGAAGCCAATGACGATACACGTTTGCGTTACCGCTATCTCGATCTTCGTCGTCCAGAGATGTTGGAAAATCTTAAACTTCGTGCTAAAGTGACCCACTCTATCCGCAACTACTTGGATGAGTTGGAATTTATTGATGTGGAAACACCCTTCCTTTCCAAGTCAACACCAGAAGGGGCGCGTGACTATTTGGTGCCATCTCGTGTCAATAAAGGTCATTTCTACGCTCTTCCTCAAAGTCCACAGATTACTAAGCAATTGTTGATGAATGCTGGTTTTGATCGCTACTACCAAATCGTTAAATGTTTCCGTGACGAAGACTTGCGTGGCGATCGTCAGCCTGAGTTTACCCAGGTCGACTTGGAAACTTCCTTCCTTAGTGAGCAAGAAATCCAAGACATCACAGAGGGCTTGATTGCGCGCGTCATGAAGGAAACAAAAGGAATCGAAGTGACGCTTCCATTCCCTCGTATGAAGTACGATGATGCAATGGCCCTATATGGTTCTGACAAGCCAGATACTCGTTTTGACATGTTGCTTCAGGACCTGACAGAAGTGGTCAAAGGTGTAGACTTCAAAGTCTTTTCAGAAGCTCCGGCAGTAAAAGCAATCGTCGTCAAAGGCGCTGCAGACAACTATTCACGTAAAGACATCGACAAGATGACCGAAGTAGCCAAGCAGTATGGAGCTAAGGGCCTTGCTTGGGTCAAGGTTGTGGATGGAGAATTAAACGGACCCGTTGCTAAGTTCTTGACTGGCATCCAAGAAAGCTTGATAACAGCACTTAGTCTTGAAGATAAGGATTTGGTTCTCTTTGTAGCGGATACGCTTGAGGTAGCCAATGCAACGCTTGGTGCCCTTCGTGGCCGTATCGCCAAAGAGCTTGACTTGATTGATAACGATAAATTCAATTTCCTTTGGGTTGTTGATTGGCCAATGTTTGAATGGTCTGAAGAAGAAGGCCGCTACATGAGCGCCCACCATCCATTCACTCTTCCACAGGCAGAGACCGCTCACGAATTAGAAGGTGATTTGGCCAAGGTTCGTGCCATTGCTTATGATATCGTCTTAAACGGCTATGAGCTTGGTGGTGGTAGTCTTCGTATCAACCAAAAAGACCTTCAAGAACGCATGTTCAAGGCTCTTGGATTCTCAGCTGAGGAAGCAAATGACCAGTTTGGATTCCTTCTCGAAGCTATGGACTATGGTTTCCCACCACATGGTGGTTTGGCTATCGGGCTTGACCGTTTTGTGATGCTCTTAGCAGGCGAAGAAAATATCCGTGAAGTGATTGCCTTTCCTAAGAATAACAAGGCGACTGACCCAATGACACAGGCTCCGAGCCCTGTGGCTGCAAAACAGTTAGATGAACTGAATTTACAAGTGGAAGTAAATGAAAAAGACTAAGTTTTATAAGATCCTACGCTATAGGATTCGCCGATTGGCCTATAATTTTCGGCTCTTGAAAGTACTACAGAGCATTTCTAAGGAAAAGTATGATGAGAAAATCTCGGCTTCGATTGTCTATGGTTTTCTCTCAGCTGTTGCTGTGAATTTCTTTTTTCAGCCTGGGCATGTTTATTCTAGTGGGGCAACAGGTCTAGCTCAGATTTTTTCTGCCTTGAGTGAGAGATTTATTGGGATGACAATTCCAGTTTCCCTTACCTTCTATTTAATCAACATTCCGCTGATGGTTGTGGCTTGGTATCAAATTGGACATAAGTTTACAGTTTTCACCTTCATAACTGTCAGTATGAGTTCCTTTTTTATCCAGATTGTTCCAGAGGTGGTTTTAACACAGGACCCTATTATCAATGCTCTTTTTGGGGGCGTCGTGATGGGGACAGGTGTTGGCTTTGCTTTGAAAAATAATATTTCTAGTGGCGGAACGGATATTGTCAGTTTGACTGTTCGTAAGCGGACAGGCCGTAATGTCGGTAGTATTTCCTTCGTGGTGAATGGGGTGATTATGCTGATTGCAGGTCTGACTTTTGGATGGACCTATGCACTTTATTCGATGATTACCATCTTCGTATCCAGTCGGGTAACAGATGCTGTATTTACTAAGCAAAAGAAAATGCAGGCCATGATTATTACCAGTTGTCCAGATAAGGTTATTGAGAAAATCCACAAACGATTGCATCGGGGAGCTACCATGATCAATGGTGCAGAAGGAACCTACAATCATCAGGAAAAGGCAATTCTGATCACAGTAATTACTCGGGCTGAGTATAATGAATTTAAATACATTATACGTAAAACCGACCCGCAAGCCTTTGTCTCTGTTTCAGAGAACGTCCATATCTTAGGACGTTTTGTGGAGGAATAGGCAAGTAATCGTTGCTTGGATATAGCATAACAAACGCACCTTCTATTAGAAGGTGCATTTGTTTTATCAATAAAAATAATATGAATGAAACAGTAGATGATTCTAGGTCTTTAATGATTTAGTTAGAAAATACTATACTAAAAAAGCTAAGTAAAGCTGGATGAATTAGAATTCAGGCTAGTTGAACAAATTAAAAATGCGCTCTTTAGAGCGCATTTTTAGCTTCTTACATTTTTTCTGGAGCATCAACACCAAGTAGGCGGAGAGCTTCTTTTAGGACTACGGCAGTAGAGTAGCTGAGGGCCAAACGGCTATCGCGTTCTGGGCTTTCGTCCAAGATCCGTGTGTGTGCATAGTATTTGTTGAAGGCTTGAGCCAAGCTAATAGCATACTTGGCGATCAATGATGGCTCATAGTTATCTGCAGCGCGTTTTACAACACGACCGAAGTCTTGGAGGAGCTTGATGATTTCCCAGCTTTCAGCATCGTTTAGACGGTAGTCAGCATTTGCATCAGGTGTGAAATCTGCCTTACGAAGGATAGATTGGATACGAGCATAAGCGTATTGGATATAAGGGCCTGTTTCTCCTTCAAAGGATACCATAGCTTCTAAGTCAAAGTCATAACCATTGCGACGGTCTGTTTTCAAATCGTAGAATTTAACCGCACCGACCCCAACAGCATGAGCAACCGCTTCTTTGTTTTCAAGTTCTGGATTCTTGTCTTCAATTTGAGATTTTGCACGGCTGATCGCTTCTTGCAAGGTTGGCTCAAGAAGAATGATATTTCCTTTACGTGTAGACAGTTTTTGACGGTTCTTAGTAACAAGACCGAAATCTACGTGAGTCATATCATCGCTCCAGTCAAATCCCATCTTCTTAAGTACAGCTTTGAGCTGGCGGAAGTGGTTAGACTGTTCTTGTCCTACGACATAGATACTTTTGACGAAGTTGTAGGTACGAGCTCGGTACATAGCGGTTGCAATATCACGAGTGATGTAAAGCGTAGCTCCGTCAGATTTTTTGATCATAGCTGGAGGAAGGTTGACATCATCAAGGTTGACAATGCTAGCACCTTTTGATTCTTCCAAAAGACCTTTTTCTTCAAGGATTTTAATCCCTTCATCCATCTTGTCGTTGTAGAAGGCTTCTCCATTTAAGCTATCAAACTCAACCCCAAGAAGTTCATATATACGGTTGAATTCCACCAAGCTTTCGTCACGGAACCATTGCCAAAGTTCAGTTGCTTCTGGATCACCATCTTCTAGCTTTTTAAACCAAAGGCGTCCTTCGTCATCCAAGGCAGGGTCGTTTTCGATTTCGGCATTGATACGGACATAGAGTTGTAGCAGCTCGTCGATAGGATTTGCTTCGACAGCTTCCTTGCTTCCCCATTTTTTATAAGCGACCATGAGAAGACCGAATTGTTTACCCCAGTCGCCCAAGTGGTTGATTTTGATGGTATTGTAGCCCATTTTGCGGAAGATGTTAGAAAGAGCATCTCCGATAACGGTAGAGCGCAAGTGACCAACTGAGAAAGGCTTGGCAATGTTTGGACTTGAAAGGTCGATAGTAACATTTTCGCCCTTGCCTTCATTTTGTTGCCCGTAGTCAGCCCCTTCTTTGACTACTTCTTTAATAACTTGACCAGAAATCTCAGCTTTGTTTAAGAAAAAGTTGACATACGGTCCAGTCGCAACAACCTTGTCAAAGTGAGTTGTGTCAATCTTTTCGACAATATCAGCTGCAATAGCTTGAGGAGCCTTGCGTTCTACTTTGGCCAATGAGAAAGCAGGAAAGGCGATATCTCCTAAATCAGAACTTTTTGGCTGTTCGAGTAAATTTAAAATAGCGTCTTGGTCCAGGCTGTCAATCACCTTGGCCAATTCGCTGGCAATGATTTGTTTATTATCCATAGGTGCTCCTTTGAGTCTTTTAATATTACTATTTTATCACATTTTTAAAGGAATCTTCAAATTTTTTGGGTATCATAACAATTTTTTGGTATAATTTAGAGTATAAATATACAACTACCGAGGGGAAAATGAAAAAGAAAAAACGTCATGACTTAATCAAGAAAATGATTAAAGAGGAGAAGTTAGGGACACAAAAGGATATCCAGACACGTCTGGAAGAAGAGGGTATTTATGTAACTCAGACGACTTTATCCCGTGATTTGCGAGAAATTGGTCTAATTAAAGTCAAGAAAAATGGCCAGCTCTATTATGTTTTAGCTCAAGAAACGGCTCGAATTGATTTGACTGAAGTTTTGTCTTACCATCTTAGAGGGGTAGCCCGTGCAGAATTCACCTTGGTTTTGCACACACGCTTGGGAGAGGCTGCAGTGCTGGCTAACATCATTGATGAAAATAGGGATGAGAGGATTTTAGGTTCCTTAGCAGGTGCCGATACACTCTTATTGATTTGCCGTAATCAGGACACTGCCAAAGAAATCGAAGAGCAGATTTTGGCAAAGATGTAAATTGAAGAATGAAAAAGGGCTGAGACAAAAGTTTCAACCTTTTTCTATTTATGGTAAAATCAGGTAAGATGATTCTTGGGTAACCATTAGAGTTCATGGTATAGCAAAAGGTGCTCAGGATTTAAGTGACTAGAGAGTTGGAGCCTACAGGCCTAACTTGTCAACGAGAGAGGAAACTATGGCAACAGAAAAAATATCGCCAGGTATGCAGCAGTACTTGGATATTAAAAAAGACTATCAGGACGCCTTCCTGCTGTTTCGTATGGGTGATTTCTATGAGTTGTTTTACGAGGATGCTGTTAATGCGGCACAGATTCTCGAGATTGCCCTGACTAGCCGTAATAAAAATTCGGAGAATCCCATTCCAATGGCGGGTGTACCTTATCATTCTGCCCAGCAGTATATTGATGTTTTGATTGAGTCTGGTTATAAGGTTGCCATTGCGGAGCAGATGGAAGATCCTAAACAGGCAGTAGGTGTGGTCAAACGCGAGGTGGTACAGGTTATTACACCGGGTACGGTAGTGGATTCTAGTAAGCCAGCCGGAGAAAATAACTTTTTGGTTGCTTTGGATAGGCAGGAGCAAGCTTATGGCTTGGCTTATATGGATCTGGCTACGGGAGAATTTCAGGTGACCAGCCTGGCAGATTTTGACCAAGCTTGTGGAGAAATTCGAAATCTCCGAGCTCGGGAAGTGGTCGTAGGCTATTGCTTGTCAGAAGATGAGCAGCAGGTTTTGTCAAAACAAATGAATTTACTCCTGTCAGAAGTCGAGGAAGCAATGGAGGACGTTCAGCTCTTAGGAGATGAGTTATCATCTTTAGAAAAGCAGACGGCAGGGAAGCTTCTGGCCTATGTTTTTCAGACGCAGATGCGGGAGCTCAGCCATCTCAAAAAGGCCCATCATTATGAGATAAAAGATTTTCTGCAGATGGACTATGCGACAAAGACCAGCCTGGATTTGACTGAAAATGCCCGTACGGGTAAGAAGCATGGTAGTCTTTTTTGGCTAATGGATGAAACAAAAACAGCCATGGGAGGACGCCTACTTCGTTCTTGGATCCAGCATCCCTTGATTGATAAGGGACGAATTATCAAGCGTCAAGATGTTGTTCAGGTCTTTCTGGATTATTTCTTTGAGCGGAGTGATTTGGCAGATAGTCTCAAGGGCGTTTATGATATTGAACGCCTGGTAAGTCGTGTGTCATTTGGCAAGACCAATCCCAAGGACCTCCTGCAATTGTCTTCTACTCTGAGCCATGTTCCTCAGATTCGGTCAATTTTAGAAACGATTGAAAGCCCAGCTTTGGAGAGTTTGGTGGCAAGGCTAGATGCAATTCCTGAGCTGGAAAATCTAATCAGCTCTGCTATTGACCCAGATGCTCCACAAGTAATTACTGAGGGCAATATCATTCGAACTGGTTTTGACGAGACCTTGGACCAGTATCGTTTGGTCATGAGAGAGGGGACTAGCTGGATTGCAGACATTGAATCCAAGGAGCGAGAGGCAAGTGGTATTGCTAATCTGAAAATTGATTATAACAAGAAAGATGGTTACTATTTCCATGTCACCAATTCTCAACTAGGCAATGTTCCTAGCCATTTTTTCCGCAAAGCAACCTTGAAAAATTCTGAGCGTTTTGGTACGGAAGAGCTGGCGCGCATTGAAGGCGAGATGTTGGAGGCGCGTGAGAAGTCTGCTAATCTGGAATATGAGATCTTCATGCGCATTCGTGAAGAGGTCGGAAAATATATTCAACGGCTACAAGCCTTAGCTCAAACCCTAGCTACGGTCGATGTTTTACAGAGCTTTGCGGTTGTGGCTGAAAGTCAACACTTAGTCCGTCCAAGTTTTACAAGCAGTCGTAGTTTGCAGATTAAAAAAGGCCGTCATGCGGTTGTCGAAAAAGTCATGGGAGCCCAAAGCTACATCCCAAATAGTATCGAACTGGATCAAGAAACAGATATTCAGCTGATTACTGGACCAAATATGAGCGGGAAGTCAACCTACATGCGACAGCTGGCAATGATTGTCATCATGGCTCAAATGGGATCGTATGTACCGGCAGAAGTAGCCAGTCTTCCGATTTTCGATGCTATCTTTACACGAATAGGTGCGGCGGATGATTTAGTTTCTGGGCAGTCGACCTTTATGGTAGAAATGATGGAGGCTAATCGGGCCATTCGACAAGCAAGTGAACGCTCTTTGATCCTTTTTGATGAACTGGGACGGGGGACTGCGACTTATGATGGGATGGCTCTGGCGCAAGCAATTATTGAGTATATTCATGACCGTACCAAGGCCAAGACTCTTTTTGCAACCCATTATCATGAGTTGACAGACCTGTCAAGTAGCTTGACACGATTGGAAAACGTCCATGTGGCAACTCTAGAAAAAGATGGCCAAGTGACATTTTTGCATAAGATTGAAGCAGGACCTGCTGACAAGTCTTACGGGATTCATGTGGCCAAGATTGCTGGATTGCCAAAAGATTTACTGACAAGGGCAGATGAGATTTTGACAGATTTGGAAAATCAAGAGAAAAGAGAGGCTTCTCTTCCAGCGTCTAGAACGGACTCCCAAAAAGTGTCTGAGCAGATGTCGCTTTTTGTAGAAGAAACGGAAAATCCAGTCCTGACTGAACTCCGAGACTTGGACATCTACAATATGACTCCCCTAGAAGTTATGGCAGCAGTGGCTGAGTTGAAGAAGAAGTTGTAAAAACAAAGAACAGACTTGTTAATGCCTCAAGTCTGCTCTTTTTATTTCTCACGATTTGCTAGACAAACCGCTATTGATTTTTTGAATGTTGCGGTAAGTGTGGTAGTAGATGGCGCCTGAAATGATTAGATAGATAAGGGTGAATTCCCCGACAGCAGTCAGTGTCAGGCTAATTATTTTTTCTCTTGGGAAAAATCCGGCTAGATTTGCCAAAAGTGCAAAGGTCAGAATCATCACGCCATAGTGGCTGACGACGGAGCGCAGGATGCTCCAGTCTCTTTGGAAGAAGCTTCCGCTCCATCTGAAAATAGCTCCCATGATAAACCAGATAAGCAGGCAGTAGAGCATAATGAGGGAAACATGGACATGCTGGCTCAAAAAGAAGTGGCCGATAGGAGAGCGAGGGTGCAGCGGTAGATAAGCTGGATTGTAAAAATAAGAAACAATCATGGAGAAGAAGAGACCGATGAAAATCCCTCCAATCCCTCCGAAAAAGAGTTCTTTAAGACGAGTTTTCATAATTGCAACCTTTCTTTGATAGATTTAAGATAGCGGCGGGACGAGTATGTCTGATCACCGTTTTTCAGAAATATTTGAATCAGACCATTTGGAGTCAGCTTGAGGTGGCTGATTTGTCGGCTGTTGATAATCTCCGACTGAGAAATCTGCAGGAAATAGTCCGGCAGGACCTGCAGCAACTGATAAAGAGCTTGTTGAACTCGATAGCCATCTTTTGCTGTTCGAACCTGAACCTGGCGATTTTCTGTATAGATTCGGTGGATTTCCTTAGCATCCAGCAGATAGATTTCATCTTCTTTTTTGACATGAATCTTGTCTTCTTTGCCTAGATGTTGAGCAAAGTGGACCAATTCCTGAATGCTTTCTGTCATGAGGCGAGCCTCAATGCTGACGGAGTCTTCGGTGACTTGAGAATCGATTCTTAGCTTAACTTTCATAACTTCCTCCTTTCACCTTTATTAAACCGCAACTTGGCAGCGAAAACAAGCCCCTTTGTCTATGTGGCAGCTATTTGTGTCTATCTGGTTTGTCTTGTGAGCAGAGTGGTTGAGAAAAGGCTGCCTTCTGATAGAAAGAGCCCAATGTGTTATAATAGATAGCAGAACAAATACGGAGAAAATGATGTCAAAAATTATCGAACTTCCAGAAATTCTAGCCAATCAGATTGCGGCCGGTGAGGTCATTGAGCGACCTAGCAGCGTGGTCAAGGAGCTGGTGGAAAATTCACTTGATGCGGGTGCTAGCCAAATTACCATCGAAATCGAGGCGGCCGGACTCAAGACTATCCAGGTGACGGATAATGGCGAGGGCATAGATCACGAAGATGTCCCTCTGGCCCTTCGCCGCCATGCTACCAGTAAAATCAAGAAACAGGCGGATCTCTTTCGGATTCGGACACTGGGTTTTCGCGGCGAGGCCATTCCTTCCATTGCTTCTGTCTCGCGTTTTACCATTGAGACTGCAACAGAAAATGGCCAGCACGGGACTTTGCTAGTTGCCCAAGGCGGTGAGATAGAAGAGCACGAGCCTACCAGCAGTCCAGTGGGAACGAAAATCAAGATAGAAGATCTTTTCTTCAATACTCCCGCCCGGCTCAAGTATATGAAGAGCCAGCAGGCTGAGCTATCCCATATCGTTGATGTGATTAATCGGCTTAGTCTGGCCCATCCAGAAGTGGCTTTCACCCTTATCAGCGACGGCCGAGAAATGACACGGACTGCCGGCAGTGGTAATCTGCGTCAGGCTATTGCAGGCATCTATGGTCTGGCAACAGCTAAGAAAATGGTGGAAATCTCTGCTTCAGACTTGGACTTTGAGGTGAGCGGCTATGTCAGTCTGCCTGAGCTGACTCGTGCAAATCGGAATTATATTACGATTCTCATCAACGGTCGCTATATTAAGAACTTTCTGCTCAATCGTGCTATTCTGGACGGCTACGGCAGCAAGCTTATGGTAGGTCGCTTTCCACTCGCGGTCATCAATATTCAGATTGACCCCTATCTGGCCGATGTCAATGTCCATCCGACCAAGCAAGAGGTGCGAATTTCTAAAGAGCGGGAACTCATGGCCTTGATTTCGCAAGCCATTGCGGCTAGTCTCAAGGAGCAGGATCTTATCCCGGATGCTTTGGAAAATCTAGCCAAATCAACTGTTAAGCGTGCGACTAAGCCCGAACAGACCAGTCTTCCGCTGAAAGAAAATCGCCTCTACTACGATAAGGAGCAGAATGACTTTTTCCTCAAGCCACAGGTGGCCGAGCAGCAGCTATCCTTTGAAGAATCAGCAGGGCCTGTTCATGAAGCGACAAATGAAAAAGCAGAGCCACAACCAACTTCAGTCAAATTTGCAGAGAGAAAGTCAGTTAGCTATGACCAACTAGACCATCCAGAGCTAGACCAGGCCAGTCTGGAGCGGGCTGTGGATAAGTTGGAACAGGAAGAGAAATCAAGCTTCCCAGAGTTAGAATATTTCGGTCAGATGCATGGTACCTATCTCTTTGCTCAGGGCAAGGGCGGTCTTTACATTATTGACCAGCATGCTGCCCAGGAGCGGGTCAAGTATGAGTATTATCGGGAGAAGATAGGGGATGTGGACAATAGCCAGCAGCAGCTCTTGGTGCCCTATATCTTTGAATTTCCAGCGGACGATATGTTGCGAATCAAGCAGCGGATGGAGCTGTTAGAAGATGCAGGCATCTTTTTAGAAGAGTACGGAGCCAACCAGTTTATCCTCCGCGAGCATCCCATTTGGTTCAAGGAAGAGGAGATTGAGGCCGGAATCTATGAAATGTGTGATATGCTTCTCCTGACCAAGGAAGTTTCCATCAAGAAATATCGAGCAGAGCTAGCCATTATGATGAGCTGCAAACGCTCCATCAAGGCCAATCACAGTCTGGATGACTACTCTGCGCGTGACTTGCTCTTTCAGCTGTCCCAGTGTGACAATCCTTATAACTGCCCACACGGCCGGCCGGTCTTGGTTAACTTTACCAAGTCGGATATGGAAAAAATGTTCCGCCGCATTCAGGAAAATCATACTAGCCTGCGGGAGTTAGGGAAATACTAAACTTTATAGAAAATCAAACAGCCCTAGTTATAGAACTAGAGCTGTTTTGAATTTTTAAGCTGAACTTGTGTTCCAGTAAGTAAATCAGCTGGATGGCGTTTGTCCTTGCGAAGTAGTCCCATTAGCAGAAAGGCCAAGAAGAGAATCCCTGCTGAAGTTGACAAGAAAATTGACAGGGCATCTGCTTGATAAGCACTACGGATAGCTCCCAGATGTCCCAGCTGCCAAGGGAAAAACTTGATAGCAGATCGCAAAAGGCTGTGGGAAAGGTTCCTGTGCTTGTAAACCAACTGTAAACCTGCCCAACGCTTGCCAAAACTTCCTTTTCGATAGTCTAGCCAAGCAAAGATGATAGTTAGAGGCAGGACGGAGCTAGAAAAAGCCAGAAGCTGGCTCTGGGCTTCAGTGAATGCAGGAATGCCTCCTAGAACTAGATTGTAAAAGCCCATAGCTAGTAAAAATAAAGAAATGAGGTAGCCTGAGATGAAGAGCCAGTCGCCAAAGAGTTCTTTCAGACGAGTTTTGACAGGTATGGGATTGTCAGTTTTTAGTTTCATCTTTAGCACCTTCTTTCTTAGAATCCTCATCAAGGCCTATAACCTTGTCCAGATACTTTTTCTTAATCTTTAGCGCCTTGTTAATAGCTATTGCGGATGCGATTAAGAGGAAAAAGCTCAACCAGACCAGGGCAGTGAATTTTGCTGGAAAACTAGAACCTGCAAAGAAGAGAAAGATAGCTAGGGCTGATACAAAAATATACAGAACCTGCCAGAAGCCATAAGATTTTACTTGCTTATAGTAGCGATCTTTTTCGTCTTCTGAGAGGACGGGTTTTATTTCCGGCTTGTCGCTGTCTTCTAAAAGCAGATAATCTGTCGTCACCTGGAAAATCTTGCTCAGCTCTACAATTTTTTCCAGCTCTGGCAGTGCTTGGCCAGACTCCCACTTGGAAATGCTTTGGCGAGAGACATTGATTTGTTCTGCCAGCTTTTCTTGTGACCAGCCTTTTTCTTTTCTTAGTTCAAATAATTTATCAGCGAGTTTCATCATCACAGCCTCCTTTTTTTTCTATCTCTATCCTAACAGCTTTTATTTATCTTGAGAATACAGCTTTCTGTACATTTTGTCAACCAATGGTTGCACTTCTGTTTGCAGTTTCCAGACAGAAAATATGGTATACTAGATAGGCAAAATGATACAAAAAGAAGGAAGATTATGTACGAATATTTTAAAGGAATCATCAGTAAAATTACAGCCAAGTACATCGTATTGGAAGTCAACTCTATTGGCTATATTCTTCATGTGGCCAACCCTTATGCATACTCAGGGCGTCTTCATCAGGAAGCTAAGGTCTATGTGCACCAGGTGGTGAGAGAAGATGCAGAGCTCCTGTACGGTTTTGCGACCGAGGAGGAGAAGCAACTCTTTCTCAGCTTGATTTCAGTCTCAGGTATTGGCCCAGTGTCTGCCCTGGCTATCATTGCTGCAGATGATAATGCTGGCTTGGTACAAGCTATTGAGCAAAAAAACATCACCTACCTAACCAAGTTTCCTAAGATTGGTAAGAAAACAGCCCAGCAGATGGTGCTAGACTTGGAAGGTAAGGTGGTAATAGCTGGTGACGATCTTTCTGCCAAGGCTGTAGTGCAAGCTAGCAATGAAAACCAAGAACTGGAAGAAGCCATGGAAGCCATGCTGGCTTTGGGCTATAAGGCTGCTGAGCTTAAGAAAATCAAGAAATTCTTTGAAGGAACGACGGATACAGCAGAAAACTATATCAAGTCTGCTCTTAAGATGTTGGTGAAATAGGAGGAAGATATGACCAAACGCTGCGGCTGGGTAAAAATGAACAACCCCTTATATGTGGCCTATCATGATGAGGAGTGGGGCAAACCTCTCCATAATGATCAGAAATTATTTGAATTGCTCTGCATGGAGACCTATCAGGCTGGACTTTCTTGGGAGACCATTCTGAATAAACGTCAGGCTTTTCGGGAAGCTTTTCATTTCTATGATGCCCAGAAAATTGCTCAGATGACGGATGCGGATCTGGATGGTTTGTTGGACAATGCCGATATCATCCGTAACAAGATGAAAATTTATGCAACTAGGGCTAATGCCCAAGCTTTTTTGGCTGTTCAAAAGCAGTTTGGCTCTTTTAATGACTATATCTGGTCCTTTGTAGATTTCAAAACGATTGACAATCAAATTACGAACTACGAGGAAGCCCCAACTAAGACCGAGCTTTCAGAAACTATGTCCAAGGCGCTGAAAAAGCAAGGCTTCAAATTTGTCGGTCCAGTTTGTGTCTATTCATTCTTAGAAGCAGCTGGCCTTATCAATGACCATGAAAATAATTGTGATTGGAAGTAGAACAATGAAAACAAGAAAATTCCTCCTTATTTTTATCACCCTCTATACAATCTTCTTTTTAGGTAGAGGCTTGGAACTGCTTGGGATAAATTGGTTGATTTACCCAGTTTATTTCCTTTTATTTATTTTGGGAATCTTAGCTTATCGGGAAGAATTAAAGGAGCAGCTAGCCTTGATTCTGACTAAGAAGAAGGAATTTCTAAAAACGATTTCCTTGTATATGGTCTTTGTTTTCCTCCTGTCCATTGCCTGCAACTTTCTTTCAGCCTTCATCAAGTATAGTCTGGGCCTGCCACTGCAGGGGCAGAATGATGCCAATATTCAAGGTGCCTTGTTGAAAAATCCCTTTCTAATCTTGGTTTTCGGTTCCTTTATCGGGCCGTTCGTTGAAGAGTTTTTCTTCCGCCGCTTTTTCCTAGGCACTTTCTTGGCAAAATTCTCTGACTGGCTAGGTATTGTGTTGACAACCATTCTATTTGCCACTCTTCATATGCACAGCTGGGCCTTATCAGAGTGGGTGACAGCTATTTCCTATATTGCCGCAGGTCTTCTTTTCTCGCTCTTGTATCTGAGAAAGGACAAAAATATCTGGTATCCAATTGCCCTTCATTGTTGCAACAATATCATTGCTTTCATCATTACCTTATTGTCTATAAATAAATGAAAACCTAGACGTCTGGAACTTCTAGGTTTTTTGTTGTTCTCTATATCTCCTCATTCTTCCTTCTGCATCCAAATCTTTTCCTTGATAAAGATGCGCAGTTCATAGAATAGCATAAAGAGGGTGGAGATGAGGAAGCCAGCCATAAAGATATGGTGGAAGTAGGCAAAGACACCAATATAAACCAAGATGGAAAAAAGGTAGAGGATAACTAAATAATGCCATTTCTTGGCCTTGCTGTCTTCGATGACCTTTTTCTCCAAACGCCCGTCCTCCTTGATGAGTGTGTCCAGGCTGATATCAAATTCCCGACTGATAGCGATGAGATTTCCAATTTCAGGGATACCTTTTTTGCTTTCCCAGCGAGCAATGGCAGAGCGGGAAACCTTGAGCCTTTCCGCCAAGGCCTCCTGAGTGAGTTGATTTTGTTGACGAATATCTTTGAGTACTTGTGAAATTTTCATGATGATCTCCTTTCTTCAAATAAAATTATTTAGCTGATTTCCTTTTTTCATCTTTATTATAAAAATAATGAAACCATTTGCCAATAGCATTTCCCTAACAATCCAGTTATTCTCCATAACAGATAACTTTCCAAAAGTTTTCCACAACATGTTGACAAGTCTGTCAAGCAAGTTGACAAACTATTTAACTTCTTAAAATGAAAATCAACTTTTTTGCTTGTTTTTGTGATAAAATAAAGCCAATTCCGAATAGTAAGGTAGGAGGTTCTATGAAAGCAGAAATTATTGCTGTGGGCACCGAGATTCTGACAGGTCAGATTGTCAATACCAATGCCCAATTTTTATCTGAGAAACTGGCTAGTCTGGGGATTGATGTCTATTTTCAGACAGCTGTAGGGGACAATGAAAATCGTCTCCTCTCTATCCTAGAGATTGCAAAAGGACGTAGTAATCTAATTATCTTGACAGGAGGCTTGGGGCCAACAGAGGATGATTTGACCAAGCAGACCTTGGCTAAGTTTTTAGGTCGAGAGTTGAGTTTCGACCCTGATGCTGTGGAAAAGTTGGATCGTTTTTTTGCCAGCCGACCAGATTATGCTCGAACGCCCAACAATGAGCGTCAGGCCCAGCTAGTCGAAGGATCAACTCCTTTACCAAATGCGACTGGTTTAGCTGTTGGCGGTTTAGTAGAAGATAATGGGGTGACTTATGTAGTTCTGCCTGGTCCGCCTAGCGAGCTCAAACCTATGGTCAATAACGAGTTGGTTCCCATCTTATCCACAGGTCAAAAGTTGTACTCACGAGTGTTGCGCTTCTTTGGTATCGGCGAGAGTCAGCTAGTGACTATTTTGTCAGAGATGATTGATCAGCAAAGTGACCCCACCATTGCTCCTTATGCAAAGACAGGGGAAGTTACCCTACGACTGTCCACCAAGGCCTTGAGTCAGGCAGAAGCCGACACCAAGTTTGATGCTGTGGAAAAGGAAATTTTGTCACATAAGACTTTTGAAGACCAGTCTCTGTCAGAGATTTTCTATGGTTATGGGGATGACAATTCCTTGGCTCAGGTGGCTTTTGACTTGCTCAAGAGTCAAGGAAAGACGATTTCAGCAGCAGAGAGTCTGACAGCAGGTCTCTTCCAAGCGACTTTGGCAGATTTTGCTGGAGCTTCAGCTATTTTTTCAGGTGGCTTCGTCACCTATAGCATGGAGGAAAAGAGCCGGATGCTGGACATTCCGCTGGGAGAGCTGGAGGAACATGGGGTTGTTTCAGCTTTTACGGCTGGGGAAATGGCAGAGCAGGCTAGAAAGCTGACCGAAAGCGACTTGGCTGTCAGTCTGACAGGCGTGGCTGGACCAGATTCACTGGAAGGCCATCCAGCAGGGACCGTTTTTATCGGTTTAGCTAGTGCTGCAGGAACGGAAACTATTAAGGTCAATATTGCTGGACGCAGTCGCCGAGATGTACGAAAAATCGCTGTTCTGCACGCCTTTAACCTAGTGCGAAAGACTTTATTAAATAGTTAATTTTTGATATAATTAAAAGATAGCCAAAAGATATTTTTAGAAAAAATAGGAGAAATTAATGGCAAAGAAACAAAAGAATCTAGATGATATTACAAAAAAATTTGGAGACGAACGCCAAAAGGCTTTGGACAACGCCCTGAAGAACATTGAAAAGGACTTCGGTAAGGGAGCGATTATGCGTCTGGGCGAGCGAGCAGAACAAAAGGTTCAAGTCATGAGCTCAGGATCTTTGGCCTTGGATATCGCCCTTGGTGCCGGTGGTTATCCTAAGGGACGTATCATTGAAATCTACGGTCCAGAGTCTTCTGGTAAGACGACTGTTGCCCTTCATGCTGTTGCTCAAGCGCAAAAAGAGGGTGGTATTGCAGCCTTTATTGATGCAGAGCACGCTTTGGATCCATCTTACGCGGCTGCTCTAGGTGTCAATATTGATGAGCTGTTGCTATCTCAACCAGATTCTGGTGAGCAAGGTTTAGAAATTGCAGGAAAATTGATTGACTCTGGTGCAGTTGATTTAGTTGTCATCGACTCCGTTGCAGCTCTTGTACCACGTGCGGAAATCGATGGCGATATTGGAGATAGCCACGTTGGTCTGCAGGCTCGGATGATGAGTCAGGCCATGCGTAAACTGTCTGCTTCTATCAATAAAACAAAAACAATTGCCATCTTTATCAACCAACTTCGCGAAAAGGTTGGGGTTATGTTTGGAAATCCTGAAACAACACCAGGTGGCCGTGCCTTGAAATTCTATGCTTCTGTACGTTTGGATGTTCGTGGAAATACTCAAATTAAAGGAACTGGTGACGCTAAGGATACAAACGTTGGTAAGGAAACCAAGATTAAGGTCGTGAAAAACAAGGTAGCTCCGCCATTTAAAGAAGCCTTTGTGGAAATCATGTACGGAGAAGGAATTTCTAAAACTGGTGAACTTATTAAGATTGCAACAGACTTAAATATCATCAAAAAAGCAGGTGCTTGGTATTCTTATAATGATGAGAAGATTGGTCAAGGTTCTGAAAATGCCAAGAAATATTTGGCAGATCACCCAGAAGTCTTTGACGAAATCGACCGTCAAGTCCGTGTCCGTTTTGGCTTAATTGAAGATGATCAAGAAGGGGAAGCAACTGCGGCTGAAACAACAGGGAAAATCACTGAAAACATTGAAGAAGTGACTCTTGAACTAGACGATGCTATAGAAATCGAGGAGTAATTTTTCCAAAATAGGTCGCAAGACCGATGGTTTTTGTGGTATAATAGACTACGATAGTAGTATCGGGTACTGAAAGGAGTCCTTACATGATTACAATTTACACAGTTTCAAGTTGTACAAGCTGTAAGAAAGCAAAGACCTGGCTTAATGCCCATCAATTAACCTACAAAGAACAGAACCTCGGCAAAGAGGGAATCACAAAAGAAGAAATTTTAGATATTTTGACCAAAACTGAAAATGGCGTTGCGAGCATTGTCTCTTCTAAAAATCGCTATGCAAAAGGTCTTGGTGTTGATATTGAGGATTTAAGTGTGAGTGAAGTGATTGATATTATCATGGAAACCCCACGTATCTTGAAAAGCCCTATCTTGGTTGACGATAAACGCCTCCAAGTTGGCTATAAAGAAGATGACATTCGTGCCTTTCTTCCACGTTCTGTCCGTAACGTTGAAAATGCAGAGGCTCGTTTGAGAGCAGCTCTATAAATAGCCCATTATAAAGAAAAAGGAGTCTGAACAAGCCGATTTGCTAGTGATAGTGAATGGGCGGGTTTTCAGACCTTTTTTACTTTACGAATTTAGCGTTGACAGGAGTTATGAGTGTGGTAAAATAGGCGTAGGAGGCTAAAAAATGAAAAAGATAGTGCTATTGTTAGGCCTTGTTTTACTTACACTGACGGCCTGCGGTCAGAAAAAATCACATACTGCTTCGTCCGCTTCAACTTCTGAGGATAAGTTGGATACAACCTTGCCGATTATTTCAAATGCGGAAAAGAACACAGTAGTAACAAAGACCTTGGTCTTTCCAAAAACTGAGAATGGCTCACAGCAAAAGCAGGTAGTGACTTATAAAGACGAGCAATTTTTAAGTTTAAGTATAGAGCAGGTTAGTCCAAATGCAGATGATTTAAAGCAAGCGATAAAGGAATATGGTGTAGAAGAAGCTCAAGCAGTACTCAATAGATCCTTGGAAGCAGATGAACATTATCAACAAGTAAAGGATTTGCCAGGTTTCTCTATGTCCTTACAGATTTTAAATGAGAATGAGCTCAAGCGTGTGACTAATCTGGATTTTCAAACCTTGGATGTAGATAAGGCTGCAGAAACAGAATATTTAAAAGCTTTAAAGCTAAAAGAACTGCTGAAGATGAATCCAGCTCAGTATGTTGAAAATCAACTTTTGAATGGCGCAAAAGAAGAATAGTAGAAGACCGTCATTTTTGCTTATTTTATGGGCTGATATTGATTTGTAACATTTGTGAAAAGATCTGAAATATGGTATAATGATAATATTCTAACGAAAGAGGGTGTAATTGTGGGATTTACAGATGAAACAGTACGTTTTAATCTCGACGATTCAAATAAAAAAGAGATTAGCGAAACGTTGACGGATGTTTATACATCGCTGAATGAAAAAGGCTACAATCCAATCAACCAAATCGTTGGGTATGTTCTCAGTGGGGATCCTGCGTACGTACCTCGTTATAACAATGCTCGCAATCAGATTCGCAAATATGAACGAGATGAAATTGTTGAAGAATTGGTTCGTTATTATTTGAAAGGGCAGGGCATCGATCTTTAATGAGAATTATGGGATTGGATGTGGGCTCTAAGACAGTGGGAGTGGCTATTAGCGACCCGCTTGGGTTTACAGCTCAGGGTTTGGAAATTATCCAGATCAATGAAGATCAGGAAGAGTTTGGTTTTGAGCGCCTTGGTGAGCTTGTTGCTGAATACAAGGTTGATAAGTTTGTCATCGGTCTTCCTAAAAATATGAATAATACTAGCGGTCCCCGTGTAGAAGCTAGTCAGGCCTACGGAGCTAAAGTAACAGAGTTGTTTGGCTTGCCGGTTGAGTATCAAGATGAGCGCTTAACAACAGTGGCAGCTGAGCGAATGCTAATTGAGCAAGCAGATGTTAGTCGGAACAAACGCAAGAAAGTGATTGATAAATTAGCGGCCCAGCTGATTTTGCAGAATTATTTAGATAGAAATTATTAGAAAGATTGAGGGAGATGAATATGGCACATGATCATAACCATGACCACGAACATGAAGAGCGCGAATTGATTACTTTGGTGGATGAGCAAGGCAATGAAACCTTGTTTGAAATTCTCTTGACCATTGACGGTATGGAAGAATTTGGAAAAAATTATGTCCTTCTTGTACCAGCTAATGCTGAAGAAGATGAAAATGGTGAAGTTGAAATTCAAGCATACTCATTCACAGAAAATGAAGATGGAACTGAAGGTGACCTTCAGCCTATTCCAGAAGATGCTGAAGAAGAATGGAATATGATTGAAGAAGTTTTCAACAGCTTCATGGAAGAGTAAGAGTATTTCAGCCTTTGTCAAATAAAAAAGCAAGGCAAATCTAGAGACTGCCTCAGTTCGCTCAATGAGCGAGGCTGGTTTAGATGTTCTGGATAGATTAATTTTGTTCTGGTTAAAAGGGACGAATACTTAAATTTGTTAAACAGATAGTTTATTGTTAACTCGGAGTCTCAAACGTAAGCTATATGATTAATTGAAAAAAGAGAGCTGGTTGATCATTCACTCGGCTCTCTTTTTACTAGGAGTAAAGATGGAGAAGATAGAAAACTGGCTGGATAGCCGAATTGGGCTAAATTTTCGGACTGGACTTGGGCGAATGGAGCAGGCAATCCGTTTGCTCGCTCATCCAGAAAAAGCCTACCCAACCATTCATGTAACTGGAACGAATGGTAAAGGATCGACAGTAGCCTTTTTGCAAAACTTATTTGACCAACATCAAAAGAAAGTTGGGACTTTTACTTCACCTCATATGGAGACTGTTCATGATCGGATTTGCTTAAATGGGCAGCCGATTTCGGAGAGTGATTTCTCTAGGTTGGGTGATCAAGTGCGCAAGATGGAGCAAAACGCACTGATGCCCCAGGATCAACTTTCTTATTTTGAAATCCTCAGTTTAATTGCCTTTTTGTATTTTGCAGAGCAAGAGGTGGATGTAGCCTTGATTGAGGTGGGAATAGGTGGTTTGTTAGATACAACGAATGTTATCACAGGAAGTGTCTCAGTCATTACATCGATTGGCCTTGATCATCAGGAGACCTTGGGAACGACACTTGAGGAGATTGCAGAACAAAAAGCGGGGATTTTTAAAGTAGGTAGTCCGGCTGTTATCGGACCTCTGCCAGAAGTTGCAAGACAAGTTTGTCGAGAGCGGGCAAAGGAGTTGAAGATCGACTTATATGAGTATGGCCAAGATTTTTCTCTCAAGAACAAGGAGCTTCGGGCTCGTGATTTCTCCTGGCTAGATGTAGAATTGGGCTTGTCAGGGACCTACCAGGAAGAAAATGCGGCTGTGGCTGTGGAAGCTTTTCTTTTATTTATGGAGCGTCAGTCATGGAATCTAGATCTGAGTTTAGTAAAAAAAGCTTTAGCTCAAACTAGCTGGGCAGGCCGTTTGGAAAAAGTCTGCGATGGCATTTATTTAGATGGAGCCCATAATCTACCTGCAGTTGAGCGCTTGGTCGAGTTTATTAAGCAAGAAAAGGACAAAGAGATTCTGATCTTGTTTGGGGCTTTAAAGCGAAAAGACTATTCGGAAATGCTTCATTATTTGCAAGAGGAACTACCCCAGGCAAGCTTGTTGCTGACTAGTTTTTCATATGGCGAAACGATAGGCGAGCAAGAAGCAGGGGAACTTCCCTTTATCAGGGATTATAGAGATTTTCTAAAAGACTATTTGCAGGATGATAATCCTCATCGTTTATTGTTTGTAACTGGGTCTCTCTATTTCATTGCGGAGGTCCGTCAGTTTTTAAAAGGAGAGATAGATTGACGGTTGGAAAAGGTCTTTGTTATAATGAGGATGGAACTAGCAAAAAGTAGGCAAAACATACTTCTGTGCCAGCTCTAAAACCCCCTATGATTAAAGGAGGAAGGATTATGACTTTTTCAAAAAAAGCGACGATTTTATCCCTAACAGCTATAGTAGCTCTTGCTTTGGCAGCTTGTAGCAATGGTAATAGTCAAACTCAGCCATCTCAAACCAGTCAAGCTTCAAACTCTTCGGCATCTTCAAGTTCGACGTCAACTTCAACTTCTGCTTCAAGTTCAAGTAGTGCAACGACTTCGACCTCTTCTTCGTCAGCAACAACCGCTGCAAGTACAGAATTGGACGGAACCTATACAGCTACGCATGAAGGCGATCAATTGACCTTGACGATTTCATCTGGTAAAGGAACCTTAACTACCTTGGAGCGAGATGGTGAGAAAGAAATTGAACAAGTCGAAATTGATAGCACAAATCAGCGAATGATTATTGGTGACGATGTTCATCGCTACTATGTCAATGGCAATCAACTGACTGTTGAAGATATTGATCAAGAGCAGGATCAAGATGACACAATTGTCTTCACTAAACAATAAGGCTTCACAAGACTGGGTACTCCAGTCTTGTTTTTTTAATATCTATCAGAAGACCAGTCTGTTTTTGCTTGATTTATTGAGAAGGCCCCGCTATACTTAAATATAAGAAAATTGAGGAGTGGGTGTGTGAGAAAGTTTCGCTTATTGATGTCAAAATATGGTTTTAGCATCATTGTCATGCTACTGGAACTCTTCTTTATATTTTGGCTTTTCTTTTATTTAGGTGAAATTAATAAGGATTTATGGATTCTTGTAGTCACCTTATTAACAGTTGGTACGATTTTTTCGATTGTCAATCGTTCTATGACACCTGAAAGCAAAGTAACCTGGCTTTTGGTTACTTTTATCCCAGTTGTAGGGCCTCTGATTTATCTTATGTTTGGAGAACGCAGGCTGTCTCGAAAAGAAATGAAGCAGTTGCGCAGCATGGACTCCATGAAGTTTCGTGAGGACAATAGTTATGAGCTGAGATTGGACCTGAAAAAGAAAAATAAATCAGCTTTTGGGATAGTTAAGTCCTTGCTTAGTATGGACCATAATGCGGATGTTTACGACGGGACTGCGTCTCAGTATTTTGCCTTGGGAGAAGATATGTATGCTGCTATTTTAGAAGACCTGAAATCAGCAGAAAAATTCATCTTTCTGGAATACTATATTATCGAAGAAGGCAAGATGTGGAATAGTATTCTGGAGATTCTGAAGGAAAAGGCTGCTCAAGGAGTAGAAATCAAGCTCCTCTATGATGACATCGGCTGTATGGCGACTTTACCAGGAGATTATACGGAAACTTTGCGTTCCTTGGGGATTAATGCACATAAGTTCAATAAGGTGATTCCGCGTATGACGGTGGCCTACAACAACCGAGATCATCGTAAAATTCTTGTGATTGATGGTCAGATTGGCTACACAGGTGGTATCAATATGGCTGACGAATACATTAATCATATTGTCCGCTTCGGCCATTGGAAAGATGGTGGGATTCGCTTAGATGGTCGGGCCGTTAAGGCGCTGACCAGGCTGTTTCTAATGAATTGGTACATCAACCGAGGTGAAATTACGGATTTTGATAAGTATCATTTAGAAAACAAAGCAGTAGAAGGCAAGGGGCTCTATATTCCATATGGGAGCGGACCTAAGCCCATGTATCGAACACAGGTCGGGAAAAATGTTTACCAGAATATTATCAGTCAGGCAACGGACTATGTCTATATCACCAGTCCTTATTTGATTATCGACTATGACTTAACCGAAAATATAAAAAACGCTGCCATGCGGGGAGTGGATGTTCGGATTGTCACGCCTTATATTACAGATAAGAAGCTTATTCAACCGATTACCCGAGGATCTTATCGTGAGCTTTTAGAGGCCGGTGTGCGTATTTACGAATACACACCGGGATTTGTTCATAGTAAGAATGTGATTGCGGACGATGAACTAGCAGTAGTAGGCACCATAAACTTTGACTACCGTAGCTTGGTCCATCACTATGAGAATGCTGTGCTTTTATATAAAGTACCTGCTTTAGCAGACATAAAAGCCGATTTTGAAAGTATCTTTGAGGTGTCAACAGAGGTTCATGACGGTGTCTTTAAATCTACTTGGTACCAAAATCTTCTGAAAGAGATCGTTCAGCTTTTTGCGCCAATGCTTTGATCATGATAAACCTAATGAGAAGGATTTGTTTTACCCTATTGAGGGTACAAATTTCCTTCTCATTTTTTTACGAATAAAAAAGTAAAAGGAATTTTTCATGAAATTAGAGTTTGTTCAAAGAAAAGCAGAAAGGCCGTTTTCAAAAATCTACCTAAGATTTCGGGAATTAGAAACCTTGGCAAAGTCTAAAGCGACCAAAGACAAGCAGGTCTTAAAGCTAGAAGTAGATTCTGCCAAGTGGTCCAGTCTTTCGAGAGGAGTGTAAATGGAAAACTGACAGACAGAAGACTTTTTGATATACTAAGTAAAGACTATATCGAGGAGAGTTATTATGTTTGATGAATTCAACAATCAAGAGGCAGAAGTGCAACTTGAAGCGAAAATAGAAGAAAAAAAAGAACAAGAAATCCAGCCAGAAGAAGCGAAAGCAGGAGTACAACTTCAGGAAGAAAGCTTGAAGCCTGCGAGTGTTCCTTTTGGGAAATTGCTACTCTGGAGTTTCATAGCTAGCTTCTTCAGCGTGGCCAATCCCTTATTTGCCTCGTTGGCGACAAATCTACAGACGCAAAATCTATATGCCGGCTGGGCAATGACCCAGGGCCAAGTAGCTTACGGTCAATTTTATGGCACGAGTGGCATGTTGTATTATGTGATAGCATGGTTAGGGAATCTTTTTATGGGAAGTCTTCTTTTTGCTGTCCTGCAATTTTTAGCACTCTTTATAGCTGGAATTTTCCTTTTTCAGTTTATCTATCAAATGACTGGAAAAAAGGTTCTGGCGCAGCAACTGCTTCCGCTTTTTTATCTCTTGGTCATCACTCTTGGTTTTGGTGGCCTCTATGCAAGTATTTTTGTCCTTCCTTTTATTATGTGGAGCCTAAATTTCTTAACTCGCTATGTCAATGATCGAGTGGGGGATAATGGTTTCATCTTGCTGGGAGCTATTGGAGCCTTGGCTTTCATGGTGGATCCATTCACTAGTATTGTCTTCTATGGTTTGGTGTTTCTTGTTTGGACCATTTTTCATATTGCTCGTAAACGCTTGGCCCGAGGATTTTATCAATTTTTAGCTAGTTTACTTGGTTTTTCACTGGTCTTTTATCCGCTGGGATATTACACTGTTTGGAAGGGAACTTTTGGTGTAGCAATTAGCCAAGTGACGTACAGCTTTGAAAGTTTAGGATTACAAGTATCCGATCTTCCTACTTTACTCATAATGGGCGGCCTGTTTGTTGGTCTTGGTTTTCTAACAGCCTTGGTTATGGGAATGGTATCTTTGGTAGATAAAAATGCAAAACCTTTCCGATATTTGGGGGTTTTAGGAATTTTAACTCTGTTCTTAGTAAATATCTTTCTGCCAAGTCAGGGAAATTTCCAGTTATTGCCTATGATTCCTTTTGTGATGATTCTCTTGGCGATTTGGTTTAACAAGAATTTTTCAGAGGGACGTCATACGAGAAAAAGGCGGACTCCTTCTATTTGGAAAAATTATTTTGCTGGAAATTTATTTTTACCTGTGTTAGCGATGGCCTTTTTAGTCGCATCACCAGTTGTTCAACGCTATCTATTAGCTGGTGAGGAAGAAGCAGAACGGGCTGTGGTTAGCAAGTATATCCGTGAGGAGTCAGCTAAGGACGATAAAATCTATGCTTGGGACAGCACAGCTAGCCTCTACCAATCAACCGGCCGTTTGTCTGCGGCAACCATCCTAAGTCCTAAATTATACTTAGATACCGAAGAGAATAAGATTTTATTAGGAAATCAGCTAGATGCGAATCTACCACGCTATATTGTGGTCAACAAAAAAGTCCCTCTACTAGGGAAAGTCAAAAAAATAATATCTTCAAATTATAAGAAAATTGGCCTAGATACTAGCCAGTTCAAGCTTTACGAGCTCAAATAACATTATCAATATCTTGTGTTTTAATTAAAAAAATTAAAAATATTACACAAGATATTGATTTTTTATTTTATAGTGTTATAATGAGTCATGTACGAACGGAGGATAGGAAATGATTACTTTAAGAGAAGAAACAGTGACCTGTATTCCTAATATTTATGTAGTTAAACGCGATGGACGGCGCGTGAATTTTGACGTTGACAAGATTTATAAAGCCTTGGTCAAAGCGGCCTGTGAAGTGACGCCCATGTCTCCTTTGCTTGAAGCCAAGCTTGAAGGAATTACGGAGAAGATTGTTGCTGAAATCACTCATCGTTTTTCTCGGGATGTGAAGATTTATGAAATCCAAAACATCGTTGAGCATGAGCTTTTGAATGCCAATGAATATGCTATTGCCAAGGCCTATATCTCGTATCGAACCCAGCGTGACTTTGACCGTTCTCAGGCAACCGATATTAATTTTACTATTGACAAATTGCTCAATAAAGATCAAACAGTGGTCAACGAAAATGCCAACAAAGACAGCGATGTTTTTAACACCCAACGGGATTTAACAGCGGGTATTGTTGGTAAGTCTATCGGTCTTAAGATGCTACCTCCTCACGTAGCCAATGCCCATCAAAAGGGCGATATCCACTACCATGATTTGGATTATAGCCCATATACACCAATGACCAACTGCTGCTTGATTGATTTTAAGGGCATGCTAAAAAATGGTTTCAAGATTGGAAATGCCGAAGTAGAGAGTCCTAAGTCTATTCAGACTGCGACAGCTCAAATCTCGCAGATTATTGCCAATGTAGCTTCTAGTCAGTATGGAGGCTGTTCAGCTGACCGAATCGATGAAGTCTTGGCTCCTTACGCAGAGCTCAATTACGAGAAGCATTTAAGAGATGCCAAAGATTGGGTGCTAGCTGATAAAAGAGCTGATTACGCTTGGGAAAAAACTAAAAAAGATATCTATGATGCTATGCAGTCCTTAGAGTATGAGATTAACACGCTCTTTACCTCTAATGGACAAACCCCCTTCACTTCTTTAGGTTTTGGTCTGGGGACCAATCGCTTTGAACGCGAGATTCAAAAATCAATTCTCAACATCCGTATCATGGGCTTGGGAAGTGAACATCGGACGGCTATCTTTCCTAAGTTGATTTTCACTCTTAAGCGTGGCCTTAATTTAGAGCCTGGAAGTCCCAACTACGATATCAAACAGCTGGCGCTAGAATGTGCGACGAAACGGATGTATCCAGATGTCCTTTCTTATGATAAAATCATTGATTTGACGGGCTCTTTCAAGGTTCCGATGGGTTGCCGTTCTTTCCTTCAAGGTTGGAAGGATGAGAATGGCGAAGAAGTCAATTCCGGCCGTATGAATCTGGGAGTTGTGACTGTCAACCTACCTCGGATTGCACTGGAAGCTGAAGGAGATAAGGATAAATTCTGGTCCTTATTTGCTGAGCGAATGGCAATTGCTAAGGATGCTTTGGTCTATCGGGTAGAGCGAACCAAGGAAGCAACACCTGCTAATGCTCCAATCTTGTATCAATACGGTGCTTTTGGTAAACGCTTGGGCAAATATGATCAAGTCGACCAGCTCTTTACTCACCGCAGAGCAACAGTTTCACTTGGTTATATCGGTCTTTACGAAGTTGCAACTGCCTTTTATGGAGGAGAGTGGGAAGACAACCCAGAAGCTAAAGAATTTACGGTGGATATTGTCAAAGAAATGAAGCGTTTGGTTGGTGAATGGTCAGACGAATATGACTATCATTTCTCTGTTTATTCGACGCCATCTGAAAGTCTGACCGACCGATTCTGCCGGTTGGATACTGAGAAGTTTGGGCTTGTTCCAGATATTACAGACAAGGAATACTATACCAACTCTTTCCACTACGATGTGCGTAAAAATCCAACACCTTTTGAAAAATTGGACTTTGAGAAAATTTATCCAGAAGTGGGGGCCTCAGGTGGCTTTATCCATTACTGTGAATACCCTGTTCTGCAACAAAATCCCAAGGCTCTGGAAGCTGTCTGGGACTATGCTTATGACCGAGTTGGTTACTTAGGTACAAATACGCCAATTGATCACTGTTACAAGTGTGACTTTGAGGGAGATTTCACGCCGACGGAGCGTGGCTTCACCTGTCCAAACTGTGGCAACAGCGATCCTAAGACAGTTGACGTAGTCAAGCGGACTTGTGGTTATCTAGGAAATCCGCAAGCTCGTCCGATGGTTAATGGCCGTCACAAAGAGATTTCTGCTCGGGTCAAGCATATGAACGGCTCGACTATTAAATTTTCAGGAAATGAAAACTGATTGAAACTAAATAAGAAGCGGGAGTGATACAGAACATCCGTGTGATGTATCGCTCTTTTTCATTAATCATTAGGAGAAAAAATGGGAAAATATCAACTAGACGATAAAGGTAAGGCTCAAGTAAGACGTTTTCATGAAAAACATTCTACAGGAGCTAGAAATAAAAAGGCGCGAGTGACTAGCCTGCGGGAGCAATTTCTGGCAAAGGCTGGCAAGAAGAAGTAAAGTATGGTAGAGAAATGGATGTAGAATTAAGGAAACCAAGACTAGAGGATAAGGCCACTATTTTGGAAATGTTAGCAGATTTTGAAGCGACTGGTGGCCGGCATGACGGCTTCTTTGGCGGAGCTGATTTTGTCTACGAGGATTGGCTGGAAACCATTCAGCTGGCAGAAGCCGGGCTGGGTTTGCCAGAAGGTTTTGTGCCTTACATTCAGCTTGTGGCTTTTGCTGCGGATGGTCAGGCTGTGGGCTTTCTTAATTTGCGTTTGCTACTCAATGACCATCTGCTCCAAGAAGGTGGGCACATTGGTTACAGTATTCGTCCGTCTGCGCGTGGCAAAGGACTGGCAAAAGAGCAACTGAGACAAGGCTTGCAAGTAGCTAAAAGTAAAAATATAAAACGGGCTCTAGTGACCTGTGATAGGGATAATGCTGCCAGCCGAGGTGTGATTCTTGCTAACGGTGGAGCTTTAGAGGATATTCGAGGTGGGAAAGAGCGTTATTGGATTGATATAGATTGAGGAAAGCCTATGAAGTTACGACGACCAACTTTGGAAGATAAAGACGCTATTTTGGAGATGATTGCGGAGTTCGATGCAGCAAAATCCTATATGCACGGTGGCATGGGCTCCACTTGGAAACGAGCAAAGGATTATGAGGATTGGTTAAAGATTGTAGAGCAGCAGGAGGATGCTGCTAATTTGCCAGCAGGCTGGGTTCCTGCCATCCAATTTTTATCCTTTGATGAGACCGGCTTGCCTCTGGGCTTTTTAGCTCTGCGCTTGTCCTTAAATGACAAATTATTTGTGGAGGGTGGACATATTGGCTATTCTATCCGCCCCAGTCAACGCAGAAAGGGCTTGGCCAAGCTGCAACTAGAGTTAGGGCTGGCAGAGGCTCGAAAGCAAGGATTAGAACGAGTGCTGATTACCTGCGATGAAGACAACGAAGCCAGCCGACGCACGATTCTCTCCGCTGGCGGTATTTACGAAAATACAATCGACAGAAGTCAGCGTTATTGGATTGATATAGATTGAGGAAAGCCTATGAAGTTACGACGACCAACTTTGGAAGATAAAGACGCTATTTTAGAGATGATTGCTGAATTTGATGCTGCGAAGTCTTATATGCATGGTGGTGTGGGCTCCACATGGAAGCGGGCTAAGAATTATGAGGATTGGTTAAAGATTGTAGAGCAGCAGGAGGATGCTGGAAATCTGCCAGAAGGATGGGTACCAGCAATTCAGTATATCTCGGTTGACGAGGAAAACCGCCCACTGGGCTTCCTAGCATTGCGTCTCTTGTTAAATGAAAAACTCTTTGTTGAGGGTGGGCATATTGGCTATTCAATTCGACCGGGGGAACGAGGCAGGGGCTATGGGCAGGAGCAGTTGCATCTGGGCCTTATAGAGGCGAAGAGAGCTGGTTTGGACTTTGCTCTGATTACCTGCGATGAAGAAAACGAAGCTAGCCGGCGAACGATTCTTGCTAATGGTGGCGTCTATGACAATACCATTCAAGGAAGCGAGCGCTACTGGATAGAGCTAGATGGAGAAGTGGCATGAATAATCCCAAACCCCAAGAATGGAAAAGCGAGGAGCTGAGTAAGGGCCGCATCATTGACTATAAGGCTTTTAACTTTGTGGATGGCGAAGGTGTTCGCAACTCCCTCTATGTTAGTGGCTGTATGTTTCACTGTGAGGGCTGCTACAATGCAGCAACCTGGTCCTTCAACGCTGGTATTCCTTATACCCAAGAGTTGGAGGAGCAGATCATGAAAGACTTGGCGGAGCCTTATGTGCAGGGGCTGACCCTTCTAGGCGGCGAGCCTTTTCTCAACACAGGCATTCTACTACCCTTGGTCAAGCGGATTCGGCGAGAGCTTCCAGACAAGGATATCTGGTCCTGGACGGGCTATACTTGGGAGGAGATGATGCTGGAAACGCAGGATAAGCTGGAGTTGCTGAGTTTGATTGACATCTTAGTGGACGGCCGTTTTGACATTACCAAGAAGAATCTTATGTTGCAGTTTCGTGGCTCGTCCAATCAGCGCATTATTGATGTGCAGAAGTCCCTTCAGTCTGGACAAGTAGTTATCTGGGATAAGCTGAATGATGGGAAAGAAAGTTTTGAACAAGTTGATCGGGAAGGCCTCCTCTAATCACGATCAACCAGAGCAAAGATGCCCATGATAGAATATAAAAAATGGTTCCTGTTATATGGGACCATTTTTTGTAAACAAATCCTTGAGACCTCTATAAAATACTCTATATTTATGCATTTTGATTTGTTTATGACGTATTTGCTTTTGTTTTCTTAAGTTAATCAAAGATGAAGAGAAAATGGTTTGGCTCTTTACTATGATTTCTTAAAAATTTCTTAAAAATAGGGCAGAATCTAAATATTTTTGTGATATAATAGGATGGAGTAATTATATATAGGAAGTGTTTTTAGCATGTCTCGTAGAAAAAGCAATGGAACTACCGCTAAATCAAGACGTTTTAAAATCTTAAATGTTAGTTTATTCATCATTTATGTTTTATTAATCTCTGTCTTGATAGTTTATATATTTAGGTATAATATTTTAGCTTTTCGTTATTTGAATATTATTTCAACCTTTGTGATGATACTAGTAGCAGTTCTAGCTGCTCTTTTCATTTGGTTTAATAAGGCTCGGATTTTTACAACAGTATTATTGGTTCTGTCCTTGCTGATTGGGTCAGGAACCATGTACGCTGTCAAGGAAATGGTGGACCTGTCTACTGGTTTGAATTCTACCTCTAACTATTCTGAGTATGAAATGAGCGTTGTAGTAGCAGCGGACAGCGACATTAAAGATATCAAAAAAGTAACCAATGTTTTAGCTCCAACCAATAATGATGGTGAAAACATTGCGGCCTTAACAGATGAACTGGCTAAGACCAAGAAAGTCCAATTGACAGTGGACTCAGCGAGCTCTTATCTAGCGGCTTATAAGTCCTTGCTTGCTGGAGAGACAAAAGCTATTGTTATCAATAGTGTATTTGAGGATACCCTACGAAGTGAAGATCCTGACTATGCGTCCAAAGTTAAAAAGTTATATTCTTACAAACTAACGAAAAAGGTTGAGACTGCAACTAAGAAGCATGATGTTAATGCAGATGTCTTTAATATCTATGTCAGCGGGATCGATACTTATGGTGGTATCTCATCAGTTTCTCGTTCGGATGTGAATATCATTATGACGGTTAACCGTAAGACCAAGCGCGTGCTTTTGACAACCACACCGCGTGACGCCTATGTACCTATTGCGGATGGTGGTGCGGATCAGCCTGATAAACTGACCCATGCGGGTATTTATGGTATAGATGCTTCGGTTCATACTCTAGAGAAACTTTATGGTATCGATATTCAGTATTATGTACGTTTGAATTTCACTTCCTTCCTCAAATTGATTGACCTTTTGGGTGGTGTTGATGTGTATAACGATCAAGAATTCACAAGTCTTCATGGGAATTACCACTTCAAGGTTGGAAATGTTCATCTCAATTCTGAGCAAGCACTGGGCTTTGTTAGGGAACGGTATTCATTAACGGGTGGTGATAACGACCGCGGAAAGAATCAGGAAAAAGTTATCGCTGCTGTTATTAAAAAGCTGACCTCAACAGATGCTCTGAAGAATTACAATAGTATTATTTCAGGCTTACAAGATTCTGTTCAGACAAATATGAGCTTAGAAACCTTGATGAATCTTGTGAATACCCAGTTGGAAACAGGTGGGAATTATACAGTTACGTCACAAGCTTTGACTGGAAATGGAAAAACTGGTCTGCCTTCATATGCTATGCCAGAAGCTGCCCTTTATATGCTGGAAGTTGATCCGGCAAGCCTGGATCAAATGAAGTCTGCAATTCAGACCGTTATGGAAGGGAAGTAAGCCATGATTGATATTCATTCACATATCGTTTTTGATGTTGATGATGGACCAAAAACAATAGAAGATAGCAGGGCCTTGCTGGAGGAAAGCTACCGCCAAGGGGTGCGAACGATCATTTCAACTTCTCATCGTCGGAAAGGGATGTTTGAGACTCCAGAAGCAAAAATTGAAGAAAACTTCAAACAAGTCCAGGAACTGGCTAAAGAAATTGCGGATGATTTGACTATTCTTTACGGGGCTGAAATATATTATACAAGTGATATTTTGGATAAGCTGGAGCAAGGAAAGATTCCACGCTTGGCAGATAGTCAGTATGCTTTAATTGAATTCAGTATGATCACGCCTTACAAGGAAATTCATACAGCTCTGAGCAACGTTTTACGCTTGGGCGTTACACCTGTCGTCGCTCATATTGAGCGCTATCATTGTTTGGAAAATGATGAAAAGAAGGTACGCGACTTGATCAATATGGGCTGCTACACCCAGATTAATAGTTCGAGTGTTTTAAAACCAAAGCTGTTTGGAGACACTTATAAATTCATGAAAAAAAGGGCCCAGTTCTTTCTGGAGAAAGATCTGGTTCATTTCGTGGCCAGTGATATGCACAATTTGGATCCACGACCGCCTTATATGCAAGAGGCCTACCAGATCATCTCCAAGAAGTATGGGGAATCTCATGCAGAGCAGTTGTTTAGAAAAAATCAAGAATTATTGCTAAGAAGTGAATACATATAGGCTTCGCTCTTAGTATAGAGGAAAAGGAATATGAATAAAGAAAATCAACTAGTCGAAATTGACGTACTGTCTCTAATCAAGACGGTATGGAAAAGAAAGTTTATCATTCTGTTGATAGCGTTAGTGGCAGCTGTCTTAGCTTTGGGTTATAGCCTTTTTATTGCTAAGCCCTCTTATCAAAGTACGACACGGATTTACGTTGTCAACCGTCAGCAGACAGATAATAACACTCTGACCAACCAAGACCTACAAGCAGGGTCTTACTTGGTTAAGGACTATAAGGAAATCATTTTATCACAGGATGTATTGTCTACGGTTATTTCAGAATTAAAACTACCTGGGACAACAGCTGAATTAAGCAAGTCTGTAAGTGTTTCAGTGCCGACAGATACACGGATTGTGTCCATCACTGTCAAAAATAGCGATCCTAACCAAGCTAGCCGAATTGCCAACACCTTGCGCGAAGTGGCAGCTGAAAAAATCATTGCCGTTACTAAGGTTTCAGATGTAACGACCTTAGAAGAGGCAGAAGTTCCAAAATCACCATCTTCTCCAAATATTCGCCGGAATGTCATCCTAGGCTTCTTGGCAGGAGCCGTGGTGATGATTGTTATTGTCTTGATTGTAGAGATTTTAGATGATCGAGTGAAAAAGCCAGAAGACATCGAAGATGTGATGGGAGCTACACTACTAGGTGTTATTCCAAACCTAAAGAAATTGTAAGAAAGGGACCTCATGGCAACGTTAGAAATTATTAAAAATAAATTGGCGGAGATGCATCAGGCGGAAGAATACTTTAATGCATTGAGTACAAATATCCAGTTGAGTGGTTCTGATATTAAGGTTGTAGCGGTTTCTTCTGTTCAGCCAAATGAAGGAAAGTCAACTATTTCCATCAACTTAAGCTTGGCCTTCGCGCGGGCAGGCTATCGAACACTCTTGATTGATGCTGATATTCGAAACTCCGTTATGACAGGGGTTTTCAAGAGCCAAAGAAAAGTAGAAGGTTTGACAGAGGTCTTGTCTGGTAACGCTGATATTAGTCGAGCTTTGGCGGACACTGATTATCCAAACCTAGATGTTTTCTTGTCAGGACAGGTATCTCCAAACCCAACAGGGCTCTTACAAGGGAAAAATTTTGAAGTCATTATGGGTGTATTGAGAGAACATTATGATTATATTGTTGTCGATACACCACCAATCGGGATGGTTATTGATGCAGCGATTATTGCTCAGCGTTGTGACGGTAGCTTCTTAGTATCAGCTTCGGGAGCAGTTAGTCGCAAAGCTGTACAAAAAGCTAAAGAGCAGTTGGAACAAACAGGAACTCCATTCCTCGGTGTTGTTCTAAATAAATTTGATGTTAAATCAGAAAAATATGGTTCCTATGGTAATTATGGCAATTACGGGAACTATGGTAATTATGGGAAAAAATAGATTATAAGGAAGGTTACTAATGGGAGAGGAGAGAAGAGAATTTGAGAATTTCAAAATTGTTATTTTTCAAAGTCTAGCCGTTTTATTTTCAGCTTATATAGTTAGTCTTTTCAAAGAAGCAGAATATACTTCTCAGACCATTGCTATTTTATATCTTCTGCATTTCATTGTTTTTTATATCAGTAATTTCTCTTTTAAATTTTACACAAGGGGTTATTTAGAAGAATTACTGCAGACTATAAAATATAACCTGGTATTTTCAATTGCAATTACCTTTACTTCTTTTATGCTGAAGGAACCTTTTTCTATCTCAAGAAGAGGAATGGTCTATTTCTTTTTGATAAATTCACTAGCTATTTATCTGATGGACTCTATCATCAAAAAATATAAACAGTCCATTTATTCAAGATTTAAAAATCGGAAAAAATTGTTTTTGATTACAGCAACCAGTCGATTGGAAAAGGCTTATGAACGTTTAACCTCATCTAAATACTCTACCCGGGAATTGGTAGGCGTGACCATTATGGATGATACGACATTTAGCCAAGCCCAGGTGGCCATCGTTGCTCCTCAAGATATGGTAGACTTTGTAACAAAAGAGGTTGTCGATGAGGTCTTCATTAATCTGCCGAGTGAAGATTATGATATTGGAGATTTGGTTTCTCGTTTTGAAAGTATGGGAATAGATGTTTCGGTCAATCTGAATGCTTTCGACTTTTTATCTCTAGGTGAAAAGCGGATTCAAGAGGTTGCTGGAATGAGTGTAGTAACATTTTCAACGAACTTTTATAAGCAAACCCATGTTATAGCTAAACGTTGCTTGGATATTGTTGGTGCCCTGTTTGGTCTTTTGATTTGTGGTTTGGTTAGTATCGTTCTAGTCCCAATCATTCGTAAGGATGGAGGCCCAGCCTTCTTTGTTCAAAAACGAGTTGGGAAAAATGGCCGTTTCTTTAAATTCTATAAGTTCCGTTCTATGAGAGTGGATGCCGAGGAAATAAAAAAAGAATTAATGGAACACAACACCATGACTGGCGGTATGTTCAAGATGGATAACGATCCTCGAGTGACACCGATTGGACGTTTTATCAGAAAGACGAGTTTGGACGAGCTCCCTCAATTTTATAATGTTTTGATTGGAGATATGAGCTTAGTCGGTACTCGTCCGCCTACTGTAGATGAATATCGAAACTATACGCCTGAGCAAAAAAGACGTTTGAGCTTCAAGCCTGGGATTACAGGTCTTTGGCAGGTCAGTGGTCGTAGCGCTATCACAGATTTTGATGAGGTTGTAAAGCTGGACCTTGCTTATATGGACGGTTGGACCATTTGGCGGGACATTAAGATTTTGCTCAAAACCATAAAAGTTGTATTTAGGAAGGAAGGTGCTAAGTAGAAGCGCCTTCCTCTGATTATATATATTTGAGGAATAAATGAAGAAAGCTGTATATATTATAGGTTCAAAAGGAATCCCAGCCAAGTATGGTGGCTTTGAAACCTTTGTTGAAAAGTTGACGGCTTGTCAGCAAAGTCAGCATATCCAGTATTATGTCGCCTGTATGCGGGAAAATTCAGCAAAGTCAGGCATTGCAGAGGATGTATTTGAGCACAATGGTGCTATTTGTTATAATGTGGATGTGCCAAACATTGGACCAGCTAGGGCGATTTTTTATGATATCGCTGCGCTCAATCGAGCGATTGAAATGGCTAAAGAACAAAAAGACAAGGAGCCGATTTTCTATGTATTGGCTTGTCGAATCGGCCCTTTCATAGCAGGGATTAAAAAGAAAATCAAGGCTATTGGTGGCACCCTCATAGTCAACCCGGATGGCCATGAATGGTTGCGAGCAAAATGGAGCCTTCCAGTTCGTAAGTACTGGAAATTCTCAGAGCAACTCATGGTCAAGCATGCTGATTTACTAGTATGTGATAGCAAAAATATCGAAAGATATATCCGAGAGGACTATAAGCAGTACCAACCAAAGACCACCTATATTGCCTATGGAACGGATACTATTCCTTCAATCCTGAAAGCAGAAGATGCCAAAGTTCGGGATTGGTATCAAGAAAAAGGAGTCAGCGAAAATAGCTATTATCTAGTGGTGGGACGATTCGTTCCTGAAAACAACTACGAAACCATGATTCGTGAATTTATCAAGTCCAAGTCTAAGAAGGACTTTGTCCTTATCACAAATGTGGAGCAGAATAAATTTTACGACCAGTTGTTACAAGATACTGGTTTTGACAAAGATCCTAGGGTTAAATTTGTCGGTACGGTCTATGACCAAGAGTTGCTCAAGTACATTCGTGAGCATGCTTTTGCTTATTTCCATGGACATGAGGTTGGAGGGACCAATCCTTCTCTACTGGAAGCCCTAGCATCCACAAAACTGAATTTGTTGCTAGATGTTGGCTTTAACCGTGAGGTTGGTGAAGATGGGGCCATTTATTGGAAAAAAGACGAGTTGGCACGCGTCATTGAGGAAGTTGAAGGATTTGATCAGGCAGCAATTACTGGCTTGGATTTCAAGTCAAGTCAAAGAATCCTCTCGGCTTTCACGTGGGAAAAGATTGTGTCAGATTATGAAGAAGTGTTTAAAGGATAGGGAATGAAACGGATTTTATACTTGCATGCTGGTGCAGAAATGTATGGATCGGATAAGGTTTTACTGGAATTAATCAAAGGATTAGATCGCCAAGAATTTGAAGCTCACGTCATCCTACCAAATGATGGTGTTTTAGTCGAGGCCTTGCGTCAGGTTGGAGCTCAGGTCAGTGTGTTGGATTATCCGATTTTACGAAGGAAGTATTTTAATCCCAAAGGTATTGTCGACTATATTCGCTCTTATAATTTCTATGCTAAGCAAATCGCCCTCTACGCTCAAGAACACAGTATTGATATTGTTCACAATAATACAGCGGCTGTTTTGGAGGGCATCTATTTGAAACGCAAGCTCAAGCTACCTTTGATTTGGCATGTTCATGAGATTATCGTCAAACCCAAAGCTATTTCTGACTTTATCAATATGCTTATGGGACGATATGCAGATAAGATTGTGACAGTGTCTCAAGCGGTTGCCAATCATATCAAGCAGTCTCCCTTTATCAAAGATAGCCAAGTGAAAGTGATTTATAACGGTGTGGATAATACTGTCTATTACCCAATGGATTCGTCTTCTATTCGTGAAAAATTTGATATTGCTCAAGATGCACTTGTGATTGGCATGATTGGTCGGGTCAATGCTATCAAAGGACAAAATGATTTCATAGAAGCAGTCGAGCCACTTTTGGAAAAGAATGAGCAAGCGGTGGCTTTCCTAGCTGGAGGTGTTTTTCATGGTGAAGAATGGCGTCTAGAAGAATTAGATAAGAGAATAGCTTCTTCATCTGTTGTGTCACAAATTCATCGTATTGATTACTACGATAAGACTTCTGAACTTTATAATATGTTTGATATCTTTGTCTTACCAAGTATAAAACCTGATTCCTTACCTACAGTAGTCCTAGAAGCCATGGCTTGTTCAAAACCAGTTGTTGGTTATAACAATGGGGGAATAGCTGAAATGGTAGTAGATGACAAAAGTGGTTGCTTAGTCAAACCAAATCGTCCTCAAGAACTTTCTAATGCCATTTCTCTCTTACTAGATAGTTCTGAAAAAAGAGAAAAATTTGGGCGAGTAGGATATCAGAGACAAAAAGAGCTGTTTTCTTTGGAGAGTTACATCAAGAACTTCTCGGAATTTTATGATAATTTACAATAAGGGGTATAATGGAAAATTTAATCATTTTAGACAGTGAGCTGCAAAAAAAGAATGAAGAGCATTATCAATCTCTTCATGGCGGGAGCCGAGTAGTTTATACCAACTATGAAAGTCCACTTATAAGAAGAGTACGTAATTTCAAATACATCGGTAGTGCTTTGTATCATTTTTTAATGTGGAAAATGTCCTATGATTATGCTCGGAAATTCATAAAATATGATGTCAAGAAAATTATTTGTGTAAATCCTCTTGTAGGTATCTTTTTAGGAATTTTAAATAAAAGTGGCAAGGAAATTACATTAGCAGGATTTTTGTTTGAGAATAAGAAAAATAAAATCTATTATTATTTACGAAAGCAACTTGTGAAAAAGTCTTTCCAGAATATCAGAAATATCATAGTCTATGGTTCAAAAGAAATTCATTATTATTCGGAACTCTTTCCAGAATTTCAGGAGAAATTTAAATTTATTCATTACGGCTTAGATTATGATAATCAACTAACTTATCAAGGTTCTTTACCAACTAAGTATATCTTTTCAGGTGGAGGTAGTAACCGAGATTATGAGACTTTAGTCAAGGCAGTGGAGACTTCAAACCTTTCAATGCCGTGTGTGATTGCAACTCAGCCATGGAGAGTTCCTACGCATGGTTCAAACATTCAAGTTTTATCTGATGTAGTAGTAGAAACCTTTGGAGATGTATTAGCTAAGTCTGATTTCCTTGTCCTATCGTTAAAAGATATTGATTTATCCGCTGGTCATATGGTTATGCTTCAAGCAATGTCTTTAGGAGTTCCTATCATTGTAAATGATATTCCTTCTGTTCGAGACTATGTTAATGAATCGCTAGTGACTTTCTATCCGTCAGGTGACTTTGAAAAACTAGCACAAATTATAGAAGATTTTGATCCTTCAGTTGATGAGGTGCTTCAAAAGGTTGCGAAGGCGAAGAACCTATATTTTGAGCAATATACGTCTATTAAATTGATGGAAAGACTGTTAGATTTTTAAATAGGAGAGACTGAATGGTAGAAAAGATTGATTTTGTTGTCGCATGGGTTGATGGGAATGATCCGGTTTGGAGAAAAAAGAAAGCACAGTACGATGGAACAATTAATACCTCTAAGGAAGGCATGAATTCGGATAAGGCTTATCGTGAATGGGGAACCTTTAAATACTGGTTTAGAGGGGTAGAAAAGTTTGCCCCTTGGGTCAATAAGGTCTATCTTGTGACTGACAATCAAAAGCCAAGTTGGTTAGAGTTAAATAGCGATAAATTGGTCTTGGTAGATCATACAGAGATTATCTGTAATGACTATCTACCAGTTTTTTCTGCCAATCCTATCGAAAGCAATATTCATCGGATTCCAGGTCTTTCTGAGTGCTTTGTGTTCTTTAACGATGATGTTTATCTCACAGCTCCAGTTGAACCGACAGATTTCTTTTCAGATGATGGTTTACCAAAGTATGTTACGGCTTTAGCTCCTATTACAACGGAGAGATATGGCACTGGCCATTTCCAAATGAATGATATGGGAATTATAACAACACATTTTACTCGTGAGGAAATTTTAAAGAATGGCAAATTCTTCTCAATTAAACAAGGTGTTAAAGGTATTGCTAAATCTTTGTTGTATAGACACAGCAAATTTATTTGTGGTTTTTGGGAGAATCATTTAACGCATCCACTCTTAAAGTCAACAATGGAATTGGTATGGGAAAAGGAAAAAGATGTCTTAGAAAAAACATCTGCTAGTCGCTTTAGAAGTCCATCTGATACCAATGTTTGGCTCTTTAAGTATTGGCAGATTGCTAGTGGTCAATATGCAATTGGAAATCCTAAGTTAGGCGGTCTCTTTTCATTAGATAATGCTGGGCCAGATTTTTGGAAACTTCTAAATTCTAGGAAATATAAGGTTATGTGTATTAATGACGGTTTTAATGTCCAAAATGAAGATCAGGTGATGGATGACTTTATTAAAGCTATGAATCAACTTTTCCCAGATAAAAGTTCATTTGAGATTTAAATATCTAACTGAGTAAGAGAAAGAAAAGAAAATATGATTTCAGTAATTGTACCTATTTATAATGTAGAGGACTACCTTCATTATGCCATGGAAAGCTTGGTCAATCAAACCTATAAAGATTTTGAAGTTATCTTAGTTGATGATGGTTCCACGGATGATTCTGGGAAACTATGCGATCAATATGCAAGTGAGTATGATTGGGTATCGGCCTATCATAAAGAAAATGGTGGCTTGTCTGATGCTAGAAACTATGGTGTCACAAAAGCTAAAGGGGAATGGATTGTTTTCCTAGATCCAGATGACTATTTTGAGCCTTGTGCACTTGAACTTTTGGTGGAACTTCAAAAACGTACAGGTGCTAGGATTGTTGCAGGCAAAGGTAAGGATGCCTATGATCATGATTCCTACCAAAACTACCAAATAAATGAAGAAATGCTAGCGAAAGCTACCCTTCTTTCTTCTGAAGAAACTTTAATAGAGATGCTTTATGGTACAATTGCCACGGTCTCTGCTTGGGCTAAACTCTTTCCCAGAGATATCGTAGAAAAATACCCCTATCCAAAAGGGAAAATCTATGAAGACATATATGTTATCAGTGACTACTTGAAAGAAGTGGAATCAGTTTGTGTGATTGATTTAGGTATCTATCATTATTATCGTAGACCAAACAGTATTACCTTATCAAACTTCAATAGTAAGCACTATGATTTTTATGATTCTATGGATCATTTGGCAGAAGTTGTCCAGAAGGACTATTCTGCCAATACAGAACTTGATGATGCTATCATCGCCCGTTTGTTCATCGGTAGTCTCCACATTTTCATCTTAATCTCAGATTCTTCCAAAGAGGAAATCGTTCGCATTCAAAGAAGGATTCGTCCTTATCTAAGAAGAATCTTGAAAAATAAGCGGATTAACTTGAAAAACAAGGCGATTTATCTTATGTTATCATTGGTTCCAGGTCTGTATTATCAATTTAAAAAATTAAAAAAGCCTCAATGAAATAAAAGAGGTTAGAGATTAAAAAAGGAAAAAGAAAATGTTAAAGATAGAACGTGATAAATTGCTCGTGACAGCAGTTTTATTTGTGATAATTTCTATAGATATGATAAACACTTCAATGTTAGCACCTGTATTACCTAGTATACCTAATTTTGTTCCTTTCTTTGCAATCATGTTACTAGCTGTGCGTTTTTTATATATTCGTAACTATTCTTTGAGTTTTTTAATATTTGCACCTACCCTCATTTTAGTTGGAAGTATGGTTTATTATAAGGCAGGAAACTTAAATGGTTTAATGTTTTTGCTGTTGATTGTTTTTCTTTACAAAGCAGATATAGAGTCTATACTTAAAATTTATACTTGGACGAGTTTATCTTTTATAGTTCTTATTATTTTACTATCGTTAGTCAATGTTATTCCTAATTTACAGTTTGTTCAAACTCGCCCCGTGGGAGTGGTTGTACGTAACTCTTTTGGTTTTATCTATCCAACCGACTTTGCCTCTCATTGTTTCTATCTCTTTACTGCCCTTTCCTATCTCCTTAGAAAGAAGTTTATCTTCCTAAGAACCCTATCAGGTGTAGCCTTGGCGGCCTTTATTATTGTTTATTGCGATGCCCGTTTAAATGCAGGCTCCATCTTAGCAGCAACAGGAATTTTTCTATACTTTTATTATCGTAACAAGACTGAATGGCGCTTATTTGGCCTACTGCCTTTTTCGGCTGGTATCGCTTCTTCGGTCATGATTTATCTATCCAACAAGTTTAGTTGGTCTCATCCAATATATGTTTCTCTGAATAACTTTTTCGGCATGCGATTGTATTTGGGACATGAAGCGCTTAAGAAATATGGCGTACAGTTATTTGGAATTCGTGGAATTTCCTTTGTTGGATATGGAGGAAAGACAGAAACGGTTTTGAACTATGACTATGTAGATTCGTCTTATGTACAAATGTTATTTACTTACGGTTTGATTCCAGTTGTTATGTTGGTATGCCTATACATGGTTCAGTCTTGGACTCTCTATCGTAGGAAGAACTATTTATTGTTAACCTGCCTGGCCTTAGTAACAGTCAATTGTATGTTTGAGGCCTTCTGGGTTCGTCCATCATACAATATTTTTATGTTCCTTCTTTTTGCTACCATCCCAGCGATGGAATTTGAAGGAGAAAAATTTGAGATGGGGGAAGCCGTGTGAGAGTTTTAAAAAATTACTTGTACAATCTGTCCTATCAGTTACTTGTCATCGTCCTACCAGTGATTACAACTCCCTATATCACCCGAGTTTTCTCTTCGGATGATTTGGGGTCTTACGGATACTATAACTCTATCGTGACTTATTTTATCCTACTAGCGACGCTGGGAGTAGCCAATTATGGGACCAAGGAAATTTCCGGCCATCGTAAGGAAGTTGAAAAGACCTTCTGGGGTATTTACAGTTTACAAGTCCTTTCAACCTGTTTAGCGGTTATACTTTATATAATTGTTTGTTTGCTTGTACCGTCAATGAACAATCCAATTGCTTATATTCTTGGCTTTAGTTTGCTGTCTCGTGGTTTTGATATCTCTTGGCTCTTTCAAGGGTTAGAAGATTTCAAAAAAATCACTGCTCGTAACACAATGGTCAAACTTCTAGGTGTTGTATCGATATTCCTATTTGTTAAGAAACCATCTGACTTGTACTTGTATATCATCCTCTTGGTTGCCTATGATCTACTAGGTCAGTTGAGTATGTGGCTTCCTGCTCGGGAGCACATTCGCAAGCCGCATCTGGATATAGCCTATGCCAAAGAGCATATCAAACCAGTCATTCTCTTGTTTCTGCCACAGATTGCCATTTCGCTCTACATCACGCTAGATCGCACTATGTTAGGTGCCTTGTCTTCGACCAAGGATGTCGGGATCTATGATCAAGCCTTGAAATTATTGAATATTTTGTTGACTTTGGTAACGTCGCTTGGTAGTGTTATGTTGCCTCGGGTCTCCAATCTCCTCTCATCAGGTAATCAAAAGGCGGTTAACAAGTTACATGAAATGTCTTTCTTAGTGTATAACTTGGTTATCTTCCCGATGATTGCGGGGATTTTAATTGTTAACAAAGATTTTGTCAATTTTTTCCTGGGGCAAGACTTCCAAGATGCTCGCTATGCGATTGCCATCATGGTCTTTAGAATGTTCTTTATTGGCTGGACCAATATAATGGGAATTCAAATCTTGATTCCTCACAATAAGAATCGTGAATTTATGCTATCAACAACTATTCCAGCTGTTTTTAGTGTGGGCTTGAATCTCCTCTTGATCCCGCCTCTGGGCTATATTGGGGCGTCGATCGTATCTGTTGCGACTGAAGGTTTGGTCTGGCTGATCCAACTCTACTTTACACGTTCGTATCTAAAAGAGGTCAAGATTCTACCGTCCATGCTAAAAATACTTCTAGCAGCACTACTGATGTACGGCGCTCTGTATTCTGCACAAGCTTTCATGCACTTCTCGTCTGTGGTGAATGTCTTGATTTATGCTGCCCTTGGCTTCCTAGTCTATGGTGGCTTGGTTTTGCTCTTACGTGTCTTGGATTTTCAAGAACTAAAAAGTGTTTTAAAGAAATAAGGAGATTTTATGTACGATTATTTGATTGTCGGTGCTGGCTTGTCAGGTGCAATCTTTGCCTACGAAGCTAACAAACGTGGCAAGAAGGTGAAGGTGATTGATAAACGAGAACATATTGGTGGGAATATCTATTGCCAATCTGTTGAAGGAATCAATGTCCACAAGTATGGGGCTCATATCTTCCATACATCTAATAAAAAGGTATGGAAATATGTCAATCAGTTTGCGGAGTTTAACAATTATATCAATTCTCCTATTGCCAACTATCAAGGACATCTTTACAATCTGCCTTTCAATATGAACACTTTCTATGCTTTGTGGGGGACAAAGACACCCCAAGAAGTTAAGGACAAGATTGCTGAGCAGACGACACACATGCAAGATGTTGAGCCTAAAAACTTAGAGGAACAAGCCATTAAGTTGATTGGTATGGATGTCTATGAAAAGCTAATCAAGGGCTACACCGAAAAGCAATGGGGGCGTTCTGCTACTGAACTACCACCCTTTATCATCAAGCGTTTACCTGTTCGATTGACCTATGATAACAATTATTTCAATGACCGTTACCAAGGAATTCCGATTGGTGGTTACAATGTCATCATCGAAAAGTTGTTGGAAGGAATCGAAGTAGAGCTTAATACAGATTTCTTTGCTGATCGGGAGAACTTGGAGGCTTCAGCAACTAAGATTGTCTTCACAGGGATGATTGATCAGTTCTTTGACTACAAGTTTGGTGAACTAGAGTATCGTAGTCTCCGTTTTGAGCATGAGATTTTGGATCAAGAAAATTATCAAGGAAATGCTGTAGTCAACTATACTGAACGTGATATTCCCTATACGCGAATCATCGAACACAAACATTTTGAGTTTGGGACTCAAGCCAAGACCGTTATTACTCGTGAATATCCAGCAGATTGGAAAAGAGGAGATGAACCTTACTATCCAATCAATGATGCCAAAAACAATGCTATTTATGAGCAGTATCTAGCAGAAGCTGAGAAAAATGGGCGCGTTATTTTCTGTGGGCGCTTGGCAGATTATAAATACTATGATATGCACGTGACTGTTGAACGTGCATTGGATGTGGTAGAAGAAGAACTAGGGAGTATCTAAGAACATCACGGATAAAGGGGAGAAAAGGTGAAATATTATCTGAAAGATTCATTTCTGCATAATGCACACGAAAAGAATGCAGGGAGTAAGGCACGAAATGACGTGGAAGCTATTCTAATCTCAGAGGGTTATGAGGGCTTGGAGCTCAAGGTTGAGAATTGGTATAAGATGAATTTCTTTAAAGCTCAACAACACAAATATCGTGCGACCAAGTCTGTGTTTGATCAGTTGGGAGCCGGAGATGAATTGGTCATTCAGTTCCCGATTATCCACCATACATTTTTCATCTCACAACTCATTAAGCAGGCGCAAAAAAGAGGAGCTAGATTCTATCTCTTGATCCATGATATTGAAACCTTGCGTCATGCAGCAGGTTCGGAAGTGAAATTCCGTCATAAAGTGCGCAATTACTTCCAAGAAAAGAAAGCTTTGATGTCAGTGGATGGCATTATCGTTCATAACGAGATTATGAAGAAAGTTCTGGTAGGTCAAGGAGTGCCAGCAGATAAAATGGTTAGCTTGGAGATTTTTGACTATCTGATTCCAAACTTTGCTGAAAAACCAAATCTCCAAAAAGACCAGCCTATTATCGTAGCTGGAAATTTGAACCCTGCAAAGTCAGGTTATCTTTATAACTTGCCAGACCAGCCAGCCTATAACTTGTATGGAGTGGGCTATGATGAAAGTCGTGCATTGAAAAACACCACCTACTTTGGTTCCTTTATGCCGGATGACCTCCCAGCTGCTCTTGAAGGTAGTTTTGGTTTGGTCTGGGACGGAGACAGCTCAGAAACCTGCCAGGGTTCTTACGGAAACTACCTACGTTTTAACAATTCACATAAGGCTTCTCTTTATTTGGCTTCGGGCTTTCCTGTCGTAGTTTGGAAAGAGTCGGCGTTGGCTCATTTCATATTAGAGAAGAGTTGTGGTATAGCGGTGGCTTCTCTGCATGATTTAGAAGCAGCTTTGGAAAATCTAACTGAAAAAGAGTATGCAGACTTGTCAGAAAATGCCAGGAGAATTGGAAAGGACTTAAGGGAAGGTTATTACCTAAGGTCTGCCTTAAAAAAGTTGAATGATTAATTTTTGTATTAAAGATATGCATTACAAAGATCCTATGAAGAAAGGGATTGCTGAGATGTAATTTTTGTAGAAATAGAGTCATTAGAGTCCGCGATTAGTGGGCTTTTTTTGATTATAGAAACCTTAGGTGAATTGTTAGTAATTTCCCTTTTCAGCTCAAGTTTCTTGTGCTACAATGGAGGTATATTGAAATTCGTGCCAAAGAGGGAGTTACATGAAAAAGAAGGATTTTATTTATTATGCTAGTGCGGCATTGCTACTAGCTGTTTCAGTTCAACCTGCTTATGCAGATGAACAAGAGTCCGCTTTACAGCCTATCCAAGTAAAAGCTGAACAGGCTCAAGATACAGTGGGAAAGACAGCTTCAGGTGATTCAGAAACAGTCGAGTCAAAGGGAGAGACCAGCACATATCATCAGGAAGAGCAAGAAAAATCACAAGCTGAACAAAAGACTGAAAATAGTCAGTCAGTACCAGCTTCTCTTCCAAAACAGTCGGAAACTAAGGTTGAGAACCAGTCGGCTAGTATTGAAGAAACTGCCCAAAGAGAAGAAGCTAGCAAGGTTGATGGGGCTGCATCGAAAAAAGAAGCTGTTGGGACCACAACCTTTTATAGCACTGGACATGCTGGGCCAGCTAGTCGTTCAAGTGATGTGGCTGTTCAACCCAAAACATTTGTCGATGTCAGCAGTCATAACGGAAGCATAAGCGTCAATGACTATCGCACTCTTGCCAACAAGGGAGTTGGTGGAGTTGTCGTGAAACTAACAGAAGGCACCACCTATAGGAACCCTTACGCAGGAGAACAAGCTCGCAATGCCCAGTTGGCTGGTTTGCAAGTGTCTGCCTATGCTTTTTCACATTATACTAGTGAAGAGCAGGCAAGAGCAGAAGCTCGCCACTTTATCTCAGAGGCTAGAAATCTTAATCTTCCAAAGAATACGGTCATGGTTAATGATATGGAAGATGCCAAAATGAAGGATAACATCAACCGTAATACCCTTGCATGGGCTGATGAAATGCGTAAGAACGGCTATACAAATCTTATGTATTATACCAGTGCCAGCTGGATTGATGAAAATAATCTAAGAGGGAAAGGGCCTGTCAAGACAGCCCAGTTTGGTTTGGAAAATTTCTGGGTCGCTCAATACCCAACAGCTAAACTTTCAGCTAACGATGCGAAGACTCTCCGCTATAATGGGCGGGCAGGGGCTTGGCAGTTTACCTCCCAGGCTGAATTGTTGCCAGGTAAGCATGTTTTTGACCATAGTGTAGACTACACTGGCCGTTTCACTTCTCAAGCTAAACCAGCACCAGAAGTAGCCAAAGGACCTCTGAGCGGGAAGATTACCATTGAAAATAACGATTCTCTTGCAGGTCGTTTTGATGTTGTCATTTCAAATGTCTTGGCTCCTCAAGGTGTAGCCAGTGTTTCTGTACCAGTTTGGTCGGATGATAAAGGCCAGGATGATTTGGTTTGGTATCATGCCACGCGTCAGCAAGATGGTCGCTATCGCGTAACGGTGAAAGCCAGTGACCATAAGAATGCTACAGGTAAGTATCACGTTCATCTCTACTATACTCAACTAAATGGTGAGCAGATAGGAGTAACTGCAACAACTACTGAAGTTTCTATTGGAAAGACAGCAAATAAGGGGAAACCTAGTGGAAAAGTTATCATTGAAAATAATAACTCTACC
>NZ_JAPVZR010000007.1:0-80648 GCF_041432475.1 Streptococcus sp. 27098_8_75
AAGAAGATTTCAAAGAAGACTCGTTAGCTCAGTTGGTAGAGCATTTGACTTTTAATCAAAGGGTCACTGGTTCGAGCCCAGTACGGGTCATAAGCGCGGGTTTGGCGGAATTGGCAGACGCACCAGATTTAGGATCTGGCGCTTAACGGCGTGGGGGTTCAAGTCCCTTAACCCGCATAAGAAATAGGCCGGCTTAGCTCAGTTGGTAGAGCATCTGATTTGTAATCAGAGGGTCGCGTGTTCAAATCATGTAGCCGGCATTAAGAGAGAAGAGGCGTATGCGAACGTAGTTCAGTGGTAGAACACCACCTTGCCAAGGTGGGGGTCGCGGGTTCGAATCCCGTCGTTCGCTTAGAGGCCGGGGTGGCGGAACTGGCAGACGCACAGGACTTAAAATCCTGCGATTGGAAACGATCGTACCGGTTCGATTCCGGTCCTCGGCATAAATATTAATGAGCACCCTTAGCTCAACTGGATAGAGTACCTGACTACGAATCAGGCGGTTAGAGGTTCGACTCCTCTAGGGTGCATATAGTGATAGGAGATATTCGATCACGACGGGAAGTAGCTCAGCTTGGTAGAGTACTTGGTTTGGGACCAAGGTGTCGCAGGTTCGAATCCTGTCTTCCCGATTATATTTAATCAGGACTAAACTTTTCGTTTAGTTTTTATTTTTAAAAAAAGTCAATTGAGGTTTTTCAATTGACTTTTTTCATTATGGAATTGTTTATTACATGATTGAGTATTCATCTGCTAACATAATCGTTTCTTTTCCATTATTATCTGTAACGTAGATAGTTCGAGGATAGAATGGATTGAATTTATAGGTGAAATCGAAGGAGATCAGTGTATCAAGATGAGCTTCAGAAAATCGATAAGTTAGTTTTCCATTATTATTAAGAAGTTCGAATTGGATGAGATTTTCTAGTGGAAATGTATCTTTTAGGAAGTTATCAATAATGTACCAAAATGTATCAATGACTTCATCTGGTAAACTAGTAACTATTCCAAAACTGGCATATCGTCCTTTAGTGTTGGTAAATGCCATATTAACTGCTCCTTTCGTAAATTGTTTTCTTTATGATACTGAAAAAATGCTTAGATTGCAAGAAATTGCTTTTTATTTTTGGAAAACAAAAAGAGCATGAGCTCTTTTGACAACTTTAGCGATTCTTTAGTTCAATATAGCGTTTGTACCAAATGTTAACATAAGCTTGCGAAAATGGTCCACGTTCTTGGTTGATCCAATCAACAAGAATTTTTACATTTTCCTTTAGAATATAATCTAAGTCACTTGAATAATTCATTTTTTTCTTATGGCGTTCGTATTCTTCTACATCTAGCAGGCGTTTTTCTCCGTCAGCAAAGACTTTTACATCTAGGTCGTAGTCAATGTATTTTAAGGCTTCACTATCGAGATAGTAGGGACTGGCTAAATTGCAGTAATAAGATGTGCCATTTTCTCGAATCATTGCAATGATATTAAACCAATATTTCCTATGAAAATATACAATTGCTGGTTCACGAGTCACCCAGCGTCGTCCGTCACTCTCCGTAACAAGAGTATGGTCATTTACCCCAATAATCGCATTTTCTGTTGTTTTTAGTACCATGGTGTCGCGCCAAGTACGGTGCAAGCTACCATCATGCTTATAACTTTGAATTGTAATAAAGTCGCCTTCTTTTGGAAGTCTCATTTTTTACCAACTTTCTACAATTTTTAAAGTTTATCACTAATTATTGTATCATATTTTCATGAATAATTCTAAGTTTTTCCCTAAAATTTTTAGAAATAATCTCTCAGAGCGCTAGCGATGTCGGAGAAATCATAGCCTTTACGTGCTAGTGCTTGGGTCAGACGCTGTTTTAAGTCATAGCCGTCGTGCTTTTTTGAGTACTTGCGGTATTGCTTGTCTAACTCTTTATAGAGTAGCTCTTCTTGGTTCTCTTGGTCTTCTTCGATGTCCAAATGCTGATAGGCTTTTTTGGCTTGGCTATATGAAAAACCTTTGTTTATCAAGGATTGAAGAATTTTTTCTTGTAGGGCCTTGCTGGGCAGTTTTACCTGGTATTTTTTGAGCAGCTTTTGGGCAACTTTGTCTGTTAGTTCAGTGAAATCAAACTGGCTCAATTCTTCTTCTATGATAGTGCTAGAAATTCCTTTTTGACTGAGTTTTTGCTTGAGAACAAAAGCGCCTTTGTCACCAGTGAGAAGGTTGGATTGGATAAAAGAATTAGCATACTTTCTATCATTAATCCAATTATCTTTTTTTAGATTGTCCAAGACCTGGCTGATGGTTTCCGGTTGGATGTCGTGCTGCGTTAAGTAGTCTTTAACTTCCTTAGTAGTTCTTTGCTTAAAGGAGAGTTGGTAGAGGGCTAGGTTTTTGCCATAGGAAAATTGGGCATAGTCTTGAATTTCTTTTAGCTCTTGCTCTGTGATTTCCATTCCTTTAGACAGCATGAATCTGACGATGGTGTCTTCTGTAATATAGAGCTTTTCGCTGTCGTCCAACTCCAAGAGGTAGAGTCTTTTTTTCTTTTCGATTTTTGTGATTTTCATTGGGGATTTTGGTAAAGTCCTTTCTTTTAGCTAAATGCTTCAAAGGCAGCTATCAAGCGTAGTTTGTCTATATCAACATCCTTCCGGCCATAGTAATCAAGAAAGAGCTCTGCGTATTGTGGGTCAGATAAATTATAAGTAAGAGACCAGATGGCCCAATAAAGGTCAATGTGGTGATCGCTAAGGCCAGCGAGACCAAGGTCAATAAAGCAGGAGAAGGTTGAAGCCTCTTTCAAAATGAAATTAGGCAAGCAGGCGTCACCGTGAATCAAGGAATCCGCAGTCAGTAAGTGTCCCTGTTCTTGGATAAGCTGGTAGGCTTCCTCACGGCTTTGGATATGAAATTGAGGCAACAAGGCTTTTTGATAAAAGTAGCCTTTCCGATAATTTTCCTCTGCTTGCTCTTTATAGTGTTGGAGGCGATGCTGGATTGGGAAATGCTGGGGTTGGAGGCTGTGAAGTTTTTTGAGTGTGACAGCCATCGTTTGGCAAAGTTCTTCTGGCTGTTGGAGAAAGGCTAGGGCGTCCTTGCCCTCGGCTTCTTTAGTCAGCAGGTAGTCTTTATCTGCTGTCAGGTAGTGAATGACAGGTACACCGAGTCCTTGCTCTTCAAACCACTTGGCAAGTGTGGCCTCTTGAGCTAACTGGCCTTTTTGGTCGATTTTCAAATAATAGCCCGTATCAGCATAGAAAACACTGGCTCCAGAATGTGAGGACCTGTCGTAAAAATTGGCTCTCTCTAGATAAGTTCGTATTTGCTCAGGGTATTGGGCTAGTGGAAGGGATATTTTTTCTGTTTTCATACTTTTATTTTAACATATTCTCAACTAATGCGAGGCAGCGTGGTATAATAGAAGCATGAATGTGAAAGTGAAGCAAAGAATCCCTTTGAAAATTAAGAAAATGGGGATTAATGGGGAAGGAATTGGATTTTATAAGAAAACGCTGGTCTTTGTGCCAGGGGCTTTGAAGGGTGAGGAAGTCTACTGTCAGGTGACCAGGATTCAGCGTAATTTCATTGAGGCCAAGCTCTTGACAATTAACAAACGGTCGAAATTTCGGGTGGAGGCGCCTTGTGAGATTTATGATAGCTGCGGGGGCTGTCAAATCATGCACCTCCACTATGACAAGCAGTTAGAGTTTAAGGAAGATTTGCTGCGTCAGGCCTTGAAAAAATTTGCGCCATCAGGCTATGAGAACTATGAGATTCGTCCGACTATTGGTATGCAGGAGCCACTCTATTATCGGGCTAAACTGCAGTTTCAGACTCGGAAATTTAAGGATGAGGTCAAGGCGGGGCTTTATGCCCAGAATTCCCACTATCTGGTCTCGCTGAAAAACTGTCTGGTTCAGGACAAGGTAACGCAACAGATCATAAATAAGGTTGCTCGGCTTTTAGGTAAGTATAGGCTACCCATCTATGATGAGAGGAAGACTGCTGGAGTACGTACCGTTATGATTCGTAGATCCAGAAAGACGGGTCAGGTGCAGATGATTTTTGTGACAGGACGCAAGCTAGACTTCTCTCTAGTAGTTCAAGACCTAGTGGCTGAATTTCCAGAGTTGGAGACAGTGGCGGTCAATTATCATACGAGCAAGTCCAGTGAGATTTACGGGGATAAGACAGAGATTATCTGGGGCGAGAAAGCTATCCAAGAAGGAGTGCTGGACTATGAGTTCTCCCTATCGCCTCGAGCTTTCTATCAGCTCAATCCTGAGCAGACAGAGGTGCTCTACGGGGAGGCGGTTAAGGCGCTTGATGTGACGAAAGAAGACCATTTGATTGATGCTTATTGCGGGGTTGGAACCATCGGCTTTGCCTTTGCTAAAAGAGTCAAGTCTCTGCGGGGTATGGATATCATCCCTGAGGCCATTGAAGATGCCAAGCGTAATGCGAAACGAATGGGATTTGATAATACACTCTATGAGGCTGGGACGGCAGAGGAGATTATTCCTCGCTGGTATGCTGAGGGCTATCGGGCGGATGCCTTGATTGTCGATCCGCCACGAACTGGTCTGGACGATAAGCTGCTGGAGACAATTGTCCGCTATGCACCTGAGAAGATGGTCTACGTTTCCTGCAATGTCTCAACTCTGGCTCGGGATTTAGTCAAGCTCTCTCAGGTCTACGATGTTCACTATATCCAGTCGGTTGATATGTTTCCGCATACCGCTCGGACCGAGGCAGTGGTGAAATTATCCAAGCGAGATAGCTCTCGTTCGAGTTAATTGTAAGCAGCTCGCAAGAGCTAACAAAATCATTCTAAAAAGGACTTAGTTTTCTCTAATACAGGGCTAAGTCTTTTCTTTTGTCAAAATTGCAACGGTTTTATAGGGATTCAGTCTTAGCCTAATCAATTAGTCAAAAAAAGAGAACACACGTCAAGCGTTCTCTAATGATAATAGGTTATATTAGAATAAACCGAAGACTAGGACTGCAAGGACGGCACCGATGATTGGTCCGACAACTGGAACCCAAGCATAGCTCCAATCGCCATCTCCTTTTTTAGGAATAGGAAGAAGACTATGCATGATGCGAGGTCCTAAGTCACGAGCTGGATTGAGGGCATAGCCAGTTGTTCCACCAAGTGATAGTCCAATCCCGATAATCAATGTTCCGACTGCAAAAGTGCCAATGCCTGCTTGCAGCTTATAAAGTCCAAGAGAGAAGATAGTCAGCACAAGAACAAAGGTTCCAAGGATTTCGCTAATCAGGTTAGAGAAGGTATCTTTGATAGCTGGGCCTGTGCTGAATGTACCCAAGACATTAGCCGGATTTTCTTCAGCTAGATAGTGAGGTTTGAACTGTAGGAAGACTAGGAACTGTCCGACCATAGCACCTGCAAACTGAGCAAGGACGTAAGGAAGAACAGATGCCCAAGGCAAATCACCTTTCAGAGCTACTCCGATTGTTAGGGCAGGGTTCAGATGGGCTGGGCCAAGGTTGCCAGATACAAAAGCAGCGATGGCAACAGCAATCCCCCATCCCATGGTAATCACAATCCAGCCTGAATTGTGACTCTTAGTTTTGGGAAGAACCACACCTGCAACTACACCATTACCCAGAAGGAGCAAGAGCAGTGTTCCTAAAAATTCACCAAATATTTCTTTCATCATCTATGTTACTCCATTTAAAAGAAGGGGAGGCAGACAGTTGTTTTGCCTACCGCCTCTTCTCGTATTTTCTATTTTTTTAATTCTTCTAAATCGTTATTTGCAAGGGCAGCTTGAACATCATTTCGATAAGTTGCTTTTTCTTCTTCTGTCCAGTCGTAGAATCGACCCATTTCATCCAGAACAGGCTCTACAATAGCATCTAAGCTATCCCGCATAAAGAGCATGTGATTTGTCCGGCGAAGCAGGAAGTCGACTGGGCTGAGTGCTAATTCGTTACGCATAGCATAATGCAGTGACAAGGTATCAGCTAGGCTGAGACCTGGTGCTTGTTCGATGCTGTGTGCGAGAGCAAAGACTTTAGGAGCATTTGAACCGTAAAGATTTGCAAGATAGAAAGCTTCTTTGCTGTCTAAGCCACGTGAGACACCAAGTTGAGCAAATGCTTCGATTTCGGAATCCACATTTGCTGGATTGAGCTCTCCACCTGAAACAGGGTAAGTCTTAGAGTTGATGAGCTTGAAGCTGCGGTCAAATTCTGCTTTGAGGATTCCAACGACACGCTCCATAGCGCCTTCAGCCATCTTACGATAGTCCGTAATCTTACCGCCAGCAAGGGTCAAGAGACCATTGTTATCGCGTTCTAAGCTGGAACCGCGAGACACGGCAGATGGATCCAAGTGTTTTTCAGAAGTGCTGCTTTCGAGTTTGGTAACAGCCGCTTCGACATCCTCGCGAGATTTTTCTTTAGCCAAATAGCTCTCAACAGTCGCAATCAGAGCATTGAAACTTTCGTCGCTAATGGTACCGTTGTTTCCGCCATTATAGTCAGAAGCACTGTTTCCTGCGATGAGAGGACGCAGACCTGCCCAGCTGCTTTCGATGTCGTCAATTGAGATCTTTGCTTCTGGGAAGCGATTATTGACAATGCCCAAGAGGTAATCCACATCTTCCTGAGTCACTTTTGGATGCTCTAGGTCGCCAGTGTAGTCAGTGTCTGTCGTACCAAAGTAGGTTTTATTTTCACGTGGAAGGACAAAGACCATCCGGCCGTCTCCCAAGCCTGTGTCAAAGTAGACTGGCTGAGAAACTTTGATTTTGCTAGAGTCAACTACCAAGTGAACTCCCTTGGTTGGACGCATTTGTGAGTATTGCTCACCGTCATTTGACAGATTGCGTACCTTGTCACTCCAAGGTCCAGTTGTATTGATAACTAGACGAGCCTTGATTTCAAAGACTTGGTCTGTCAAGAGGTCACGCGCAACGACTCCTGTAATCTTTCCAGCTTCATCAAATAGGAAGCCTTCTGCCTTGATATGGTTGGCAATCAGGGCACCGTCTTGGTTTGCGCGTTTGATATTTTCAATTACGAGTCGAGCGTCGTTGTTGCGGAAGTCAAGATAGACACCGCCACCAACCAGACCTTCCTTCTTGAGTTCAGGTTCCCGTTCTAGCACTTCCTCCTTGCTTAAAACTTTGTTGGCAGCAGGAGTGTTGTTGACACCGGCCAAGAGGTCATAGAGGTCCATAGCCACTTTCAGACGGAAGAGGCTAAAGGTAGCGCCCTCTTCTTCATAAACAGGAAGCAACATAGGATCTGGTTTTGGAATATGGGGGGCAATTTGCTGGACCACAGCACGCTCAGAAACTGTATCTGAGACCACCTCTACGTCGAATTGCTTGAGGTAACGAAGGCCACCATGGACCAATTTGGTAGAGCGGCTAGAAGTCCCTTCGGCAAAGTCTTGCATTTCAATCAGACCGGTCTCCAAGCCACTAGCTGCTGCTTGCAAGGCTACTCCAGCACCGGTAATCCCCCCACCAATAATCAGGAGGTCTAAGGTGCGTTCCTGCATTTTTTTAATCGATAATTCACGTGTTTTCTTTGAAAATTCCATATTTACACACTTTCTAATTAAGTCGCGTTATTCTTTCAGTATTAGTCGTCGATTTCTGCAAAGACTTGAGTTGCTTTAACGGCTTTTTTCCATCCTTTGTAGAGCTGTTCCTTGCGAGATTCATTCATAGACGGCTCAAAGAGTTCTCCAGTTTCATTGAGAGTACGGAGTTCGTCTAAGTCTTTCCAGTAGCCTACTGACAGACCTGCAAAGAAGGCTGCACCGAGAGCAGTTGTTTCTAAGTTTTTAGCACGGGCAATATCGATTCCCAAAATGTCAGCTTGGAACTGCATGAGGAAGTTGTTCATAGCAGCCCCGCCGTCGACTTTGAGGACTTGAATAGCAGTCTTGGCATCCACCTGCATGGTATCGATGATGTCGCGAACTTGGTAAGCGATGGATTGCAGGGTAGCCTTGATAAAGTCTTCCTTGCTGGTTCCGCGGGTCAAGCCAAAGACAGAACCACGTGCATTTTGATCCCAATATGGAGCGCCTAGACCTGTAAAGGCAGGCACGACATAGACTTCGTCATTGTTGTGAGAATCTAGGGCATATTTTTCAGATTCTGGTGAATTTTCAACCATCCGAAGACCGTCGCGCAGCCATTGAATGGCACTTCCTGCGATAAAGATAGAACCTTCTAAAGCATAGTAAACCTTGCCGTTGATACCGTAGCCAATAGTTGTTAGGAGGTTGTTTTCAGACAGCTGCATCTCTTCACCAGTGTTCATGATGATGAAGGAACCAGTTCCGTAAGTGTTTTTGACCATACCAGGCTCAAAAGCTAACTGTCCAAAGAGAGCTGCCTGCTGGTCACCAGCCATACCAGAGATTGGAACTTCTCCACCGTAGAAATGGAAGGCTGCAGTTTTACCATAGATTTCTGAGTTAGAACGAACTTCTGGAAGCATGGCTTTTGGAATGTTGAGGATTTCCAAAATCTCATCGTCCCATTTGAGATCTTTAATGTTATAGAGCATGGTACGAGCGGCATTTGAGTAGTCGGTCACGTGAGCCGCGCCGTCAGTCAATTTCCAAACCAGCCAGGTATCAATAGTACCAAAGAGCAATTCGCCCTTTTCAGCTCTTTCTTGCGTACCTTCTACATGGTCCAAAATCCAGCGAACCTTGGTAGCAGAGAAGTAAGCGTCAATAATCAAACCAGTCTTTTCGTGGAATTTTTCTACGTAGCCTTGGCTTTTCAGCTGTTCAGCCAGAGGAGCAGTCTGGCGAGATTGCCAAACGATAGCATTATAGATAGGAAGTCCCGTATTCTTATCCCAGACGACAGTTGTTTCACGCTGGTTGGTGATCCCGATGGCTTCTATTTGGTTAGGTTTTACTCCACTTTCGATGAAGGCACCGGCGATAACGGACTGCACAGAGTTCCAAATTTCATTGGCATTGTGCTCAACCCATCCAGCTTGAGGGAAAATCTGAGTAAATTCTTTTTGACTGGAGCTAACTTTTTCTCCTTTTTTGTTAAAGATGATGGCGCGGGAACTAGTAGTTCCTTGGTCGATAGCCATGATGTATTTTTCTTGTGACATGAACTGTCCTCCTGGTAAAAATCTTGAGGATGTTTCCTCTACAGTAACTAGTATATAAAATAAAGCGCTTTCTTGTTCATCAACTTTTTTAAAATTTTAAAAAATTTTGAGGAGATTGTGCGAAAATCACAAAGAAACCTGGATTTCTCCAGGCTTCTCAATGAAATATCATGTTCCGAATTTTTGCTAAATCTTCCAAATCCAAGTCATTTTTTAAATAATAGACGGGAATCTGTTGGTCCTGATGGATGGGATTGTTTGTGATGATGAGATCGTAATTTCGGGTAAGATCGTAGGATTCAATGGTGATAAAGCGATTGTACTCTAAGTACCGCCTTAAAATGGCAGTCATCCTGGAAACAACGATAAAGCTATCTATCAAGTCCATGCCTATCTTGATGACTTGACCGTCGTTTTCAGCAATGTACTCCATCAGCTGGAGCCATTCCCACAAAATCTTTTTATCCAGAGATGTTCCCTGCTGGGAAATAGGCAGTTTGCTAAAAATCGTGTCTGCCACTTGTCGATAATCGTATTCGCTCCATAAGTAAGGATGGCGCAATTCCAAGTCATACTTGTATTTGTCTTGCAAGAGATAGCCTCGGAAAAGAAAGACGCGGGCGCAGAGCTGACTGAGTTCGTAGGTCACTTGGTCCTCAATATAGTCATCTAGCAAGTCCTGGCCCTTCATCTCTTGAATCAATTGCGTAATCAGACCGGCAATTTCACCGCCAAAGCCCAATAAATACTCCATGGTGTGTAAGGGTAAAATCCGATGGGAAAGCAGAAATGAAAAGAAAATCATCATTTCCCCATCTTCCTGACTTAGAGTAATGTGCTGCCCGGCAAAGAAATCATTTGTCCTGCGATGCAAGCGCTGGTAGAAGATGTTTTCAAAATAGCCCTGCATTTTCTGCTCAATATTTTGGAATTGACAGGCATTGACTCTTAGCCGCTGTTGGGTGATATGTGCCCAAAGGGCCAAGTCTAATCGCTGCCCTTGAGAGAGCTGGGCTCCGCAGAGTTCTTCTAAGACGGCAACTTCCTGCTTTCTTTCAGATTTTTGAAGTTCCTTTTCCCAATCTTGGCTGGACCAGACCTTGCGAAAGAGGCAGAAATAAAAATAGCGGATCTGGTGTTCAGGCCCTTTCAGGCGGCCATTTTGGATAGATAGCTCAAACTCTGATAAAATCTGATTTAAACCGGATATATGACGGCCGAGTGTTGCTTCACTAATCATCAGCTCTTGGGCTAATTGATGGGCTAAAAACTGCTGATGGTAGAGCAGGTAGTCTAAAATCTGGTATTTGACAGCATTGTCCAAAAAGAGTCTGCGAATGTCCCGTCCCTTGGTATCTGGACCGACAGACAGACTGAGCGATTCGTCCTGAAGCTGGATGGATAAGGCTACATGATGGTCCATAGCCTTGTCGTTAATCAAGCTAATGTACTTGGTCAAGGTTGCTTTCGAGAAGCCTGTTTCAGACATGACATCCTTCAAACTGGATGTAGAATGCTGCTGTAAATAAGATAGGACAATAAACTGTCCCGCTTCACTCTTTTCCATTAAGTCTGCTAGATACATACGAAAACCCTTTCAATTCACTAGTCTTAGCTTAACACAAAATAGGAAAAAGAAGAAACAATGTGCTTCAATTTTTCTTATCGTTGCCTGAGGCAATAATGGAAGGAAGAAGTCTGTCATCATGTCTATCTTAATGTGCTATTCCATTTCTTTTGAACAAGTATAAGAGGAGCAGACACTTCTGTTTTTTTGCTTTGAGTCTGATAGCTTTTTTATGGTATAATTGTAGAAAAATGACGATGAAGGAGCAGCTATGGATAATGTGATTGATTTGTCTATCCCGGTGGCAGAAGTGATTGAGAAGCATCCCGAGGTTTTGGATGTCTTGGTAGAATTAGGCTTTACGCCTCTGGCCAATCCTGTCATGCGTAATACAGTCGGGCGCGTGGTTTCTATCAAAAAAGGCGCTGGTATGAACGGCATTGACCTGAATAAAATCAAGCAAAGTCTGGAATTAAACGGCTATGAAGTGGTGGGGATTTAGGCATGGCTACTGAACGCATTGAAGTCCTCAAGTCTATCTTGCTGGACCTACATAACGGAGCTTCGGCGGAGTCTGTTCAGGAGCTCTTCAATGAGCATTTTGCTGGTGTGTCCGCTATCGAGATCAGCCTGATGGAGCATGAGCTGATGAACTCAGATACGGGAGTGACCTTCGAAGATGTCATGTCCCTCTGCAATGTCCATGCCAACCTCTTTAAAGGGGCCATTCAGAATGTAGAGGTGGCTGATACCGACCATCCAGGCCATCCGGTTCAAGTATTTAAGCAGGAAAATCTAGCCTTGCGGGCTGCCCTCATGCGGGTTCGCAGGCTCCTATCTACCTATGAAAGCACAGAAGATGAGGACCTTCTTCCAGAAATCCGCAAGGGACTCCAGCGTCAGCTGGGTTTGGTGGGGCAGTTTGATATCCACTATCAGCGCAAGGAAGAGCTCATGTTTCCTATCATGGAGAGCTATGGCCACGATTCACCGCCCAAGGTCATGTGGGGGGTAGATGATCAGATTCGAGACCTTTTCCAAGAGGCTAAGATTGCTGCAGAGCAGCTGCCTGATACTTCGATTCAAGAAGTCAAGGAAAAGTTTGAGACTTTTGCTGCTGAGTTTGAAGCTATGATTTTCAAGGAAGAGTCTATCCTTCTCATGATACTCCTTGAGTCCTTTCATCAGGATGACTGGCTCAAGATTGCTGAGGAGAGCGATGCTTATGGCTATGCTATCATCAAGCCAACAGAGAAATGGATTCCTGCGCGGCACTCATTCTCGGAGGAGAAAGCTGGGGATGCTGCTGATGAGGGAAGCGAAGCGCCAGCTAGCAGAGGACAGACTAGTGATGGTAGGTTTGAGCAGGTCATTGATACGCCGGATGGTCAGGTCACCATTTCCTTTAAGCCCAAGGAAAAGAAGGAGCAAGCCTTTAATCGGGAGTCCCAGCAGTCTTTTGGCCATGGCTATCTGTCGGTGGCGGAGGCCAATCTGATTTTGGACCATCTGCCCATGGAGATTACCTTTGTCAATAAGGACGATATTTTCCAGTATTATAATGACAGTGTGCCAGCGGACGAGATGATTTTTAAGCGAACGCCGTCCCAAATAGGGCGCAATGTCGAGTTCTGTCACCCACCCAAGTTTTTGGACAAGGTGCGGCGGATTTTCAAGGCTCTGCGCGAGGGAGAGAGGGGCAAGTTTGAGATGTGGTTCAAGTCGAAATCGCGTGGTAAGTTTGTCCATGTGACCTATGCGGCAGTGCGAGATGAATCTGGTGAATTTCAGGGGGTGCTGGAGTATGTGCAGGACATTCAGCCCTTCCGTGATATTGACAGTGATTTTTACCGAGATTTGGACTAGGTATTTGCAGTTAGAAAGTGAGAAACATGAGTTACGAACAGGAATTTTTACAGGAGTTTGAAGCTTGGGTCAAGACTCAGGTCATGATTAACGAGATGGCCCTTAAGGAGAGTCAGGCAGTATACGAGGCGGATCAGGATGAGAGGGCCAAGGAAGCGGCTATTCGCTATGAAAGTCGTCTAGATGCCTACCAGTTCCTTTTGGGGAAATTCGCCAACTATCAGGCGGGCAAAGGATTTCACGACCTGCCAGACGGGCTTTTGGGTGAGAGAAATTATTGATTTTTCGCTTGAAAGGTGATAGAATAGGTTCATCAGAGGTGTTTTGAGTCAAGCATTTTACAGAAAGTGGCGGTGCTGAGAAGTCCACAAATGTGTCAAAGCTGGTTGCTGATGAATGAAAAATTGAAATAAAAGTGTCTTTTTGTTTCCTTTTAGGACTAGGCAAGGAGCTGCAGGCTATACTATCGTATGCCAAAGTGAGCTAACGACGTCATAAAAGAGAAAGAAGAGAAAAGTTGCGGGCTCTGCCCGAAATTGGGTGGTACCGCGGATAAACACATTCGTCCCTGTCATGGATATGGCAGGGTTTTTCTTTTTCATCTTAGTCAAAGGAGGTTGTCATGAAGCAATCCTTTAACACAAGTAAGCTCTACTATGGTTTTCCTATCTTTATCTTGGGGTATCAGGACCGGAACTTTGGGCACAATATCACGACCTGTAGCTCCTCTTATAGCCTGGGTGATTGGCTAGTTATCGGAGTTGGTGCTGAGGAAAATGCTGCTGAGCAAATCAAGCATTATCAACAGTTCACCGTGAACATACCTGATGAAACTTCTATGCTTGCGATGGAGCAGGCGGGTTTTATCAGCCATCGGGAGAAATTGGAATACCTAGGGCTAGACTATGAGATTTCTGAACGGACTCAGGCACCGATTTTAAAGGCCTGTCCAGTCGCATTGGACTGTCAGGTAGATAGGATTATCGAGGAAGATGGCATCTGCCATATCTTTGCCAAGATTGTAGACCGCCTTGCTGATTCTGATTTCCTAGATGACAAGGGACATTTTAAAAATGATCGTTTTGCTCCGATCTACTTTATGGGAGACGGTCACCAGCGCGTTTATCGTTATCTAGATGACCGAGTCGACCCCATGGGAAGCTTTATCAAGAAAGCGAGGAAGAAGGATGACAAGGGCTGAGTTACCAGAACGTTTAGAAACAGAACGGCTAGTCTTACGAGTCCGCACCGTGGCTGATGCTGAGGATGTCTTTGATTATGCCAGTCGACCAGAAGTCTCCTACCCAGCAGGTTTTCCGCCCGTCAAGACCTTGGAAGATGAGATCTATTACCTGGAGCGTATCCTTCCTGAGCGTAATCAAAAGGAAAATCTCCCAGCAGGTTATGGGATTGTGGTTAAAGGAACTGATAAGGTCATCGGTTCTGTCGATTTCAACCATCGACACGAAGACGATGTACTGGAGATTGGCTATACCTTGCACCCAGATTATTGGGGACGTGGTTATGTGCCAGAGGCAGCGCGTGCTTTGATTGACCTAGCGTTTAAAGAACTTGATCTTCACAAGATTGAACTGACTTGCTTTGGGTATAACCTTCAAAGTCAACGAGTTGCAGAGAAACTTGGCTTTACCCTCGAAGCTCGCATAAGAGACCGCAAAGATGCCCAAGGAAATCGTTGTGATGATTTGAGATATGGCTTGCTTAGGAGTGAGTGGGGGAAAGAAATTGACAAATAATATAGAAACATTGTTACTAAGTAAGGGAAAGAAATCCAAAGAAAGATGGTATCCTGTGTCACTTGAACGCTATAAAAGTTTAGTTAGTAAAGGATGCATGGCTAAGATGTCTGACGAAATTAGACGAAATATTGGATACAGTTTGCAATATTTAGAATTCCTTGATTTGCAGATAAAAGAATTGGTAATGTCAGGTGTCATTAAAACTATGGTTTATAAAAACTACGTAATTACCTCTGTTTCAGTGATAGAATCATTATTAGAACAGATAATTCATTTTAACAATCTGCAAACAACAGAATATTATGAAGTTCAAAGAGATAGTATTGATTCAAATGAATTTAAGGATGTTGATGGCAAGTATAAAAAGATTAGAACGCAAATTTTGATTAAACTTGATGAGCCGAAAGAAATTCAAATGAAATTTGATGATATAATCAAAAAGATTAAATCAAAAAATAAGAAAAATAAATTTTTACAACTTGAACATGATGAAATTCTTGCATTGGATCGTTTTCGTAAACTAAGAAATAAAGTACATCTTTCGAATGTAGAAAAAAGTAAAACTAACTGGCATGAATTTTCGGAAAGTGAATACATAACGGTTAAATTTTTACTTTATAGCATTTTGAGTGACAAAAGTTTAGAAAATGAAGATAATCAAAATTGTATTAGCTTTTTAAAATTGAGTGCCGAAGAGAAGAAAGAAATAGAGAATTTTAAAAAAATAAAGGAGAAAAAATAATGTCTAAAGAACTTTCACCTAAATACAATCCAGCCGAGGTTGAGGCTGGTCGTTACCAAAAATGGCTTAACGAAGATGTTTTCAAGCCTTCAGGCGATAAAAAGGCTAAGCCTTATTCGATCGTTATTCCACCACCAAACGTAACTGGGAAACTCCACCTTGGTCACGCTTGGGATACGACTCTTCAGGATATCATCATCCGTCAAAAACGGATGCAAGGTTTCGACACACTCTGGCTTCCAGGGATGGACCACGCGGGGATTGCGACTCAGGCTAAGGTTGAGGAACGCTTGCGTGGTGAGGGTATTAGTCGTTACGACCTCGGTCGTGAGAAATTCCTCGATAAAGTCTGGGAATGGAAAGACGAGTATGCGACGACCATCAAGGAGCAATGGGGCAAGATGGGGCTCTCTGTAGACTACTCTCGTGAGCGTTTTACCCTTGATGAAGGCTTGTCAAAAGCGGTTCGTAAGGTCTTTGTGGAGCTTTACAAGAAAGGCTGGATCTATCGTGGTGAGTTTATCATCAACTGGGACCCAGCAGCTCGCACAGCCCTTTCTGATATCGAGGTCATTCACAAGGACGTCGAAGGTGCCTTCTACCACATGAACTACATGCTAGAAGACGGTTCACGCGCCCTTGAAGTTGCGACGACTCGTCCTGAGACTATGTTTGGGGATGTTGCGGTTGCGGTCAATCCAGAAGACCCACGTTACAAGGACTTGATTGGTAAAAATGTCATCCTTCCAATCGCTAACAAATTAATTCCAATCGTTGGGGATGAGCACGCAGATCCTGAATTTGGTACTGGTGTCGTGAAAATCACACCTGCCCACGATCCAAATGACTTCTTGGTTGGTCAACGCCACAACTTGCCACAAGTCAATGTTATGAACGATGACGGAACTATGAACGACTTGGCCTTTGAATTTGCAGGTATGGACCGTTTTGAAGCTCGTAAGGCAGTCGTTGCTAAGTTGGAAGAAATCGGTGCCCTCGTTAAAATCGAGAAACGTGTTCACAGCGTTGGTCACTCAGAACGTACAGGTGTTGTGGTTGAACCACGCTTGTCTACGCAATGGTTCGTCAAGATGGACCAGTTGGCTAAGAATGCCATTGCCAACCAAGATACTGATGATAAGGTAGAATTCTACCCCCCTCGTTTCAACGATACCTTCCTCCAATGGATGGAAAATGTCCACGACTGGGTAATCTCACGTCAGCTCTGGTGGGGTCACCAAATCCCTGCTTGGTACAATGCTGAGGGTGAAATGTACGTCGGCGAGGAAGCTCCAGAAGGTGACGGTTGGACTCAGGACGAAGACGTCTTGGATACTTGGTTTAGTTCAGCTCTTTGGCCATTCTCAACTATGGGCTGGCCTGATGTCGACTCAGAAGACTTCAAACGTTACTTCCCAACTTCAACCTTGGTAACAGGTTATGACATCATCTTCTTCTGGGTGTCTCGTATGATCTTCCAATCATTGGAATTTACTGGCCGTCAGCCATTCCAAAACGTCCTGATTCACGGTCTCATTCGTGACGAGCAAGGACGTAAGATGTCTAAATCTCTCGGTAACGGGATTGATCCTATGGATGTTATCGAGAAATACGGTGCCGATGCCCTTCGTTGGTTCCTTTCAAACGGCTCTGCACCAGGGCAAGACGTGCGCTTCTCTTACGAGAAAATGGATGCTTCATGGAACTTCATTAACAAGATCTGGAACATCTCTCGCTACATCCTCATGAACAATGAAGGCTTGACTCTTGAGCAAGCAACTGCTAATGTCGAAAAAGTTGTTAAAAAGGAAGCCGGAAACGTCACTGACTGCTGGATTCTCCACAACCTCAATGAAACGATTGGCAAAGTTACTGAAAACTTTGACAAGTTTGAGTTTGGTGTGGCTGGACACATCCTCTACAACTTCATCTGGGACGAGTTTGCGGACTGGTATGTTGAATTGACTAAGGAAGTCCTTTATAGCGACAACGAAGAAGAGAAAGTCATCACACGTTCTGTTCTCCTTTATACCTTGGACAAGATCCTTCGTCTCCTTCACCCAATCATGCCATTCGTGACAGAGGAAATCTTTGAACAAATCTCAGAAGGCTCTATCGTTACAGCAGAATACCCAACTGTCAACCCAGCCTTTGAAGACCTTGCTGCTCACACTGGTGTGGAAAGCCTCAAAGACTTGATCCGTGCTGTTCGTAATGCGCGTGCTGAAGTAAATGTAGCACCAAGCAAGCCTATCACCATCCTTGTGAAGACAAGCGATAGCGACCTAGAAGCCTTCTTTAACAGCAATGTCAACTACATCAAACGCTTCACAAATCCAGAACACTTGGAAATCGCATCAACCATCCCTGCACCTGAACTCGCAATGTCAAGCGTTATCACAGGAGCAGAAATCTACTTGCCACTGGCAGACCTCCTCAATGTCGAAGAAGAACTGGCTCGTCTCGATAAAGAACTCGCTAAATGGCAAAAAGAACTGGATATGGTCGGTAAGAAGCTCTCTAACGAACGCTTCGTAGCCAATGCCAAACCAGAAGTCGTCCAAAAAGAACGCGACAAACAAGCTGACTACCAAGCTAAATACGATGCGACCTTAGCACGTATTGATGAGATGAAAAAGTTGGTGAAATAATGTTTAAAACCTAACCCTCTCGGGTTGGGTTTTACATTTGATAATGTTATAATGAAAATAAGAAACTTTAGGAGAATATTATGGGGAAAATTGTTGCTATTGATTTATTTAGCGGTGCAGGTGGAACTACAATTGGACTTAAAAAATCAGGTATAAATGTTCAAGTTGCTATTGAAATAGATCCAGTAGCAGTTAAAACATATAAGTTAAACAATCCTGAAGTGTATGTAATAGATAGAGACATCAAATTAGTATCAGGAAATGAGATAAGACAGCACCTTAAAATTGGTTCAGACGATAAGATTATGCTTGTGGCATGTCCACCTTGTCAAGGTTTTTCAACTATTGGGACTAATAATGAAAATGATGAGAGAAATCAACTTGTTTTTCAATTTCTACGTTTGATTAATGAATTGAATCCAGATTTCTTATTAATGGAAAATGTTGTGGGTATGACTAGGACAAGAAATGAAAAAATCTTTAAAAAGTTTTTGACATCAATCGAAAATAATTATAGCGTTATTTACGATATTTTAAATACAGCTGATTACGGAGTACCTCAAACGAGAAAAAGATTGGTATTACATGGGATTAGAAAAGAAATTCTCTCTCAAACAACTATGACTGTTCAGTTACCTCCAAAGACACATTCAAATATACCAGAATTAAACCTTCTTCCGTGGGTAAATGCAGATGTGATAATGGATTTACCTCCAATAAACGGAGGGGAAGAGTTTATTGGTGAAGGTATTTTCAATCATGTCGCTAATAAATTATCAGGTTTAAATATTGAAAGAATGATTCATATAAGAAATAATGGTGGTAACAGAAGTTCGTTGCCAGAATCATTAGAATTAAAATGTCATAAGAATCGTTCGGGACATAGTGATGTGTACGGAATCTTAGATATTACAAAACCCTCGATCACAATCACTGGAGGATGTATGTCATATTCAAAAGGTAGATTCGGTCATCCAACTCAAAATAGAGCTTTAAGCGCTAGGGAAGCTGCGCGATTACAGTCGTTTGATGACGACTATATTTTTGTTGGGAATAGAGGACAACTAGCTAGACAAATTGGTAATGCGGTGCCAGTAAAATTGGCAAAAGCTAGTGGAGATTACTTTATTTCGTTCGTTGAGGAGTTAAAAAGATGAGTGAGAGTACAGTTGAACTATTAAACAAATTAACTCAAAAATATAACAATAATAAAAAGGATTTCTATCCTTACATTGAGCATATTCGATTCCCAAAGTATAAGTCATTAATTCCTAAATCTAGAATTAATTTTACTTATCCAATTACCCTCTTAGTGGGACAAAATGGCGGGAATAAGACATCGATTTTACAAGCTCTTTATGGAGCTCCTGATGGTAAAAATATAGGTGATTATTGGTTTAGTACAGATGTTGATAAAATACAGTCTGGATATGGTGTAGACAGGCAGTGTTTTATTTACGGCTATTTTTTTGAACCAGCTAATAAAATTGTTGAAATCTTAAAAACAAGAATTTATAAAAATAGTAATCCAGATTATTGGGAACCAGCTAGACCTCAGGAATCTTATGATATGAAAACCGAAGACGATTATATAGCGGCAGGGAGTTCTTTCAAGACTAGATGGAACGTCATGAAAAAGGATACAGTCTTTTGTGATTGCAAAGAGTATGTCTCTGCATTTGATCTTTTCTTTTATCACTTTGATTTTCACCCTTCTCCTAAACAAAAGAGTAAACAAGATTTTATTAGATTAAGATCTAGAAAGCTAGCTGAAGTAATTCAAAATAACTTAGATAAATATGATTATCAGAAAAAACAGAGAGTGAAGTCAAATGTAGTTGTATCAGAAGAGGTGTGTTTAGCGGTCAGTAAAATAATGGGAGAATCATATGATGAAATTAAAATAGTCACTCACAATTTATACTCAAAATATGCTGGCAATAAACCATCAAAAACTATTTGGGTAAGAAAAAACGGTCAAGCCTATTCTGAAGCTTTTGCAGGAACTGGAGAAGCTCGTGTTATACTTCTCGTTTATGATATCATTAGTGCTCCCAGACAGTCTCTATTATTGATTGATGAACCTGAGATTTCTTTACATCCAAGTGCTATTTATCGTTTTAAAGATTTTTTGATACAAAAGACTTTGGAAAATAGTCACCAAGTGATAATTACAACACACTCAACACAGTTATTAAGAGATTTCCCAAAGGAGGCTATAAAAACCGTCTCAAGAATGGGAGATAAAATCAAAGTAACTGAGAATATTGATTATCAGGATGCATTTTTTGAATTAGGTGATACATATCATGATAAAAAAATGATTTATGTCGAGGATAGATTAGCAAAATATATATTGGATTTTATTATAAAACATTCGGATAGTGACAATTTAAAACAAAATTTAGTAGTTAATTATATTCCTGGAGGTGCAACTCAGATAATACGAAATAATATTTTGAATTCCTCTTACTTAGAGTCCGAAAATCATTATTTTTGGTTAGACGGTGATCAGAATAAGAACGATGAAATATTAAATAAGTTACAACAGTATCTAGTTAATGATATAGTTGTATCTCATAAAATCCCTGAGGCAGATAATGAAAATTTGGATAAAATTATTGAAATAATGACAGGTTATTCTATCACTTTTCCTGTTTCTGGTAATAATGGCCAAATAAATTCAAGTGAGTTAATTGATAAAAAGAGGAAATTCATTGATTTTTGGTCTAAATATGTCTCTTTTCTTCCTTTCATAACCCCAGAAGCTTATTTGGCTAGATTATGCGATAAAATTGAAAAAGGCAATTATGACTTTTCTAATGATCAAAATGGGAAAGAATACTTTAAAAAGAGAGCTCAAAAAGAATTGGGATTAGAAGACATACAGTCAGATGATATCTTTCAAGAACAGAGAAGAGCTGTCTCAAAGATACTAACAGATTCTGATATGTTTTCAAAAATTAAAGACCAACTAGAAAAATTATTTTAACATTTTTAGAAAGCAGGTAACTACATGACAAATTCTGTAAGTTCGAACCGCTCTGAGAAGTACAACATTGCAGCTTTCTTCTCAGGTGTTGGGGGAATTGAGTTGGGATTTGAACAGACCAACGAGTTCAGAGTGGTGTATGCCAATGAGTTTGATAAGTATGCGCGTCAGACTTATCAGTTAAACCATCCAGATACCTATTTGGATGGTCGTGATATTCACGATGTTCAGCCAGAGGATATCCCAGCTGAGCGCGTGGATGTGATTATGGGAGGTTTTCCTTGCCAGGCCTTTAGTATTGCGGGTTATCGCAAGGGCTTTGATGATGATCGTGGCGATCTTTTTTTCGAATTGCTTCGCATGATTGAGGGATGCAAACCTCGCGCCATTTTCATCGAAAACGTCAAGAATATGGTCGGTCATGACCATGGCAATACCTTCAAGGTTATTCGTGAAGCTTTGACCGAGAACAACTACTTTATTAAGTGGAAGGTTCTCAACGGGAAAGACTATGGAAATATCCCTCAAAACCGTGAGCGTATCTACATCATAGGTTTTGATACCAAGGAAGCTTATGACTTGTTTGAATTCCCAGAGGAAATCAAGCTGACTACGGCTCTTCAGGATGTGATTAACTTTGGTGATAAGCTAGACGAGGTATACTACTACCGTGACGGTAAGCAGAATTTCTACGACCAGTTGAAGTTTGAAGTGACCAGTCAGGACACCGTTTACCAGTGGCGCCGTCAATATGTCCGTGAAAATAAAAACGGAGTTGTCCCTACTCTAACAGCAAATATGGGAACAGGTGGACATAACGTTCCATTGATTTTGACGGACAGTGGCGAGATTCGTAAGCTAACACCGAAAGAAACCTTTAACGTTCAAGGTTACCCTAAATCCTTTAAAATCCCAGAAGGGGTTTCTAACGGTCAGCTATACAAACAAGCTGGAAACAGTGTAGTTGTGCCCGTGATTAAACGCATAGCGGAGAATGTTGCCAAGGCTTTAAACGAAAGTCAAGGGCAATCTCAGCTTAAACGATCAGGACAATTCGCCATCATCTATACCAAGATGAATGGTCAATTTGAAGGGCAATCCTATGTCAAGGAGTTTGTAGAAAGCTATGACCGTGCTCTTGAAAAAATCAAGTCTTATGATGATGGTCTAGCCCTTCTGTCAGATGAAGAGTATTTGAGATTGGTTAAAAAACAAGGCAATCTTGAATTTTACAGTATCAATTAACGAATATACTAGAAGATTAGTGAAAATCTAATCTTCTTTTGATATACTGAAAATAGAAAAGAGGGTGCTTATGTGGGAACATCTAAAGTCTGAACAAAAAGAAAAATACAAAACCTTAATTACCAACTTCGCTAGCTTGAGTGAAGCTTTCTCTCAAAAGGCAGAATCCGAAGACGAGGGACAAACAGAGAATTATGTGACTCCGATTGTTAACTCCAAATTTCAGGAGACAGTTTTTCAGAAGGCCTTTAATGCCGTAGGGGAAGATATCGCCAATACTTCCTTTGATGTCTCTGTCGTTGTAGATGAAAATCATAAGTACCTAGTGGGTATCAAATCTTTTGGAATTAAGTCAGGGGACCAAAAAATCGCTCAGTTTAAGAAAGACTCTCAATCTTGGACGGACTTGTTGGGTGATATCAAGTTTCATGCAGATATTTCAGCTGATAAAGAAACAGCGGACAAGGAAAACTACCAACGCTATGAAGAGTTAGCACGAAAGATTGCTACTCTGAGAAATCAGAGAATCGAATCCTCCAAGGCACAGATCAAGGGATTTAACTCAGATTCAGTCGATGTCGAATCAGTTTACCACGTCCTGATGCCAACGTCAAAGGGAGATAATCCTAAAATTTTTGTTGGTGAGACGACTTATTTACCAGTTGATATTGATAATTTGGTCATTAAAGGCTCAACCACGAAAAACACTCCAACCAATTTCCGTTTTACGGATGGGCAACACCACTACAAGTACACAGCAGCTGACAGCCAGCTCCACATGACTTTTAATAATAAAAACATTGTTGTAGACACTTGGGATGTCCATTACATTGAAGATCCTTTTTCTCTCTTTGAAAATCTTCATTTACTGACAGCTGAAAAGGAACAATCCGATATCTTAGAAACAGTGTCTTGGGTTATCACGGACAAACATGGAAATGTAGAAGAAAACTCTGGTTTTAATGCCTTTAACGGTGGTTCAAAATTAGCCAAAAAAGATCGTCTGCCACGGATTTTAAAGATTCAGGATAAATTTAAGGACAATCTGGCTCCAGAAGAACTGGCTTTTGTGACCTTCTCTTTAGAGGAAATCCTCTTGAAGAAATGGACCAGCAAGGAAGAAAAAGATCAGATGAAGGCTATTCGTGAGGACTTGATTCACTTTGTCCACGAGACTGGCAACGAAAAACTCATTAAAGAAATCGAACAACTTGTTTATCGTCCAGTTAGTGAAGTTTATATTCCTCTGCCTGACTCCAAGAACTTTCACGACGAAAGAACAGATTTCTTTGGTCCTGGGTTTGGGACTTTTGAACCTGGCACTAAAAAACTAGCTCTATCCAAAGAAGAAAGAACCTTTAAATTACGATTTTTGCCTTCTGGAGATGTCATCAATGCCTATATCAACCAAGAAGCTGGTAAGGCGATTCAGTCAACTGATAAGCAAGAAATCCTTGGAAATTGGATTTTGCGTGGTGTTTTCCAGTTGAAGGAACGGGAGCTATTGACAGGAAAACGGCTCAATGAACTGGAAATCAATGGTATTCGTTTGACTAAGTTTAAAAATGGCGAAATCGGGATTGAATTCATCTGGATTGATACCGAAAACCCACCTAGCGATGCCATCGGCTGGGTAAGTAAAAGGAGTCTTTAGTTTTTTAATGATTCTAATACCAGACTCCTTCCCCAGCCCATATCATAAGAAAAACGAAATTGCTGATGGGAAATCAATTTAATTGAGATTTAACTTTCATTTTTTGTCTATAAGGGATGAAGGTAGATTGCTATTTCACCCAAAAATTTTACACATCCAAAATATCTTCAAAGAATATTTGATTATACTTGGTTTTTCTAGTTTTTTACGAATTATAAGATAGATCTATCCAACTTGTTTTTTATTCTAGGTTGTAGTAAAATGTAACTACAAAAGAAAACCAATTTTAAAAGGAGTCATTTCATGGCTGTACCAACTTCAGTCCGTTTATCAGATGAGTTAAATGAAAAACTGACTTTATGGACGAGTTCCCACAATATCTCTAAGTCGGAGTTTATTGCTCAGGTTTTGGCAGAAAAGTTAGAGGATCTTTATGATATCCAAGAAGCTGATCTGGCGATGCAGGAGTGGCTTGATATTGGTCAAGAGACTTATTCTCATGATGAGATGATGAGGCGCTATGGCTAGATATCAGGTTCGTTATGCCTCAACATTTTTCAAGGCTATGGATAAGTTGGATAGAGGGGCACAGAAGGTCATCGCCAAGTGGATTGATAAACATCTGGTAAATGTCGACTTTCCTAGGGCGCCAGGGAAATATTTGTCAGGCAACCTTTCGGGTTATGTGCGCTTTCGTGTGGGATCTTATCGGATTATTGCTAAGGTTGATGATGAGGATTTTGTGATTCTGAATATTCATGTGGCGAAACGTTCGGAAGTCTATAACTTTACAGGAAAAGATTAATACTTAATTTTAGTAAGGTAAGATTATTTATATCATGCTGATTAGCCCTATATAATAAGCTCCCAGACTTCGCTTGGGAGCTTATTGCTTTATATCTTCTGTTTGGCCTTGATAGTGGTAAATGCAGAGTCGCTTTGCCTGGTCTGGACGGCTGATGGTAAAGTGGAAGTAATGGTCTTTCTGATCTAAACTTTTGGTTTTAGAGAGTTTGAAATAAGTGACCTGGCGGCTGGCCATATGGTGGAGGATATCGTCTTCCATGGCCATCAGAGGCTGGGGAAGATTGGAGAATTGATAAAAATCCTCTTGAAATTGATAGTAATTCTGGGAAAAATAGTCAAATTGAAGTTCCTCATGTGCATTCTGAGTAGTCATCTGTGCCTCCTGAAGCTTGTATCGAAAGAATCTGGTGAATAGCAAAGCCTTTGTAATGGTCACCTTCCTGCAGGAGAACCTGTTTGCTGTCCAGATGAGAGACTGTAGCAACAACATCAGTCAGCTTGCCCTGATTGAGAAAGGTGATTCGGATAGGAACTTGCTGGCTGTAGGCTTGACTGAGCAAGCGGAATTTCTCCTGTCTGTCAAGCTGGGGCAGACGACTGATATCTAGTTCTTTTTTGGCCAGAGCAGTGCTGTGTTCAGAGAGAAAAAAGCCAGCCCACTTAGCCATACCCCGATCCTGAAAGTCACGAGCAGACTGATAGGGGAGATAAGAGCGGTCGGTCATGATAAGCCCTCCAACCCTCCAGCTGAATGGCCACCTGTTAGCTTGCTTCGAGCGATAGCACGGGAGGAGTCCAGCAAGGCCGATCCCTTAAGCAAAGAGGCGAAGCCGAAGCTATCTCTGATGTGGTCGATTGTCAGCTGGAGATCTTCTTCTTTTTGAATTTGCAAGGGATTATCAAAGAGAGAAATCAGACTATATCCTTGATCGACAAAGTCACTGTAAAAAACGCCAATCTGTCGGATAGCCCCGCCCTGATATTTAGAACGAAAAAGCTGAATGACGTTTTGAGCCAGTCGATCGCTGTTACTGGTAGGCTCAATTTTTTTCTGTGTATGAATGGAAGGCAGACACTCCTGTTTGGAATAGCGGGCATAGATGGAGACACACTGGCATTTCTTACCAGAACGTCTGAGACGAATGGCGACCTGCTCAGCCATTTCTCGGAAAACGAGCTCAATCTCTGCCTGCTGTCTATAGTCTCGGGGAAGAATTTGCGAATTCCCTAGGCCGTGTGACTTGACCTGATAAGGCTTGTGCACATTGCTTTCATCAATGCCGTGAGCGTGAAACCAAAGCTGCAGGCCCATGACCCCCATTTCTTTTTTGAGGATGTCAGGGTTAAAGTGAGCCAAATCATAAATGGAATGGATGCCTAGCTTTTTAAGACGGGTGGCTGTTCGGTGGCCGATGCCCCAAAAATCAGTTATTGTCGGAATAGTCCAAACCTTGCTGGGTACATCCTCGTAGGACCAGTTGACCCGCATCTTTTTTGTGTGTTTGGCTTCAATGTCCAAGGCTAGCTTGGCGAGAAGAGGATTGGCGTTGCTCAGACCGATAGAGGCATAAATCCCAGTCTTCTTCCAGATAGCCTGTTGAATGCGGGCGGCCAGCAGGTCCAGTTTGGTCCTGCGGTCCAGCGTATGATCAGGAATGAAGTAGTTGATAGAGCTTGTCAAATCTAGGAAGCCCTCATCGATTGAGTAGGGGAAAATGTCATCGGGAGCTGCAAAATCCTGGAAAATCTTTTGGATTTCCATGTTTTTCTGGATGTAGTAGTTCATCCGAGGTGGGACCAATAAGGTCTTTTGGGCTGCGTCTTCGATAAAGCGCACATAATCTGCTGTAATCGGCAGTCCCTGCTTGCGGGCAGCAGCATAGTTGAACTTGCGGGTGTGGACATCAAAAGGAAGATTATAGCTTCGGCTGACATTCTGGCTACCGAAATTCTTTTTAAAAAGAGGGGTGGCAGCTAGTATCAGTCCAGAGGAATTTTCAACTCGGCTCATGACACAGAGCGAGGTTTTTAAAGGGTCGAGACCGAGAGCGATGCATTCGCAAGAGGCATAAAAACTTTTCATATCCACAAAAGCGATGTCTGAACGAGGCTCGCGTGAATAATCAAATAGGACCATAGTTTTATACCTCAATCGGCAGAAAATGTCCAACTACGATACCAACAATAGTAGGCTGGTCTTCATAGGGAGCAAAGAGATCCTCGTAGTCAGGATTGATAGATTCTAGGCGTAGACCTTCAGCCTCACGATAGACTTTTTTGATATAGGTCTTGCCATTCCACATGAGAGCATAGACCGCCCCATCGTAGTCGAAACCTGTCTGTTTCATAAGGGCAACAGAGCCATTGGGATACTTAGGCTCCATCGAATCCCCAGAGACCCAGGATGCAAAGTCGTGCTGGATATCTTGATCAAAGTAGACAGTTTCGTAGTCTGTTTCATTGTCATAGTAGCTGTGACCGCGACCTGCCGCCAGCTCAACAGATAGAACCTTATAAGCTGTAAGGGAGCTAACTTTACGCTGTCTCTCTAGGAGCCGACTAGCGAACTGGTCTACTTCTTTTTTATGTGGTAGAGTTAGTAAAGGGTAGGTGTAGAGCGCGCTGGTCTTATCCACAAAGTAGTTCTCTTGGACTTTGAGACAGGTGGCCAACCTCCTGAGATTTTTGGCGTGGGGTTCTGCTAAACCATTTTCCCAAGCAGAGTAAGTCTTTCTGGAAATCCCAAGCTCTTGGTAAATGGAAGACTGAGTCAGATTAAGCTCCAACCGGCGTTTTTTTAATTTTTCATGCGAAAACATATCACACCTCCTATGTAACGTTTAAAAAGTTACATATAGTATAACAGAAGAAATCGAGAAAAGCAAGCTCTTTATCGAGTATTGTTATTTCTTGTAAGAGTGTGGTAAACTGTAGGGAGGAATATAACCTGGAGGTAGTGAGATGTTTCCTATGACAGCAAAAACGACCATGACAGAAGAAGCTTATCGCCGTTTCGCTTGGGCCAACTTTTGGTATCGAAAGACAGGGCTCTTTCCTCTAATCATTGGTGAAGTGGCTTTGTTAGCAGTGGGGTTGGTCTGTCTATTTTTTAGGGAGCCTTTGCCAGCTATTGGTATATTTATTTTCATGCCGATCATGCCTTTTTTACTTTATCGTTCTTTTAACCAACAATTCCTCAAGCTCTATAAGGATAATCCTCTCTGGCATGATTTGGAGCAGGAGTTTAGCTTCTATGAGACAGACTTTCAAGTCATTAATCGCAATCATACCTCCCGATATAACTATCAGGATATTGTGGCGATTTTGGATAAGCCGGAGAGTTTTTACATCATGGTTGGTCGGTCAATGGGACTAATCTTGGATAAGGCAGATTGCCAGCCTGAATTAATTGATTTTTTACTGAAATTAAAAGAAAACAGAAGTCTTTGATATTCATCTACTTCTGTTTTTTATCTGCTTAATTTTCAAAAGATTGGCCTGCTAGAGGCTAGTTATGTTATAATACTCTTTATGAGAGTTGTTGCAGGTAAATACGGGGGCAGGCCCCTCAAGACTTTGGATGGCAAGACGACTAGGCCTACGACCGATAAGGTTAAGGGGGCGATTTTTAATATGATTGGTCCTTATTTTGACGGTGGCCGAGTGCTGGATCTTTATGCCGGGAGCGGGAGTTTGGCCATTGAAGCTATTTCGCGAGGTATGGAGGAAGCTGTCTTAGTCGAAAAGGATCGCAGAGCTCAGGCTATCATTTCAGAGAACATCCAGATGACTAAGGAGGTCACACGTTTTGACTTGCTCAAGATGGAGTCTGGCCGAGCTTTGGAAATATTGACAGGTGCTTTTGACTTAGTTCTCTTGGATCCGCCTTATGCCAAGGAGCAGATTGTGGCAGACCTTGAGAAGCTAGAGGAGCGTCAGCTATTGAGTCAGGATGTCCTAGTAGTCTGTGAGACAGACAAGGATGTGGAATTACCAGAAGAAATTGCAGAGCTGGGCATTTGGAAGCAGAAGATATATGGAATTTCAAAGGTGACGGTGTATGTCAGATAAGATAGGATTATTTACAGGGTCTTTTGACCCGATCACTAAGGGCCATGTGGACCTGATTGAGCGGGCCAGCAGCCTCTTTGATAAGCTCTATGTAGGAATTTTCTACAACCGAGAAAAGTCTGGTTTTTTCACAATTGAGGCTAGAGAGCGGATAGTCAAAGAAGCGCTAGAACATTTGGATAATGTGGAAGTCATCACTTCGCAGAATGAGCTAGCAGTGACAGTAGCTCGGAGACTGAGAGCTAAAGTTTTTGTGCGCGGGCTTCGTAACAGCCAAGACTTGGACTATGAAGCTGATATGAACTTCTTTAATCGCGAGTTGGCAGGAGAGCTGGAAACGATTTTCTTGCTCAGCAAACCAGCCTATCAGCATATCAGTTCATCGCGTATTCGGGAGCTGCTTGCTTTTCAGCAGGATATAGCGGACTATGTGCCCCAAAGTGTAATCAAAGAATTAGAAAGAAGAACTTATGAAAAAAATTAGTGTTTATAAATGGCCCATTATTATTTTTTCAAGCTTGATTTTGCTTGTCGTATCTTTGACGGTTCCTTTACCATACTATATTGAAGTTCCTGGCGGTGCAGAAGATATTCGAAAGGTCTTGCTGGTTGACAATAAGGAAGATAAGGAAGCTGGGGCCTACGAGTTTGTGACAGTTGGAGTTCAACGAGCAACCTTTGCACATCTTGTCTATGCGTGGCTGACTGATTTCACGGATATCTACTCTGCTGAAGAAATGACTGGTGGATCATCGGACCAAGAATTTATCCGAATCAATCAGTTTTATATGGAAACATCCCAAAACATGGCCAAGTACCAAGGCTTGAAAACAGCTGGAAAAGATATTAGCATGAAATATCTGGGCGTCTATGTTTTGCAAGTTGCAAAAGATTCGACTTTTAAGGGAATTTTGAATATTGCGGATACGGTGACGGGAGTTAATGACAAGACTTTTGACAGTTCAGAAGAATTGGTGAAATATGTTAATTCGCAGAAATTAGGAGATAAGGTTAAGGTCACTTACCAGGAAGATGGCCAAGAAAAATCAGCGACTGGAAAGATTATTAAGCTAGAAAATGGTAAAAACGGAATCGGTATTAGCTTAATCGATAGAACAGAAGTCACTAGTAACATTCCGATTGAATTTACTACAGAAGGCATTGGAGGACCTAGTGCGGGTCTCATGTTTAGCTTGTCAATTTATACACAACTTGCAGATCCAACCTTACGAGATGGACGTGTGATTGCAGGTACAGGAACTATCAATCGTGATGGAGAAGTTGGTGATATTGGTGGGATTGATAAGAAAGTCGTCTCAGCTGCTAAAAGTGGTGCTAGCATCTTCTTTGCTCCCAATAATCCTGTAACAAAAGAAATGAAAAAAATCGATCCAAAAGCAAAGACAAACTATGAAACTGCAGTTGAGGCTGCTAAAAAGATTAAAACAGATATGAAAATTGTTCCTGTTAAAACCTTACAGGATGCCATTGATTATCTTAAGAACAATAAATAATAAAGCTGAGGCAGTCTTGTCTCAGCTTTATTTTTTGATGGAAGTCCTATTTGTCAAATTAGAGAAATTATCTGACTTTTCTCAGAAATGACTTTTTAAGGGTAAAAGCTTAAAATCTGCCTGTTTTTGTAGTATAATAGAGGAGTTATCTAGATAGAAGTGAGAAAATATATGCGCAAAGAAATTGCTCCAGAGCTTTATAATTACAATAAATTTCCTGGTCCTGAGTTCAAACAGATTGGTTCACAGGTCTTAACGGAGGAGATTGAGTTTAATTTGGTAGAGAACTACCGAGAAGCTTTTGATGTGACAGCTTTTAACCAACGCTTTTCAGAGATTTTAACCAAGTTTGATTATATTGTCGGTGATTGGGGCAATGATCAGTTACGGCTACGAGGCTTTTATCAGGATGAAAAAGCTAAGGAAAGTGACTTTAAAATCAGTCGTTTGGAAGATTATTTGCTGGAGTACTGTAATTATGGCTGTGCCTACTTTGTATTAGAAAACCTTCAGCCTAAGCGAGCTTCTTTTGATAAAAAATCTCGCAGTAAACGGGAGCAAGAACAGAATTCTGGTTCAACGTCAAAACGATCACGTTCTAGACGCTCAAGACGTCGGAATGACCAGAGTCGCGATAATCGTCAAAATAAACCAAAAGAAAAAGTCGCAAAAGAAGCCAATCGTCACTTTGTCATCCGTCAAAAATAAAGGAGAAACATGAAACCATCTATTTATAGTTTAACACGTCAGGAAATGATTGAATGGGCTGAAGCTCAAGGAGAAAAGAAATTCCGTGCTACCCAGATTTGGGAGTGGCTCTACCGCAAGCGGGTCCAGTCTTTTGAAGAGATGACCAATCTTTCCAAGGACTTGATTGCCAAACTAGACGATCAGTTTGTCGTCAATCCTCTTAAACAGCGTATCGTACAAGAGTCTGCTGACGGTACGGTCAAGTACCTCTTTGAGCTGCCGGATGGTATGCTGATTGAGACGGTGCTCATGCGCCAGCACTATGGACTTTCTGTCTGCGTGACCACTCAAGTAGGTTGTAATATCGGCTGTACCTTCTGTGCTTCTGGCTTGATTAAAAAGCAACGCGACCTCAACAATGGTGAGATTGTTGCTCAGATTATGCTGGTTCAGAAGTATTTTGACGAGCGTGGTCAGGATGAGCGGGTCAGCCATATCGTGGTAATGGGAATCGGTGAACCTTTTGACAACTATGACAATGTACTCAAGTTTGTCCGGACGGTCAATGATGATAAAGGTTTGGCTATCGGTGCCCGCCATATCACGGTTTCGACTTCAGGCCTGGCTCATAAGATTCGTGACTTTGCCAATGAAGGTGTGCAGGTCAATCTAGCTGTATCCCTACATGCCCCAAATAATGATCTGCGGACCAGCATCATGCGGATTAACCGTTCCTTCCCTATCGAAAAGCTTTTTGCAGCTATCGAATACTATATTGAGACGACCAACCGCCGGGTGACCTTTGAGTACATCATGCTCAATGAAGTCAATGACGGGGTAGAGCAGGCCAAGGAGCTGTCTGAGCTACTCAAGAACATTAAGAAGCTGTCTTATGTCAATCTCATTCCTTATAACCCAGTTAGCGAGCACGACCAATACAGCCGCAGTCCCAAAGAGCGCGTGATGGCCTTCTACGATACCCTCAAGAAAAACGGAGTCAACTGCGTGGTTCGTCAGGAACATGGAACGGATATTGATGCAGCCTGCGGTCAGCTGCGTTCTAATACCATGAAGCGTGATCGCGAGAAAGCATTGGTAGAAAATGTTCAGCCTTAAGAACTACCTGACTTCAGACGGTGAGTTGACTGCTAAGGGACGGAGATTGCTGATCGGAGGAAGCTGGCTCTATTTCTTGATGCTTTGCATTCTGTGCTTTATTCCTCAAGTTCCAGAGCCAGGAATGGAAACGCCGGGAGTCCAGTGTTTTGGCCGAATAGTGGTTTTGCTAGTCCCTTTTAATTCCTTTGTCAATATTGGCGAGATTACTTCTTGGATCCAGCTGGTCAAGGTTTTTATCCAAAATCTAGCTAATATCTTCTTGCTGTCGCCCTTAATTTTTCAATTGCTTTGGCTCTTTCCGAAGTTGCGGAAGACAAAGAAGGTTGTATGGCTGAGCTTTGGGATGAGTCTGTCTATCGAAGTGACTCAGATTCTACTGGACCTTCTCATCAACGCCAATCGAGTCTTTGAAATTGATGATCTCTGGACTAATACATTGGGTGGTTATCTGGCTTGGCGGGTATTTCAGCTTGGTCAGAAAATCTGGAAAGATCGTCAAGATGACGTTTTCAAAAGAGATTAGCGAGAGAAAAGTTCGGATTTAGAAGAAAAATTAAAATTTTTTCTTGACAAGAAAAAGGGAAAGACCTATAATAAAATAAATCATCAGAAAAGTAATAATTTTTTCTACTTTCAGGGAGCCTGTGGTTGGTGGAAACAGGTAGTGGAGGATTATGAAGTGGGCTGATGCAAAAAATGAATTTGAAGCAATAAAAATTCGGTGAGCACACCTTACAGTGCAGCTTGTTGTTAGACAAGACAGAGATATGGAGGCAGTCTATACTTTGCTCCATAATTGAGGTGGCACCGCGATTTTACGCCCTCACACAGAGTTTTTTCTGTGTGTGGGCTTTTGTTTTGCTTGAAAATAAAGAAAAGAGGCAATTAATATGACAGAAACTAAAGGATATTTTGGACAATTCGGCGGCTCCTTTGTACCAGAGCCTATCCAAGCCTTGCTGGATGAATTGGAAGCGACTTTTGAGAAGTATAAGGATGATCCAGAATTTTTAAATGAATACCGACATTATTTGGCGGATTATTCAGGCCGGGAGACCCCGCTCTACTTTGCAGAAAGTCTGACCCAGCATCTGGGCGGAGCTAAGATTTATCTGAAGCGGGAAGATCTCAATCATCTGGGCTCACACAAGCTCAATAATGTTTTGGGACAGATTCTACTAGCTAAGCGCATGGGCAAGACCCAGGTCATTGCTGAAACTGGAGCTGGCCAGCATGGTGTGGCAACTGCGGCAGCCGCAGCTAAGTTTGGTATGAAGTGCGATGTTTACATGGGTGCAGAGGATGTAGAGCGCCAGCGTCTCAATGTCTTCCGCATGGAAATGATGGGAGCGACTGTTCACGCTGTGGAAACAGGAACCAAAACCCTCAAGGATGCAGTGGATGCAGCCTTTGGAGCTTGGATGAACGATTTGGAAGCCTTCTATGTCTTGGGCTCAGCTGTCGGTCCTCACCCCTATCCGACGATTGTCCATGAGTTCCAAAAGGTGATTAGTGAAGAATCTCGCCGTCAGATTTTGAACAAGGAAGGCCGCTTGCCGGATTATGTCATTGCCTGTGTAGGTGGTGGATCCAATGCTATCGGTGCTTTCTCTCAGTATGTGGCGGATGAAGAAGTTAAGTTAGTGGGGGTTGAAGCCGCCGGGCGTGGTCTTGATACAGACCAGCATGCGGCGACCATGACCAAGGGAAGTGTCGGAGTAGTGGACGGTATGAAGACTTACGCTGTCTTTTCTGAAGATGGTCAGGTGGCGCCGGTTTACTCGATTTCAGCAGGCTTGGACTATCCTGGAGTTGGTCCTGAACATGCTTTCTTTAAAGATTCTGGTCGAGTAGAATACGTGGCAGCGACAGATGATGAAGCTGTAGATGCTTTGCTCCTCTTGACACAAAAGGAAGGAATTTTGCCGGCAATCGAAAGTTCTCACGCCATTGCTGAAGCCATCAAGCGAGCTCCAAAATTGTCATCTGACCAAATCATCATTATCAACGTATCTGGTCGTGGAGACAAGGATGTGGCAGCTATTGCCGACTATCTAGAAAAACGAAAATAAAATACCCAGTAGAAGAGTAGTAACATCCCTCCTTTCAGAGAGTCTGTGGTTGCTGAGAACAGGCAGGAGAAGTTATGAAATGGGCTGCTGGAGTCAAAATTTAGTCCTTTAGTTAAACTTTTATTACTTTGTTAGCGTGCTTTGCTGTAAACCAGTATACTGACTTGCACTAAAAGGGATCTAAATGACTGTAAATAAGTAAATGAGATGTGGAGCTTGAAAACTCCATAACTGAGGTGGCACCGCGATGATACGCCCTCACAGGATGAACTGTGTGGGCGTTTTTCTGTAGTTCTGGGGCAAATTATGACCGTGGACAGGTGCTATCTGTTCTTGTGAAATGCGGTCATGGCTAGCAAATTGTTCCTCCTTAAACGCTTTTGATTAAATAGAAAGAAACATTATGCAAAAGATTTTACCAGCTGATATTTTATCGCCGATTCTGGCTTACATGCGGATTCAGGGCGACCACAAGGTGATTTTGGAAAGTATTCCGAGAGATAGCGAGACAGCTCGTTTTTCTATCCTAGCTTATAACCCAGTCTTTGAAGTTCGCTATGAAAATGGCCAGTTAACAAAGAATGGACAAGTAATTGAGGCAGATCCATTGGACTATCTGCATGAGTTGGCAGTAAAAAAAGATCATCATTCAGACCTGCCTTTTGGTGGTGGAGCTATTGGCTTTGTCGGCTATGATATGATTTCCCTCTATGAGGAGATTGGTCAAATTCCAGCTGATGTGATTGGAACGCCAGATATGCACTTTTTCGTCTATGAGAGTTACATGGTTTTTGACCATAAAAAAGACAAGGTCTATATCGTTGAGGAGGCCCTCTACAGTAATAGAAGTGAAGCAGAATTGGCTGCTAGTCTGGAGCATATCATGACTGAGCTGGCGCAGCCAGCGACAGATGAATTTTCACCACTGGAACTGTCCAGTTTGAATTTCCAGAGCCATATCGAGCAGGCAGCTTTTGAAAAAATGGTGGAAGAAACGCGCAGCTTGATTCGGCAGGGAGATATGTTCCAATGTGTGCTCAGTCAGCGTTTTTCAGCAGAGTATTCTGGTAGGCCACTGGATTACTATCGCAATCTGCGTGTGACCAATCCTTCCAACTATCTCTACTTTTATGATTTCGGAGATTATCAGATTATCGGAGCCAGCCCAGAAAGTCTGGTGTCTGTCAAGCAGGGGCAGGTTACGACCAATCCTATTGCTGGAACCAGACCGCGAGGGAAGGATGAAAGAGAAGATAAAGCCTTGGCAGAGGAGTTGCTGGCTGACGAGAAGGAAGTGGCTGAGCACCGTATGTTAGTTGATTTGGGACGTAATGATATCGGTAAAATTGCCCAGAATAACAGCGTGGAAGTCACTAAGTACATGGAAGTGGAGTATTTCCGCTATGTCATGCACCTGACTAGTGTAGTTCGTGGTCAGCTTCTGCCCCAACTGACAGCCATGGATGCCCTCAAGTCAACCTTGCCGGCCGGCACTGTCTCGGGTGCGCCTAAGATTCGGGCCATGAAGCGAATCTATGAGCTGGAACAGGAAAAACGTGGCGTTTATGCAGGGGCTATCGGCTATCTTTCTGCGACAGGGGATATGGATTTTGCCATTGCTATCCGGACCATGATTTTGAAAAATGGCAGAGCTTACGTTCAAGCTGGAGCGGGTATTGTTTATGACTCGATCCCTGCTAATGAATACCAAGAAACCATCAACAAGGCCAAATCAATGACCAAGATAGGAGAGATGCAATGATTTTATTGATTGATAATTATGATTCTTTTACTTACAATCTAGCCCAATATATTGGAAATTTTGCAGAAGTTAAGGTCTTGCGAAATGATGATGCAGGCCTTTATCAAGCGGCAGAAGAAGCTGATGCTTTGGTTCTTTCTCCGGGGCCAGGCTGGCCAGCAGATGCAGGACGGATGGAAGAACTTATCCGCGATTTTGCTGGTAAAAAGCCGATATTGGGGATTTGCTTGGGACACCAAGCCATTGCAGAAGTATTTGGCGGAAAGCTAGGTTTGGCTCCCAAGGTCATGCACGGCAAACAAAGTATTCTGCGCTTTGAGAGAAAATCTCCTATCTATCAAGGGATAGAGGATGGGCAGCCGGTCATGCGCTATCATTCGATTTTGATCGAAGAGATGCCGGAGGACTTTGAAGTGACGGCTCGGGCAACTGATGATAATTCGATCATGGCTATCCAGCACAAGAGCCTGCCTATTTATGGTTTTCAGTATCATCCAGAAAGTATTGGCACGCCGGACGGCTTGTCGTCTATCAAGAATTTCATCGATTTAGTAAAATAAAGGAGCGTGTATGAAAGAGATTATTGCAAAACTAGCTGATTTTAAGGATTTAAGCAGCGCTGAGATGACAGATGTGATTGAGCGCATTGTCACTGGACAGGTAGAAGAGTCCCAAATTGCAGCCTTTTTACTGGGGCTTAAGATGAAGGGGGAGACGATTGAGGAACGAACTGCTTTGGCTCAGGTAATGCGAGGGCATGCTAAGCAGATTCCGACCACTATTCGCACTGCCATGGACAATTGCGGTACGGGCGGAGATAAGTCTTTCAGCTTCAATGTTTCGACTACAGCAGCTTTTGTACTGGCAGGTGGCGGGATTAAGATGGCTAAGCACGGCAATCGATCTATTTCTTCTAAGTCAGGTTCAGCTGATGTCTTAGAAGCTCTGGGTATCAATCTAGACTTGGATGCTGCTAGCTTGGGCAAGGTTTTTGAGCAGACAGGTATCGTCTTTCTCTTTGCAAAGAATATGCACCCAGCCATGAAATACATCATGCCAGCCCGTCTTAGCTTAGGCATTCCCACTATCATGAACCTAACTGGTCCTCTTATCCATCCCATGACTCTGGAAACTCAGCTTTTGGGAACCAGTCGGCCGGATATGCTAGAGAGTACGGCAGAAGTTTTGAAAAATATGGGACGCAAACGTGCAGTAGTCGTGTCGGGTTCAGATGGTCTGGACGAGGCGGGTCTTCATGGCCGTACCCAGTATGCTCTGCTGGAAAATGGTCAAATCAGCCTGCACAGCTTTCTGCCGTCAGATGTTGGCATGGAAGAGATAGCTCTTGAAGCGATTCGCGGAGGCAATGCCAAGAGAAATGCAGAAATTCTGCTATCTGTCCTGCAAAATCAAGCCAGCCCCTATCTAGAAACGACAGTTCTGAATGCTGGATTGGGATTTTATGCTAATGGAAAATCAGACAGTATAGAAGAAGGAATAGCTTTGGCCCGCCAAGTGATCGCTAGCGGCGCAGCCTATGAAAAACTCAAGCAACTACAGGAGTATCAAAAATGAGCAAAGAATTTCTCCCGACCATTCTAAAGCAAAAAGAGCAGGAAGTGGCGACCATGTCCTATGAAGAGCTGCAGCCCCTGCGCTCGACCTATTCTCTCTATGAGTATCTCAAAAGCTATCCTCAAGAGCTGCAGCTGATTGCTGAGGTCAAAAAAGCCAGCCCCAGTCTGGGAGATATTAATCTCGGTGTGGATATTGTGGAGCAGGCTCGCACCTATGAACGATGCGGTGCAGCTATGATTTCAGTCCTGACAGATGAAATTTTCTTCAAAGGACATTTGGATTACCTGAGAGAGATTTCCAGTCAAGTCACGATTCCGACCCTCAATAAGGACTTTATCATTGATGAAAAACAGATTGTTCGCGCCCGAAATGCTGGAGCGACAGTTATTCTTTTGATTGTAGCTGCCTTGTCTGAAAAGCGGTTGCAAGAACTCTATGATTTTGCGACGGGGTTAGGCTTGGAAGTTTTGGTCGAAACCCATAATCTGGCGGAGCTGGAAATTGCCCATAGAATAGGTGCTCAGATTATCGGTGTCAATAACCGCAATCTAGTTACTTTTAAGACAGATATCAATACAAGTCTCCAGCTGTCTGCCCATTTCAAAGATGACAGAGTTTACGTATCTGAGTCCGCTATTTTCAGCAAGGAAGATGCTGAGCTAGTAGCTCCTTATTTCCATGCGGTTTTAGTCGGAACAGCCCTGATGCAGGCTGAGAATGTGGCAGAAAAAATCAAGGAGCTGAAAATTGACAAAGGTTAAGATTTGCGGCTTATCAACGGCTAGCGCTGTGGAAACGGCATGCCAGGCTGGTGCAGATTACATTGGATTTGTCTTTGCTGAGAGCCGTCGGAGGGTTAGTTTGGAGCAAGCTCAGAAGCTAGCTTCCTTGGTGCCGCCTGCTGTCCGAAAGGTAGGAGTTTTCGTCTCTCCGAGCTTATCGGAGCTACAGGAAGCTATTTCGGTAGCAGATCTGGATTTGGTGCAGATTCATGGCGATTTTGATGAAGAGCTTCTGACTCAGATTGACCGGCCGGTTATTCAAGCTTATCAGGTCAAGGGAGCGTTAAAAGATGTCAGCCAACAAGCGGACTACCTGCTCTTTGATGCCCCACTTGCTGGTAGTGGTCGGACCTTTGACTGGCAAGTTTTTGACAAGAATCAAATTCACCAGCCCTTCTTTATCGCCGGTGGTTTGAATGCAGGAAATGTCCGAGAAGCTATTCAGAGCTTTGCCCCTTACGCAGTTGATGTCTCTAGCGGGGTCGAGACTGACGGCCAGAAGGACTTAGAAAAGATAAAAGAATTTATAGAAAGAGTGAAAGATGGCATATAATCAACCCAATCAAGAAGGATTTTACGGTGAGTTTGGTGGACGCTTTGTTCCAGAAACGCTGATGACAGCAGTTTTGGAGCTGGATAAAGCCTACCGTGAGAGTAAAAAAGACCCAGCCTTTCAGGCTGAGCTGGACGAGTTGCTGAAGCAATATGTAGGGCGGGAGAATCCTCTCTATTTCGCTAAAAATCTGACAGCCTATGCTGGCGGTGCTAAGATTTATCTGAAGCGGGAAGACCTCAACCATACTGGGGCTCACAAAATCAATAATGCCCTAGGTCAGGTCCTATTAGCTAAGAGAATGGGCAAGAAGAAAATCATTGCAGAAACTGGTGCGGGTCAGCACGGAGTAGCCACCGCCACGGCTGCAGCCCTTTTCAACATGGACTGTACTATCTATATGGGCGAAGAAGATGCCAAGCGCCAAGCTCTTAATGTCTTTCGGATGGAACTTTTAGGAGCTAAGGTAGAGTCAGTGACCGATGGCTCTCGAGTCCTCAAGGATGCAGTTAATGCTGCCTTGAGAGCTTGGGTGGCTCAGGTTGATGATACTCACTATATTATGGGCTCAGCCTTAGGTCCCCATCCTTTCCCAGAGATTGTCCGCGACTATCAGAGTGTGATTGGGCGTGAGGCCAAGCGTCAGTTTGCTGAGCAAAATGCAGGTGCCTTGCCAGATGCTTTAGTGGCTTGCGTTGGCGGTGGTTCAAACGCTATTGGGCTCTTTTATCCCTTTGTTGACGATAGCACAGTTGCCATGTATGGAACAGAAGCCGCTGGGCGAGGCATTGATACAGATGAACATGCTGCGACCTTAACCAAGGGCCGGCCAGGTGTTTTACACGGTGCCTTGATGGATGTCCTACAGGATGAGCAAGGCCAGATTCTGGAAGCTTTCTCTATCTCTGCCGGGCTGGATTATCCAGGCATCGGTCCAGAACATTCTCATTTTAATGCTATCCAGCGCGCCACTTATGTCCCAGTCACGGACGAAGAAGCCTTGGAAGCCTTCCAGCTCCTGTCTCGTATTGAAGGGATTATTCCTGCTCTAGAGTCTAGCCACGCTATTGCTTACGCAGTTAAGCTGGCTAAGGAGTTGGGACCGGATAAATCAATGATTATCTGCCTATCCGGCCGTGGTGACAAGGATGTCGTTCAGGTAAAGGAACGCTTGGAAAATGAAGCGGCTCAAAAAGGAGGTGCCCATGACTAAAACACTCACTCAGCATTTAGAAGCCATCAAAAAAGCAGGCAAGGGAATTTTTCTTCCTTATATCATGGCTGGTGATCACGAGAAAGGTTTAGCAGGTTTGCCAGAAACTATCGCATTTTTGGAAAACTTGGGTGTGTCAGCCATTGAAATAGGCCTGCCATTTTCAGACCCTGTTGCAGATGGGCCGGTTATTGAAGAAGCCGGTCTGAGAAGTCTGGGTCACCATACTTCCGCCAAGTCTTTAGTCGCAAGCTTGCAGAAGTTGGACACTCAGCTGCCTCTCATCATCATGACCTACTTCAATCCTATTTTCCAGTACGGTCTCAAAGATTTCGTCAAGGACTTAGCTACAACACCGGTTAAAGGATTGATTATTCCGGATCTGCCCTACGAACATAGAAATTTCATCTTGCCTTTGCTGGAAGATTCAGATATCGCTCTAGTTCCTTTGGTGAGTCTGACGACTGGACTAGAACGTCAGCAGGAGCTGATCAAGGAAGCTGAAGGTTTTATCTACGCTGTAGCTATCAACGGTGTGACGGGTAAGAGCGGAAGCTACCGCGATGATTTGGACCAGCACTTGAGCAAGCTTCGTGATATTGCTGAGATTCCAGTACTGACGGGCTTTGGCGTTTCGACTTTAGAGGATGTTGACCGCTTCAATCAAGTCTCAGATGGAGTTATTGTTGGATCTAAGATTGTCAAAGCTCTTCATGAAAAGGATGACAGTATCGCAGACTTTATCGAAGAAGCAGCAGCTTATAAGAAATAAGAACCACAGCACCAAACAAAAGACAGGGTACAAATGCCAGCCTGTCTTTTTTCTTTTTAAAGCAGAAGCAGGCGAGGCCAGAGAAGCTAGCGATTTGGATAAGAATGAGAATTTCCGTCAAACTGAAAATAGCTGAGCAGGACGCCAGAAATAGAAAGTCACCAGCACCAATACGAAGATTGTAGAAGAAGGCTAGAAGTCCTAAGGCTAAAAAGAAAAGCATGAGAAGATTGATGCCTGCTGTCACCATCAGCAAGAGCTGAAAAATTAACCAGACCATCAAGGGATACTGTTGATCTCTTTGATCGTAGATAGCTAAGGTTAAGCCCATGGTGACTACCAATAATTGACTAATGGAAAGAATGCTCAGAGAAGTTGCCAGAAAAAGACCGCCCAAGAGACATTCAAAAAATAAATAGCGTAAGGGAATCTTATCTCCGCAGAAGCGGCAACGAAGCCGGTTCATGACTTGGGAAAAAATAGGAATCAAATCACGCGGTGCCAATCTTTTCCCGCAGGCATTGCAATGGCTAGCTGGAGCGATGATAGACTGCTCTGGGAAGCGGTCGATGACCAAGCCTAGGAATGAGGCAAAGACGGTACCAACAAGAAAAAAGTATAGGTGAATCATACTTATTTATTCGTAATTTTAAACAGAAAAATTCTGAAATTTTGCAACTTTTCTAATAAAGTCTTTTTTTGAATCTTTTGTCTTGACTTTCTTATTTAGAAGCATTATAATTAAACCATAATCTAAAAAGATTATAATGATTATAAATAAAATAAGCGAGGTAAGAATATGACTCAAGTAAAAAATGCCGCTGCAACAGATGTAGCAACTTTTGTAAATCAAAACTCTTTGCCAAAAACTAAGGCTGTATTGAACCAAGTAGTGGCAGATCTTTATACTGCTCATATTGCTCTTCACCAAGTTCACTGGTATATGCGTGGCGCTGGTTTCATGGTTTGGCATCCAAAAATGGATGAATACATGGAAACTTTGGATACAACTTTGGATGAAGTTAGTGAACGTTTGATTACTTTGGGTGGTAAACCATACTCTACTTTGACAGAATTTATCCAACATAGTAAGATCGAAGAAAAAGCTGGTGAATTTAGCAAAAATGTAGAAGAAAGTTTAGCGCGTGTAATTGAAATCTTCCGCTATTTGACAAATGTATACCAAGAAGCGCTGGATGTGACTGACGAAGAAGGTGACGATGTAACCAATGATATCTTTGTTGGAGCTAAAGCAGATTTAGAAAAGACAATCTGGATGTTGACAGCTGAAATTGGTCAAGCACCAGGATTGTAAAAAAAATTAAAGAAGAAGTTAAATTCTAAAATATGATTAGAGTTTCATATAGAGAAATTTAATTTTAGAATGATACGTATTTTTTATCACCCCTCTTTGAAAAAGTAGCTGACACAGCTGCTTTTTCTGTTTATTTTTCCATCTTGAAAATATGTGCAAATTCTGGTACAATAGGGCACATGAAAACACTTTATGATGTTCAGCAATTTCTTAAAAGTTTTGGCATCGTAATCTATATGGGCAAGCGATTGTATGATATAGAACTGATGAAGATTGAGTTAGAGCGAATTTACGATGCGGGCTTGATGGACAAACTAGAATATTTAGAGGCTGATGCAGTCTTGCGCCGTGAACATCAGTTAGAGTTGAAATATATTGAGAAGAATGGAGAATGGAAGAAATGACCTGGATTTTGATGGCGATTATGGCTGGTATACTGGCTTGGATGGGCTTTAACTATTTTAGATTGCGTAGAGCAGCAAAAGTAGTTGAAAATGCAGAGTTTGCGAGCCTAATCCGTCGAGGTCAGCTTGTGGATTTACGAGAACCTGTTGACTTTCATCGAAAACATATCTTGGGGGCTCGAAACATCCCATCAACGCAGTTAAAAGGAAATTTGGGAGCACTTCGTAAAGATAAGCCAGTCTTGCTCTATGAAAATGCTCGCGGTCAACGAGTAATGAATGCAGCCCTTCTTTTAAAGAAAAATGGTTTTTCTGACATCTATATCCTGTCTTATGGCCTGGATAGCTGGAAGGGAAAAGTTAAAACAAGTTAATTTAGCTTTAAACATATTATATATAAAAGGCACAGATTTTATCTGTGCCTTTTATTATGTGATTTTTGCCTATCTTGCTCCGTAAGGTACATAGACGGGTGGTTATGATTTGATCGTTTAGTCAAGAAGCATGGCCAAGTATTAAAGATAGAAAAAATATATAATCTATCGACTTAGTTCTAGATAGTTCTTGATAAGCTTCAGCTCATCTTGATTTAAAGAACGATAGTCACCCTCATCCAAATTGGGATCGAGTTGAAAATCTCCCAAATGAGTTCTTTTGAGATAGGTAACTTTCACTCCTATTGCTAGGAACATTTTCTTTACTTGGTGAAATTTTCCCTCTGAGATAGTTACAGAAGCTGTGCTCAAAACAGGGGTAGCAGAATGGATTATGAGTTGAGCCGGCTTACAAACCTTGCCATCTAAGAAGCGAACGCCTTGTTGGAAGGCTTCAATAGCTTGATTGTCCAGAAGTCCATTGACTTGAACGAAATAAGTTTTATCAACATGATATTGAGGATGAAGTAGTTGAAAGCCAAGAGGACCGTTATCAGTAATTAAGAGGAGTCCAGTCGTATCTCTGTCTAAGCGACCAATAGAGTATAGTTCCTCACTAAAGTCTTCCTTTTGAATAAGATCAATTACTGTTGCTTTGCTGGCATCGGAATTGGCTGTTATATAGCCTCGCGGTTTATTCATCATAAAATAACGATGAGCAGGAGCAGAAATCTTCTGTTTGTAGAAGAGGATGTCTTGTAGCCCAGTATCTACATTCTGGCTAAGATTTCTAGCAGGGGTTTGATCTACCAGAATAGCTCTTCGGAGCAAGGCCTGTTTCATGGATTTTCGGCTAATTGATGCTTGAGCTAGCAAACGGTCTAATCGCATAATTCTTCCTTTCAATGATCTTATGATTAATTATAAAATTTCAATGTAAGAAATGCAAACGAGTGCGAGAGGAGCTGATTTTTCAATGAAAACATTTACACTTAGCTGAACTGTGATTTTTGAGTGAGACTGTGGTATAATTGTTCAGTTAGAAATAAAAATTTAAATATTAGAGGAAATCATGACAAAATTAAGAGAAGATATCCGTAACATTGCGATTATCGCCCACGTTGACCACGGTAAAACAACCCTCGTTGACGAATTATTGAAACAATCTGAAACTCTTGATGCACGTACAGAGTTGGCAGAGCGTGCGATGGACTCAAACGATATCGAAAAAGAGCGTGGAATTACAATTCTTGCTAAAAATACAGCCGTTGCCTACAACGGAACTCGTATCAATATCATGGACACACCTGGACACGCGGACTTCGGTGGAGAAGTTGAGCGTATCATGAAAATGGTTGACGGTGTTGTCTTGGTGGTAGATGCCTACGAAGGAACCATGCCACAAACTCGTTTCGTATTGAAAAAAGCCTTGGAACAAGACCTTGTTCCAATCGTGGTTGTAAATAAAATCGACAAACCATCAGCTCGTCCAGCAGAAGTAGTAGACGAAGTATTGGAACTCTTCATCGAGCTTGGTGCAGATGATGACCAGCTTGATTTCCCAGTTGTTTATGCATCAGCGATCAACGGAACTTCTTCCTTGTCAGACGATCCAGCTGATCAAGAAAAAACAATGGCACCAATCTTTGATACCATCATCGACCATATCCCAGCTCCAGTGGACAATTCAGATGAGCCTTTGCAGTTCCAAGTGTCTCTTTTGGACTACAATGACTTCGTAGGTCGTATCGGTATCGGACGTGTCTTTCGTGGTAGTGTGAAAGTCGGTGACCAAGTTACCCTTTCTAAACTAGACGGCACAACCAAAAACTTCCGTGTTACAAAACTTTTCGGTTTCTTTGGTTTGGAACGTCGTGAAATCCAAGAAGCTAAAGCAGGTGACTTGATTGCCGTTTCAGGTATGGAAGATATCTTTGTTGGTGAAACCATTACACCGACAGATGCCATTGAACCTCTTCCAATCCTACACATCGATGAGCCAACGCTTCAAATGACCTTCTTGGTAAACAATTCACCATTTGCAGGTCGTGAAGGAAAATGGGTGACTTCTCGTAAGGTGGAAGAACGCTTGCAAGCAGAATTGCAAACAGACGTTTCGCTTCGTGTTGACCCAACGGACTCACCAGATAAATGGACTGTTTCAGGACGTGGAGAATTGCACTTGTCAATCCTGATCGAAACAATGCGCCGTGAGGGTTATGAGCTACAAGTATCTCGTCCAGAAGTTATCGTAAAAGAGATTGATGGCGTTAAGTGCGAACCATTTGAGCGCGTCCAAATCGACACACCAGAAGAATACCAAGGTTCTGTTATCCAAAGCCTTTCAGAACGCAAGGGTGAAATGCTAGATATGGTGGCTACTGGTAATGGACAGACTCGTTTGGTCTTCTTGGTTCCTGCGCGTGGTTTGATTGGTTACTCTACTGAGTTCTTATCTATGACTCGCGGTTATGGAATTATGAACCATACCTTTGATCAATACCTGCCAGTGATTCCTGGTGAAATCGGTGGTCGTCATCGTGGTGCCCTTGTTTCCATTGATGCTGGTAAGGCTACAACATACTCTATCATGTCTATTGAAGAACGTGGTACTATCTTTGTCAACCCAGGTACTGAGGTTTATGAAGGAATGATCATCGGTGAAAACTCTCGTGAAAACGACTTGACTGTGAATATCACCAAAGCTAAACAGATGACTAACGTTCGTTCAGCTACCAAGGACCAAACAGCTGTTATCAAGACACCTCGTATCTTGACGCTAGAAGAATCTTTGGAATTCTTGAATGATGATGAATACATGGAAGTAACACCAGAGTCCATCCGTCTGCGTAAGCAAATTTTGAACAAACAAGAACGCGAAAAAGCTAATAAAAAGAAAAAATCAGCTGAATAATCATAGAAGGGAGGAGCAGTCATGGTTTATTTAATAATTGGAATTTTGATTCTCTTGTATTACCTTTTTGCTGCTCCTCAGAGCATTAAAGGCACCTTTAATGTCTTATCGGTTGTATTAGTCTTGGTTTTGTTTATCATTCTCTTGGTATTAGCGGCATTTCGGATTTTTCAAATGCCAGGAGAGTTATTTGTCGGGGCTGCTATGCTTATTTTGGCTTATTTTGCCTTACGCGACATTGCTCGATTAGATAAGAAACCTGGTTTATTTGATTTTTTAGGCGATAAAAGAAAAGATTAAAAATTGGCTTGAGAACTAAAATTCGCTTTAGTTCTAGGCCTTTTTTTGTAGATTACAAAATGAAAAGACTTGAAGAAAGGACTCTTATAACTTTTAGAGTTCTATTACAAATCATTGCAAATCAGAAAAAATATCACATTTTTTTCACAAGTTAACAACAGAGGTAAATAAAGCGCATCTATGACTTTTTTATTTCTTTAAAAAAGGGTAAAATAGAATGAAGTATAATTAAAGAGGTTTTTTATGAAAAATATAGCCAGTTTTGCTAACAAAAAAGTCTTGGTTTTAGGTTTGGCCAAGTCAGGTGAATCTGCTGCTCGCCTTTTAGATAAATTAGGAGCCATCGTGACAGTTAACGACGGTAAACCTTTCGAGGAAAATCCTGCTGCTCAATCCTTGCTAGAAGAAGGCATTAAAGTGGTGACAGGAGGCCATCCTCTGGAGTTGCTGGATGAAAACTTTGAATTGATGGTTAAAAATCCAGGTATTCCTTATAATAATGCTATGGTTATTCGGGCTCTGGAGAAGGAGATTCCTGTTATCACTGAAGTTGAGTTGGCTTATCTGATTTCTGAAGCTCCGATTATTGGTATTACGGGATCAAATGGCAAAACGACGACCACAACCATGATTGCGCAAGTCTTGACGGCTGGTGGTCAAAATGGTCTTTTGTCTGGTAATATCGGTTTTCCTGCCAGTCAAGTAGCCCAATCAGCTAGTGGCAAAGATACACTGGTCATGGAACTGTCTTCCTTCCAGTTGATGGGGATTGAGGCTTTTCATCCACAGATAGCTGTGATCACCAATCTCATGCCGACTCATCTGGACTACCATGGCTCTTTTGAGGAATATGCAGCTGCCAAGTGGAATATCCAGAAAAACATGACAGCTGATGATTATCTTGTTTTGAATTTCAATCAAGATTGGGCCAAGGAAATGGCTAGCCAAACTCAGGCTACTGTTGTTCCTTTTTCAACAACTGAAAAGGTGGATGGTGCCTATCTTGATGGTGATGTCTTGACCTTCCGTGGAGAAGCGATTATAAAGGTGGCTGAAATCGGTGTTCCTGGCAGTCACAATGTCGAAAATGCTCTGGCTACTATTGCAGTAGCTAAACTTCGTGGTATTGATAATCAGACGATCAAAGAAGTCTTGTCAGCTTTTGGAGGCGTTAAGCATCGTCTCCAGTATGTGGGGCAGGTAAATGAGGTTGCCTTTTACAACGACAGTAAGTCTACCAATATCTTGGCAACCCAGAAAGCCTTGTCCGGTTTTGACAATAGCAAGGTGATTCTGATTGCAGGTGGCTTGGACCGAGGCAATGAATTTGACGAGTTGGTGCCTGATCTCAAAGGGCTCAAGAAGATAGTAATCTTAGGGCAATCAGCTCCGCGTGTAAAGAGAGCCGCTGATCAGGCTGGTGTTTCTTATCTGGATGCGACTAATGTCCGGGATGCAGCTCATAAGGCTTTTGCTCAAGCAGAGTCAGGAGATATTGTCTTGCTCAGTCCTGCCAATGCTAGCTGGGATATGTATAGTAATTTTGAAGTCCGTGGCGATGAATTCCTCGCTGCATTTGAAGAATTAAAAGGTTAAGATGAAAAAGATTGTATTTACAGGCGGAGGAACGGTCGGGCATGTAACCCTCAACCTTCTCCTGATTCCGAAATTTATCAAAGAAGGCTGGCAGGTCCATTATATTGGCGATAAGCATGGTATTGAGTATCAAGAAATCCAAAAGTCGGGACTGGACGTGACCTTCCATTCGGTAGCTACCGGTAAACTTCGTCGCTACTTTTCGTGGCAGAATCTGCTGGATGGCTTTAAGGTCGTCTGGGGCATTTTTCAGTCTTTGGGCATCATGCTCAAGGTATGGCCACAGGCCCTCTTTTCTAAGGGAGGCTTTGTATCTGTTCCGCCCGTGATTGCAGCTCGGCTGTCAGGAGTGCCCGTCTATGTTCATGAATCGGATCTATCCATTGGCTTGGCCAATAAAATCGCCTATAAGTGTTCGACCAAGATGTATTCAACCTTTGAGCAAAGCTCTAGTCTGACCAAGATTGAGCATGTCGGAGCTGTGACCAAGGTCGGTAGTCAAGAGCCAGTCCTACCGCAGGAACTAGAAGAAATCCGTCAATATTTTGATAAAGAACTGCCCACTCTGCTTTTTGTCGGTGGTTCTGCTGGTGCTAAGGTCTTCAATGACTTTGTCAGCAAAAATCAAGCTACGCTGACTGAGCGCTACAACGTTATCAATCTGACAGGTGATGCAAGTTTGGATGTTCTGTCGAATCGTCTCTTTCGCAGAGCCTATGTGACGGACCTCTACCAGCCTTTGATGGACCTGGCAGATGTGGTGGTGACTCGAGGTGGTTCCAATACAATCTTTGAGCTCTTGGCTATGGCTAAGTTGCATATCATCGTTCCTTTAGGACGCGAAGCCAGCCGTGGAGATCAGATTGAAAATGCGGATTATTTTGTGAAAAAAGGCTATGCTGTGAAGCTGGAAGAAAAGCAGCTAACTTTAGAAGGGCTGGAAGCTTCTGTGGAGCAGGTTCTAAGGGATAAAGAATCATATTATCAAGCGATGAAAAATTCTCATGAAATCAAGTCAGTAGAAGATTTTTATGCTGTATTGAAAAATGATATAAACAAAGGGAAAAAATGACGACAAAAGATAAAGGTGACCAAAAAGAACTCCAAAAATATTTATCTGAGTGGCAAAAACGTCATCAGGAGTACTTAGAAAAAAAATCTCAAGAAAAAGCCTCTGAAACTGATGAAGAAGAGCGTAACGATGAGACTTTGGAAACTTCAGAATCTGCTGGGACAAACGAAACAGATAATAGCGAAGATGAAAAAGAAGACCAAGCTCAAGATCAAGCTTCAGATGACGATGAGACAAATGAGTCTGAAGAGACAGAAGATGTTGAAGAGACCTCAGAAGACGATGAAGAGTATGATAAAGAAAACACCGAAGAATCAAGTGATGTTTCAGAAGATCGAACTGAAAATTTTGTAGGTCAAGCTGATATAGAAATTGAAAAAGAAGCTAAGCCAGACAAACCTAGAATCGAGAAAATTCATCTATACAGGGCTATACCAGTTCTGGTTATCAGCTCTCTCTTGATTCTTCTGTCACTCTACTTTATTACTCCTTTAGGTAGCCTTAAAAATATAGTAGTTACAGGAAATGAGCGTGTAACTCAAGATGAAATTATCAAAGCTACCCAAATTGATAGTCGAGATTACACTTTAACAACGTTTTTGAATCGTAATCAGTATGCTAACAACTTGAAAAAAGCGAATGCTTGGATCGAAAAGGCTGAAATTTCATATCAGTTCCCGATTACATTCAAAATTCAAGTCACAGAATTTAAGATTCTAGCCTATGAAGCTTCTACTGGAAATATCTATCCAGTCATCAGCAATGGAACTGTGATTAATCAACCAGTAAAGAAAGAAGCTTTGCCTGAAAATTACATGCGCCTTAATCTATCTGATAAAGCTAAGGTTAAGAAACTTATGCAAGAATTATCAGATGTACCGGATAGTATCAAAAATGAAATTCAAACTGTAGATTTGACTCCAAGTAAGGCTACAAAAGATTTATTAACTTTGACAATGAAAGATGAGCATAAGATTATTGTTCCTCTTTCAGATATTCATAAGAAATTACCTTACTACAGTCGTGTACATCCATTGTTGACGGAACCTAGTATTGTGGATATGGAAGCGGGAATCTTTAGTTATTCTGCTAGTCTTGCGCAAAAAGAAGAACAAGAAAAGAACGAAAGTTCAGAAGAAACTGAGCAGAGTGAAACAGAGGCAGCACCGTCAGATGTTACTGATGAAACAAATAACTAAAGAAAACGAAGAAAAACTCTCCACTTTTGCTAATTTTGTGTTATAATAGGCAATGGATAACTGTATTTTTTAGAGTTGTCGATAAAGTAGGAAACTCGGATGATAGAGAGGAATGATGTAATGGCTAGAGACGGCTTCTTTACAGGATTAGATATAGGAACTAGCTCCATTAAAGTATTAGTGGCTGAGCACATCAATGATGAAATTAATGTAATTGGTGTTAGCAATGCCAAAAGTGCTGGTGTAAAAGACGGAATTATTGTAGATATTGAGGCAGCAGCTGCTGCTATTAAAACAGCAATTGCTCAAGCAGAAGAAAAAGCGGGGATTTCAATCAAAGTAGTTAACGTAGGCTTGCCTGCAAACTTACTACAAATTGAGCCTTCACAAGGAATGATTCCTGTTACAAATGATGCCAAAGAAATCACAGATATTGATGTAGAAAATGTTGTTCGGTCTGCTTTGACAAAGAGTATGACTCCTGATCGGGAAGTAATCACATTTATTCCAGAGGAATTCATCGTCGATGGTTTCCAAGGAATTCGTGATCCTCGTGGCATGATGGGGATTCGTTTAGAAATGCGTGGTTTGCTCTATACTGGTCCGCGTACTATTCTTCATAACTTACGTAAAACTGTGGAACGTGCAGGGGTTCAAATTGAAAACATTATTATTTCACCACTTGCAATGACAAAATCAGTTTTAAACGAAGGTGAACGTGAATTTGGCGCTACAGTCATCGATATGGGTGGAGGCCAAACAACAGTAGCTTCTGTTAGAAATCAAGAACTTCAATACACCAATATCTACCAAGAAGGTGGCGATTATGTCACAAAAGATATTTCTAAAGTTCTTAAGACTTCTCAAAAACTAGCTGAAAGTTTGAAGTTCAACTATGGTGAAGCTTATGTGCCAGCAGCTAGTCAAGAAACATTCCAAGTTGAAGTTATTGGTGAAGTTAATCCAGTTGAAGTAACAGAAAGTTACTTAGCTGAGATTATTTCAGCACGTTTGAAACATGTCTTTGAGCAAATTAAGCAGGATCTAGAAAGAAGACACTTGTTAGATTTGCCAGGTGGAATCGTGATCATCGGTGGTGGCGCTATCTTACCAGGTGTTGTGGAATTGGCTCAAGAAATTTTTGGAGTTCCAGTTAAACTTTATGTTCCAAATCAAATTGGAATTCGAAATCCAGCCTTTGCTCATGTGATTAGCTTGTCTGAATATGCTGGAAACTTGACGGATGTTGATGCTTTGGCTCAGGCAGCCGTTCAAGGTAATGAGATGTTGCGTCAGCAACCAAGCAATTTTGTACGTCCGCTCCAAACGCAGTCTATCAATCCTTCTCGTATTACTACTCAAAGAGATCCACTACCTCAGGTAGAAGCTGAAACTAGAGTTGAACCTGCGATTGAAGTGGCGCAAAGCCAAGAACAAGAAACAAAGACAGAAAAATTAACAGATCGTGCCCGTAACTGGTTAGGCAATCTGTTTGATTAAAGGAAAGGGTTTAAATATGACATTTTCATTTGACACAGCTGCGGCTCAAGGCGCAATCATTAAAGTAATTGGTGTCGGCGGTGGCGGTGGTAACGCTATTAACCGCATGATTGACGAAGGTGTTGCTGGCGTTGAGTTTATCGCTGCCAATACGGATGTTCAAGCGTTGAGTAGTACAAAAGCAGAAACAGTTATCCAGCTTGGTCCAAAATTAACACGTGGACTTGGTGCTGGAGGACAGCCTGAAGTAGGTCGTAAAGCTGCTGAAGAGAGTGAAGAAGTATTGACAGAAGCTCTTTCAGGAGCAGATATGGTCTTCATTACGGCTGGTATGGGCGGAGGTTCCGGTACTGGAGCCGCTCCGGTTATTGCTCGCATTGCAAAAGGTTTGGGGGCTTTGACTGTTGCAGTTGTAACTCGCCCATTTGGCTTTGAAGGAAGCAAACGCGGTAATTTTGCAATTGAAGGAATCAATGAGCTTCGAGAGCATGTTGATACTTTGTTGATTATTTCAAATAATAACTTACTTGAGATTGTTGATAAGAAAACACCTCTTCTTGAGGCTTTGAGTGAAGCTGACAATGTTCTTCGCCAAGGTGTCCAAGGTATCACTGATTTGATTACTAGTCCTGGTCTGATTAATCTTGACTTCGCAGATGTTAAGACTGTTATGGCTGATAAGGGTAATGCCTTGATGGGTATCGGTATTGGTAGTGGCGAGGAGCGTGTGATTGAAGCTGCTCGTAAAGCAATTTACTCACCACTTCTTGAAACAACTATTGATGGTGCTGAAGACGTGATTGTCAACGTTACTGGTGGTCTGGATATGACATTGATTGAGGCTGAAGAGGCTTCTGAAATTGTAAATCAAGCTGCTGGACACGGAGTAAACATCTGGTTGGGTACTTCAATTGATGAAAGTATGCGTGATGAAATTCGCGTGACTGTGGTTGCCACAGGTGTTCGTCAGGATCGTGTTGAAAAAGTTAGCGGTATTCGTTCGCCAAAACGTTCACATAACGAGCCTGTTCGCGAAACTCGTAGTCATCATTCTTATGATAGAAATTTCGATTTGACTGAAACAGTTGAAATTCCAAAAACTACTCGTCAACAGCCAGAGAAAAAACAAACTTCAGCTTTCGGTGAGTGGGATTTGCGCCGTGACAATATTGTCCGTGAAACACAAGGTGGTTCTAAGCCAACTGTAGAAAGATATACAGATAGTTCATCTGATGATGATGAATTAGAAACACCTCCGTTTTTTAGAAATCGCTAAAAATGGATTTACAAAAAAATAAGGATCAAGTTTTTGCAGCAGTAGCTGAAGCTACTCGAAAGGCGAATCGTCCTGAAAATTCAGTAAGTATTGTAGCTGTCACCAAGTATGTTGACAGCTCTACTGCTAAAGAGCTGGTAAAAACAGGAGTAAAACATATCGGTGAAAACCGAGTAGATAAATTCTTAGAAAAGTACCAGTATTTAAAGGATGAGGAGTTGACTTGGCATTTAATAGGGACGCTTCAGCGTAGAAAAGTTAAGGAAGTTATTAACTGTGTTGATTATTTCCATGCTTTAGACTCTCTCAAACTAGCCGAGGAAATTGAAAAGCGGGCAGAACATACTATTAAATGCTTCTTGCAAGTCAATGTGTCAGGTGAAGAAAGTAAGCACGGTTTTGCGGTGAATGAGATAGAAGCTGTTTTACCTGCTTTAGAAAAACTTGAACATCTTGAAATAGTGGGGATTATGACTATGGCTCCCATAGACGCTGGAGAAGAAGACTTAGAAAAAATATTCCAAGCGACCCACGAACTTCAGAAAAAATTACAAAATAAACAAATAACTAATATGCCCTTTTCTGAGATCAGTATGGGAATGAGTCGAGATTTTGCAACTGCAATTGCTAACGGGTCAACATTTGTGAGAATAGGGACATCATTTTTTAAATAGGGAAGAACCATGTCATTAAAAGATAGATTCGATAAATTTATAGAATATTTTACAGAAGACGGAGATGACGTACAGGTTGCAGAATCTAGAGTCCAGCAACAAGCAGTAAAGCCATCTAATTCACGTCCTGCTCAGCAGGAACCGGTTAGAGATATTAAACAGCCTCGTTTAGTGTCTAGCTCGTCTCAACATGTGACTAATACACCGTCATCTAATGAGAATATTACACGTTTGCATGCTCGTCAACAAGAGTTAGCTCAAAATCATTCAGTTGCGACTTCAGAAAAAGTAACGATTGATGTTCGTTATCCTAAAAAATATGAAGATGCACCTGCAATTGTAGATTTGCTTCTCGCAAATGAAAGTGTTTTGATTGATTTCCAATATATGACAGAAGTGCAAGCGCGTCGCTGTATTGATTACTTGGATGGCGCTAAGCAAGTCCTGATGGGGAATCTCAGAAGAGTTTCTGGCACTATGTACCTCTTGACTCCAGTAAATGTCGTGGTGAATATCGAGGATATTAAATTGCCTGATGGCGTGCATAGTGAATTTGATTTTGACATGAAGCGCAGATAAGATGTTATTTATTATAAACTTTATCTTATTATCAGCGAGAATTCTTTCGCTGATTCTTGTTGCATATGCTCTTATGTCATGGTTTCCTGGTGCTTATCAGACGTCTCTAGGGCAACTCGTTCTAAGAATTTCAGAATCTATCTTGAAACCTTTCCGTCGCCTACCACTTCAGTTTGCTGGTTTGGATTTGACAGTTTATGTTGCTGTACTTTGTATCCATTTCGGTAGCCAATGGCTTGTTCAGATTTTGCTCTCGGTACTTGCATGACAAGGGGACATAAAGAAATCTTTCAACACTATTCTGCGGAAGATCATGCTTTCCTAGATAAAAGTTTGGAATTGATTCAGCGGGTTGAGGATACATACAGTATAGAGGTTACTTCTTTTATTAATCCTCATCAGGCTAAAATTCTTGAAAGTCTTGCGAACAAATATCAATTACAAACTTTTGTCAGTAGTGACTATTTTCCTAGTGAATGGGTCAGGGTAATAATTGCACCTTCCTATTACCAATTAGATAAAGAAGATTTTGATTTGACCTTGCTTGAAATTGTCTATCCTAGTAAATTTCAGCAACTAACTCATTCTCAAATCTTTGGGACTTTGATGAACCGATTAGGATTGGATCGTCGAACTTTTGGTGATATTCTGGTGGAAAAGGATAGGGCTCAGGTTCTAGTAGATAAAAGGTTTACTCAATTTTTTATAGATCATATCTCTAAAATTGCTAAAACTCCTGTTAAACTAAAAGAAGTTGGCTTTGAGAGGCTTTTACGAGTGCAAGAGGCTCAGGTTTCTAAAGAGATTCTTGCTTCGAGTATGAGATTGGACAAATTGATTGCTAGTAGCTTTAAACTATCTCGGAATGATGCCTCCCAGTTGATTTTTGGGAAACACGTGAAAGTAAACTATTCTATTATTGATAATCCCAGTTATTTAGTTGAATTAAATGATTTGATTAGTGTCCGTAGATTTGGAAGATTTAAAATAGTAAAAGAAAATGGCTTCTCTAAGAATGGGAAGCATAAATTAACGATTCAAATACAATCTAGTAAATGAGGAAAAAATATGGCTCTTACATCATTAGAAATTAAAGATAAATCCTTTAGTACGAAATTTAGAGGTTACAATGTTGAGGAAGTAGACGAATTTCTTGATATTGTAGTTCGCGATTACGAGGACTTGGTTCGTGAAAATCATAATAAAGATGCACGCATTAAGAACTTAGAAGAGCGTTTAACTTATTTTGATGAGATGAAAGATTCTCTTAGTCAGTCTGTTTTAATAGCACAAGACACTGCTGAAAAGCTTAAACAGGCTTCTCAAGAAAGATCTGATAACATCATGCGTCAGGCTGATCAAGAAGCGCAACATCTTTTAGACCATGCTAAGTTCAAGGCAAACGAAATTTTACGCCAAGCAACTGATAACGCTAAAAAAGTTGCGATAGAAACAGAAGAGCTGAAAAATAAGGCTCGTGTCTTCCATCAACGTCTTAAGTCAACAATTGAAAGTCAATTGAGCATTGTTGATTCATCTGAATGGGAAGAAATTCTTCGCCCGACAGCAACTTATCTCCAAACAAGTGATGATGCATTCAAAGAAGTTATTCAAGAGGCACTTGGTCAAACAATGACGCCTTATGTAGATGACGAATCTGAAGTAACTCGTCAATTTTCACCAGAAGAGATGGCTGATTTACAGCAACGAATTGCTGAGTCAGATGGTGACTTGTCTGAGACAAGAGTTATGGAGGCTGTTCCAGAATTGACAGAAGAAAAAACTTCTGAACCTGTTGATATCCTATAAGAAAGAACTGTAAAAACACAAATTAACCAATATATTCCTAGCGAGCAAGTGGTGGTGTAAGACTTGCAATCCCTATTAGTTGATTTATCATTTTACAATATCGTATTTGAAATTAGTAAAATACGACGTTTCTTCCACGTTACGGAAAAAGAGGGATAGTAATAGTAGTGGCTATTTTCTATCTAAACAAAGGTGGTACCACGATTTTCGTCCTTTTTGCGAGTCGTGGTTTTTATTTTGTCATTTTAAATTAAAGGAGAAACAATGAAACTTAAAGAAACCCTTAATCTTGGGAAAACAGACTTTCCAATGCGTGCTGGTCTTCCAACTAAAGAACCAGTTTGGCAAAAAGAATGGGAAGAAGCAAAACTTTACCAACGTCGTCAAGAATTGAACCAAGGAAAACCGCATTTCACCTTGCATGATGGACCTCCGTATGCAAACGGAAATATCCACGTTGGACACGCGATGAACAAGATTTCTAAAGATATTATTGTTCGTTCGAAGTCTATGTCTGGATTTTACGCACCTTATATTCCTGGTTGGGATACACATGGTCTGCCAATCGAGCAGGTATTGGCAAAACAAGGTGTTAAACGCAAAGAAATGGACTTGGTTGAGTACTTGAAACTTTGCCGTGAGTACGCTCTTTCTCAAGTTGATAAACAACGAGAAGACTTTAAACGTTTGGGTGTTTCTGGTGACTGGGAAAATCCTTATGTGACCTTGACACCAGACTATGAAGCAGCTCAAATCCGTGTCTTCGGTGAAATGGCTAAAAAAGGTTATATCTATCGTGGTGCCAAGCCAGTTTACTGGTCATGGTCTTCTGAGTCAGCCCTTGCTGAAGCGGAAATTGAGTACCATGATTTGCTTTCAACTTCCCTTTACTATGCTAACCGCGTCAAAGACGGAAAAGGTGTGCTAGATACAGATACTTATATCGTCGTATGGACAACTACGCCATTTACCATTACGGCTTCTCGTGGATTGACAGTTGGAGCAGATATTGATTATGTAGTCGTACAACCAGCTGGTGAATCTCGTAAGTTTGTGGTTGCTTCAGAATTATTAAATAGTCTTTCTGAGAAATTTGGTTGGGCTGATGTGCAAGTCTTGGCGACCTATCGTGGTCAAGAATTGAACCACATTGTGACAGTCCACCCATGGGATACAGCTGTAGATGAGTTGGTGATCCTTGGTGACCACGTTACGACTGACTCTGGTACAGGTATTGTCCATACAGCCCCTGGTTTTGGTGAGGACGACTACAATGTCGGTGTTGCTAACGGTCTTGAAGTTGCTGTAACAGTTAACGAACGTGGTATCATGATGGAGAATGCAGGTCCTGATTTTGCAGGTCAGTTCTATGACAAGGTTGTTCCAACTGTTATCGAAAAACTTGGTAATCTCCTTCTTGCTCAAGAAGAAATCTCTCACTCATACCCATTTGACTGGCGTACGAAAAAACCAATCATCTGGCGTGCAGTTCCACAGTGGTTTGCCTCAGTTTCAAAATTCCGCCAAGAAATCTTGGACGAAATTGAAAAAGTGAAATTCCACTCAGAATGGGGTAAAGTGCGTCTTTACAACATGATTCGTGACCGTGGTGACTGGGTAATCTCTCGTCAACGTGCTTGGGGAGTTCCTCTTCCTATCTTCTATGCAGAAGACGGAACGCCAATTATGACAGCTGAAACTATTGAGCACGTGGCTCAACTCTTTGAGGAACACGGTTCTATCATCTGGTGGGAATGTGAGGCTAAAGACCTCTTGCCAGAAGGATTTACCCATCCAGGTTCACCAAATGGTGAGTTCAAGAAAGAAACGGATATCATGGACGTATGGTTCGACTCAGGTTCTTCATGGAATGGAGTTGTGGTCAACCGTCCAGAACTCAAATACCCAGCTGACCTCTACCTAGAAGGTTCTGACCAATACCGTGGTTGGTTCAACTCATCACTTATCACATCAGTTGCTAACCATGGCGTAGCGCCATACAAACAAATCTTGTCACAAGGTTTTGCCCTTGACGGTAAAGGTGAGAAGATGTCTAAATCTCTTGGGAATACGATTGCTCCAAGCGATGTTGAAAAACAATTTGGTGCGGAAATCTTGCGTCTCTGGGTAACAAGTGTGGACTCAAGCAACGATGTGCGTATCTCTATGGATATCTTGAGCCAAGTCTCTGAAACTTACCGTAAGATTCGTAACACTCTTCGTTTCTTGATTGCTAATACATCTGACTTTAACCCAGCTGAGGACGCAGTAGCTTACGATGAGCTCCGTTCAGTTGATAAGTACATGACTGTTCGCTTTAATCAGCTTGTTAAGACTATTCGTGATGCCTATGCAGACTTTGAATTCTTGACAATCTACAAGGCCTTGGTGAACTTTATCAACGTTGACTTGTCAGCCTTCTACCTTGACTTCGCTAAAGACGTTGTTTACATTGAAGGTGCCAAATCACTCGAACGCCGTCAAATGCAGACTGTTTTCTATGATATTCTTGTGAAAATCACCAAACTCTTGACACCAATCCTTCCTCACACTGCGGAAGAAATCTGGTCATATCTTGAGTTTGAAGCTGAAGACTTTGTTCAATTGTCAGAATTGCCAGAAGCGGAAACTTTTGCTAATCAAGAAGAAATCTTGGATACATGGGCAGCCTTCATGGGCTTCCGTGGACAGGCCCAAAAAGCCTTGGAAGAGGCACGTAATGCCAAAGTAATCGGTAAATCACTCGAAGCACACTTGACAGTTTACCCAAATGAAGTGGTGAAAACTCTTCTTGGAGCAGTGGACAGCAATGTGGCTCAACTTTTGATCGTGTCTGAATTGACCATCGCAGAAGGACCAGCTCCAGAAGGCGCAGTTAGCTTCGAAGACGTAACCTTTACAGTTGAACGCGCTACAGGTGAAGTTTGTGACCGTTGTCGTCGTATTGATCCAACTACTGCTGAACGTAGCTACCATGCAGTTATCTGTGACCACTGTGCAAGCATTGTAGAAGAAAACTTTGCAGATGCGGTCGCAGAAGGATTTGAGACAAAATAATTAATTTCTTAAAACAATAAAAACGGCTTTGCCTTTAAATGGCAAGCCGTTTTTATATAAACTAATTCTATTTTATATTGTTGGATATTGGAATAAAATCCATAGTTGCATTTGCAACTATAGTGTGCTATCCTAGATTATAATCTAGGAGTGCTTATTTTAGATAAAATGTTTTGGAGCTGAAAGAGCTCAGAAGAGGTCAGTTGCTGCAGTGCCTGACTGACGTAGCTATTTTCAAAGCCAATCAGTTGGTCATAGAGTTTGAGAGCCTGACTACTAGGATAGAGCTCTTTGAATTTCTTATTTTGAGCTTTGGTCTTTTTGATAATAAGCCCTCGATCTTCCAACTTTTGTAAAGATCTGCTAAGAGTTGTTTTATCAATCTGGACCATTTCTGCTAGTTGAGATTGTGTCATCCCTTCATTCTCGACGATGCGAATCAGAAGTAGAAACAGATTATTGTCAAGCCCGTAGTTACTAGCTTCCTGATTCATTTTCATCATGGCCTGTCTTGAAATGAAACCCATTTGTCTGAAAAGTTGACGGTAATCCATAGGAACTCCTTTGTAGTTGCATTTGCAATTATTATACATTAAAAGTTTGGAGGAAACAAGTATGTGGTGGAAGAAAAATTTAAGTGAGCTGGATGTGATAGAATTTTATCAAATCCTAAAACTACGAATTGATACTTTTGTGGTGGAGCAGGAGCGAATCTACCATGAATTAGATGCGAAGGATCTAGAAGCAGTACACGTTTTTCATACTAATGAAGGCGAAGAAATTGACGCTTATGCTCGTGTCTTTGTGGAGGGTGAACATCTAGTCTTTGGTCGAGTTGTTACAGCTAAATCTAGTCGAGGAAAAGGATTGGGAGGACAGCTTATCAGAGAAATTCTGAGTTTCTGTGCCGAAAAATGGCCAGGAAAGGAAATTAAAATTGAGGCACAAGAACAAGTTGTTGAACTCTATGAGAAATACGGCTTTGAGGCAGTTGGTCAGCCCTTTCTATTTGAGTCAACACCTCACCTTACCATGGTTTATAAGGCAGATTAAGTTGTTATAAAAGAATAAAAAAATAAGCTTAGAAGCTTATTTTAATGGAATTGAAATTTCAATGAGTTTGTCAGCATAGATTGTTTGAATACCGGCAGCATCAATCGCTTTTGTATCTATTTTTCTTTTGAGGAAGAAGTCACGAATTTTTTCAATTTCTTGTTCACGCACTGCACGGTGTGTATTTGCAATCAGTATTTCATAATGCTTGGGTGCTTGGGTAAAGACAACATCGGTATTGCCAGCTGAGTAAGTCTCAACTAAAGTAGCATCAGTACTTTCAAGCTGACTTTGAATGAGAACCGCATGGCTATTAGTTGTATTGATAAGCTTCATAAGATCTCCTCCTGTATGATGATCTACTATTAATTATAACACTTATGAGATAAATTGTGAAATATCCTACGAAGTTAGACATGAAAAAATTGGCAAAATTATTTTGCTTGATGCTCCATTTTCCACATCTCTACGCCCCATTTATGGCTACCTCTTTTGAGTTTTTCAATTGCTTCATCAATTGGGAACCAAGCAAGTTGATTGAAGTCTTCTAGTGGTTTTTGAGATTGCTCAAATGAAGTGGTTTCGTAAATGTAAGCTGGATTGTAAAAGTATCGGTCTCGATGCCTTGAGTAAAAATATTCATCCGCTTGACCATAATATTTACCAATTTGAGCGGTAAATCCTAATTCTTCTATTAATTCACGCTCTAAGGCAGATAGGTGATCTTCACCTTCTTCAATTTCTCCTCCTGGAAGAAACCAAGCCCCATTAGGAGCCTGAACAAGGATGATCTTATCATTTTCTTGGTTAGGAATGACTGCGTAAACACCATATCGATTACTATATTCAACGCCTTCTTTTTTTTGTCCAAATGTCGCTATTGTCATGTTGAATCCTTTCCTTCTTTTACTAATATCATAAGGCAGAAAGCGCTCCCTGTCAAGGTTTACTGTATAGGAAAGTTAAAAAGAAAGTAGCCGAAATATCTTATTTTAATCTCTTACTTGAGATGTGTTACAATAGGTTTAAGGTAAGGAAGTGAAATTATGACAACTCATCGTTTATTTAGAATTTTATATTGTTTATTAGAAAAAGAGAGAGTCACTGCCCCAGAACTTGCTCAGAAAATGGAAGTATCAGTACGGACAATTTATCGTGATATAGACCGTCTAAGTGGAGCAGGTGTCCCAATATATTGCAACCCGGGAAAAGGTGGAGGAATTTTTCTAATGAACTCTTTCGTTTTAGATAAAAGCCTGTTATCAGAAGCAGAAAGAGAAGATGTACTCTTATCACTTCAGGGATTGGAGGCTTTAAAAGGTGAAAGCCAAGCTCTAGAGAAGTTACAAAGTCTTTTTCAAGCGAGTACAGAAAATTGGATTCGTGTTGATTTTACAGATTGGCGAAATCAAAAATATCAAGCAGATCTTTTTGACATAATCAAACAAGCGATTTTCCAAAAATGCTTGATCAGTTTCCTCTATAGGGGGCAGGAGAAAGAAGAAACTCGAATGGTTGAGCCTCTGCAATTGCTCTTTAAAAGTCAGGCTTGGTATCTATATGGTTTTTGTAGGAAGAAGCAAGATTTTCGCCTTTTTAAACTAAGCAGAGTCAGTCAATGTCAGATATTGCCGGAAACATTTGAAAGAAAAACAGTCCAACTGGCCATCAATAAAGAGAAGGTGAAGGAAGAACTTGTTAGCCTTACATTAAAATTCGACAAAAGTCAGGCTTTTCGTGTCTATGAAGAATTTTCTGGTCAAATTAGACAGGACCCCGATGGCAATTTACTAGTAGAAACGGAATTTCCAAAACACAGTAGTTTGTACTCTTATCTTTTATCTTTTTTGGATAGTGTTGAGGTGTTAGAGCCACTTGAAGTTCGGCAAGAGCTTGCCCAAATTGTTAAAACTATTTCACAAAAATACAAAACTTGACAGATCCTGTCAGGTTTTTCTTGCTATAGTATAGATAGAAAGATGAAAGGAGTAAACAAATGAAATACGAATGGAGAAAAGCAGAGAAAAGCTTATACGGTGTGAAGGCGAGTCCGAAAGTAGTTGAGGTTCCTCAACAGTCCTTTATCATGCTTGATGGGACAGGGAATCCCAATCTTCCTGGTTTTGCAGAAGAAGTTTCAGCTCTCTATGCTTTGGCTTATGCCATAAAAATGGATTATAAAAAATCTCATACCAATCAAGAGATTCAGGATTTTACGGTTTATCCTCTTGAGGGGATTTGGCAGCAAAAAGAGCAAGGAGAACTGGTCAAAGAAGAGTTGATTTATACCATTATGATTGCTCAGCCGAGTTTTATCAGCAAAGAAATGGTAAAAGAAGCGCTTGAAAAAGTTAAGGTAAAAAAACCAAATGCTCATTATGAAAAGATTCGTTTTGAGACTATCAAAGAAGGAAAATGTTTGACCATGCTTCACCTTGGTTCTTTTGATAGTGAACCCCTTTCTTTTGCAAAAATGGATGAATTTTGTAAAGAAAATTTCTTGAATAGAAGATCTCTTTTTCATAGAGAAATATACTTAAATAATCTTAATAGAACTTCTCCAGATAAGTTGAAAACGATCCTTCGCTACCAGGTAGAATAAAAGAAAACTCCAGCCTAAAATATTAGACTGGAGTTTTTTAATTCTCTATCATCAATCCGAGCTAGTGCTGATGTCAGTTGTTTAATCAAGCTCAGCTTTTTGTTTACCCTTAATTATAATCTTGCCATTGCTAGTCATAATTGCTTTTAAATCCTTATCTGTCGGATGTTCTAGGTAGTAGTCCGTAATAGCATCTTCGATATAATCCTGAATAGTTCTACGGAGTGGTCGTGCCCCCATCTTAGGATCGTAGCCCATATCAACCAATTTTTCTTTGACTTTAGTTGTTACATCTAGATGAATTTCGTTGCTAGCGAGTCGATTATTAACATCTTCCAGCATTAGATCCACAATCTGTAAGAGATTATCCTTGCTTAATGCCTTGAATTCAATGATACCATCAAATCGATTCATGAATTCTGGACTAAAGAAGTTACCTAACTCACCTAAGACAGAATTTGTCCGACCTTCTCGAGCAGCACCAAAGCCAACGCTAGCTTCCACTTTGCCAGTTCCTGCATTGGAAGTCATGATAATAATGGTATCTTTGAAGCTGACTGTCCTGCCTTGACCATCAGTCAAACGTCCATCATCTAGGACTTGTAAGAACATATGCATGACATCTGGATGAGCTTTTTCCACCTCATCTAAGAGAATGAGTGAGTATGGATTACGACGAACACGTTCAGTCAACTGGCCTGCTTCTTCATAGCCAACGTAGCCTGGAGGTGCTCCCACAAGTTTGGCAACACTATGTTTTTCCATGTATTCACTCATATCAAAACGAATCATGCTATCGGCCGAGCCAAAAAGTTCGATGGCCAATTGTTTGGAAAGTTCAGTTTTTCCAACGCCTGTCGGTCCAACAAAAAGGAAACTTCCGATTGGCCGGTTTGGACTGCCTAATCCCACACGATTACGACGGATGGCTTTTGCAATCTTATCAACAGCATCATCCTGCCCAATGACATGAGACTTCAAATCACTGGCTAAATGAATAAGCTGAGACTGCTCTTTTTCCTTCAAATCCCCAACAGGAATATTTGTTTTTTGCTCGACAATAGCTTCGATCTCCTTCTCACTGATGATAGGAGTATCTTGTTCATCTATTTTAGCAGTTTGCATTTCCTTATATTTGGCAATTTGGTCGCGGAAGTAGGCTGCTTTTTCGTAATCTTCATCGCGAGTGGCCTTTGTTTTCAGATTTTCAGCCTCTATCAAGCGTCTGTCAATTTCTTTTGGATCAACAAAATTGAGGGTTAGGTTCATCTTAGATCCTGATTCATCCAAAAGATCAATAGCTTTATCGGGAAGGAAACGGTCCTGAATATAACGATTGGATAGGATGGCAGCAGCTTCAATAGCTTCATCTGTGTAGCGAACATGGTGGTAATCTTCGTATTTCTTTTGAATTCCCTTTAGAATTGTGATCGTTTCTTCTACGGTTGGTTCATCTACCTTGACTGGTTGCATCCGTCTTTCTAAAGCTGCATCTTTTTCAATGATACGATATTCATTGAGAGTAGTAGCTCCAACCAGTTGAAGTTCACCTCGAGCAAGAGCAGGTTTGAGAATATTTCCAGCATCCATATTACCGTCGCCCGCAGAGCCAGCTCCAACAATTTCATGGATTTCATCAATAAAGAGAATGATATCATTGCGATTGCGAATCTCATCCATGAGTTTTTGCATTCGTTCTTCAAACTGTCCACGAATACCAGTTCCTTGAACAAGGCTGACAACATCAAGTCGAATGACCTCTTTTCCTTGCAATTTTTGAGGCACATCACCGTCGACTATTTTTTGAGCCAAGCCCTCTACAACAGCAGTCTTCCCGACACCAGGTTCGCCAATAAGGACTGGATTATTCTTAGTTCGGCGATTGAGAATTTCTATAACACGACGAATTTCATCATCTCGTCCAATCACTGGATCAATATCACCACGTCGAGCAATTTCTGTAACGTTAATACCAAACTCTTCCAAAAGACCTTTTGGTTTATTGGAGGATGACTGAGGACGTTGGTTGTTAGAACCAGGACCATAGTTGCCCCCTCCGTAACTACCACCTGACTGAGTTGGAGGTGTAGAATCCTTTGGTCCTTGGAAATTCCCCAGATGATTAAAGAAATCATCAAAAGGATCCATATTATGATTATTCATGTTCGTCAGTCCACTCAAAAGAGAGTTGTTTGGATCAGTTTTCATAATCTGATAGCAATTTTGGCAGAGGTCGACTTGTTGTTTTTTACCATTTACATTAGTGTATAAATGAATGGTAGATTCATTGATTTTACAGTTTTGACAAAGCATATTTTTACCTCTTTCTTGGTAAATTATAAAGAAAAATTATTTGGTCAAAAATAGTCAAACTTTATAATCTCATTATATCAGTATTCTCTATCTTTGCAAGAATAAAGAGTCAAAATCAGTATCTATTTTTCAAATTATTTGGTTTTGTCAAACAAATTTCGTTAAAAAATCACAAAATTTTAAACTTTTATTAGGTGTTCACTTTCTATTTATGGTAAAATAGAAACGATAAAGCAAATAGGAGTACTAAAAATGGAATCACATTTAGTTAGAATTATTAATCGATTAGAAAGTATGGCAAGCGATGGTGGTAGTCTAAAGCGCAACTTCGAACGTGATGGCGTTGTTGTTGCTGAAGTCGCTTATAGTTATGATGAGGAAAATGGATCTGTCTTCACACTCCGTGATGTTGCAGCTCGTGAAACCTTTACTTTTGATAGCATTGACTTGATTGCGATGGAAATCTATGAATTGTTATACTAAGAAGCACACATGAGGTGCTTTTTCTTTTAGCCAAAAGATTAAACTATAGTCTGGTATAAGGAAAATGTATAGGGGGATCAAGTCGTTTTTTGATATAATAGAAGGCACAGTGATAAGAAGAGGGGGAGAGAGATGGCTGAGTTAATTGATGGGAAGGCATTGGCCGCAAAGTTACAAGGGAAGTTAGCCCAAAAAACTGCTAAGTTAAAAGAGAAAACAGGACAAACACCTGGTTTGGTAGTGATTCTAGTGGGGAATAATCCTGCTAGTCAAATTTATGTACGTAATAAAGAACGCTCAGCCTTGGCAGCTGGATTTCGGAGTAAGGTAGATCGTCTGCCAGCAGAGACCAGTCAGGAAGAGTTGTTGAGTTTAATTGAAACTTATAATCAAAATCCTGATTGGCATGGAATTTTAGTTCAGTTGCCCTTGCCAGATCATATTGATGATGAAGCGGTACTGCTGGCCATTGATCCAGATAAGGACGTAGATGGCTTCCATCCGCTTAATATGGGCAAGCTATGGAGTGGCCATCCGGTTATGATTCCGGCTACTCCAGCAGGCATTATGGAAATGTTCCATGAATACGGTGTTGAACTGGAAGGTAAGCGAGCGGTTGTTATCGGGCGAAGCAATATTGTCGGTAAGCCTATGGCTCAGCTCCTTTTGGCTAAGAATGCAACAGTGACTCTGACACATTCTCGAACCCACAATCTAGCCAAGCTTGCTAAGCGAGCGGACATCTTGGTAGTGGCTATCGGTCGTGGACATTTTGTAACCAAGGACTTTGTCAAGGAAGGGGCTGTTGTCATTGATGTCGGTATGAATCGAGATGAGAACGGCAAGCTAATTGGCGATGTTAAGTTTGATGAAGTGGCTGAAATTGCTAGTTTGATTACTCCTGTACCTGGAGGTGTTGGGCCTATGACCATTACCATGCTGATGGAGCAGACCTACCAGGCCTTTAAACGGAGTCTTGAATCATGAAATTTGTTTTTGACTTGGATGGGACCTTGTCTTTCGATTATATGACGATTGATGAAGAGATTAAACAGGTCCTTCTGATGGCGCCTCAGTTTGGGCATGAGGTTCTGTTTGCTTCGGCGCGCTCCTATCGGGATTGTCTGGGGCTATTAGATCCGGAATTGAGCCAGCAGATAGTGATCGGTCTGAACGGCGGAGTTGCTTATCAAGATGGACAGCTGATTTTTGAGCGTCAGCTGCATCAGTCAAGTTATCAAGCCATTTTAGATACTTGTTTGACCTATAATTTGCCTTTTTTCGTCGATAATACTTTTGACTACAGTGGCCAGATTTTAGAAAAAATCCCTTTTATTTCCAGTGTAGATCCTCTCAAGCGGGCAAGACGGTTGGAACTGATTGACCTCCAGCATCCTATTAAGGTTGTTATTTACATGGGGAGTCATGAGCAACTCTTAGAGGATTTAAAAGTACGTCTTGGAAATTTGCCCAATCTAAGTCTAGATTATCATGAACATGAGAAATGTTTTTATATAAATCCAGCTGAAACCAATAAAGCCTCAACTGTAAAGGAATTATGCGGTTCGGATTATGTGGCTTTTGGTAATGATCAAAATGATATCCAGCTCTTTAAGAATTCTCTCTACGCTGTGCAGGTTGGGGATTTCCCAGGCTTGAGCGATTATGCTGATGAGCAGGTTGCTTTTCAGGAAAATTTACCCAAGGCAGTCGCAGCAAGAATATTACAAAAATTTGCAGATTTCCGAGAAAAATAACTTTCTAGCGATACGAGGCACCTGTTTAGGTGCCTTTTGGTGTATAATGAAGATAGGTTTGGTCATCTTGAGACCAGTACAGGATGAAGTTGGTCTAGGAGAATATCATGTCAAAAAATGCTGAAAATATTTTAAAAAAAGTCATTTGGAAACGTCCCTTGGATAGCCACAAGGGCGATTACGGTCGTCTCTTGCTGATTGGGGGGACCTATCCTTATGGGGGTGCCATTATCATGGCAGCTTTAGCGGCGGTCAATAGCGGAGCAGGTCTGGTGACTGTTGCTACAGATAAAGACAATATCGCCCCTCTGCACAGTCATTTACCGGAGGCCATGGCCTTTGACCTAGAGGAGCAAGACCGATTGACAGAGCAGCTGATCAAATCAGATGTGGTCTTGATTGGTCCGGGCTTGGCGGAGAATCAACTAGGCCTAAACATCTTACAAAAGGTCGTTCAGACTGTGACAGAGCAGCAGATTCTCATCATGGATGGTGGCGCCATTTCACTCTTTAGCAAAGGAGCTTTGCCATTCCCAAAAACCCAAACAGTTTTTACCCCTCATCAAAAGGAGTGGGAAGGCTTATCGGGTTTGAGCTTGTCAGATCAAACAGCGGCAGCTAATCAGGCGGCGGTCAATCAGTTGCCTCTGGGTAGTATAGTCGTGCAGAAAAAGCATAGGACAACCATCTATCAAAGTGGGCAGGAGCAGGTTTTTGAGCTGTCAGTAGGCGGACCTTATCAGGCAACTGGTGGCATGGGGGACACGCTGGCAGGTATGATTGCCGCATTTGCGGGTCAGTTCAAGTCAAGCAGTCTCTTTGAGCGAGTGGCGGCTGCAACCCTTCTTCACTCCCTTATCGCGGATGAATTGAGTCAGGAAGCTTATGTCGTCCTACCAACGTCAATCAGTAGAGCCATTCCAAGGTGGATGAAGAAGATGAGTCAGTAGACTGTTTCTTAGTTTTTTTGTATGCTGGGTTCCATTTTGAGGTGCCCAGTTTTTTCTTGCTTTTCAAGGCATTTTTAAGTTTTGAAATCGGTTTTTTATGCAGTTTTTTGTTATAATAAATGTTATGTGAAAACTAGATAAGAAAGGAAAAGGACATGCCAGAATATTTGTCGGTTTCGACCTTGACCAAGTATCTGAAGATGAAGTTTGAGCGCGATCCTTATTTGGAGCGGGTCTACTTGACTGGTCAGGTGTCCAATTTCCGCCGGCGTCCCAATCATCAGTATTTCTCATTGAAAGATGAAAAGGCCGTCATTCAGGTCACGATTTGGTCTGGTGTCTACCAGAAGTTGGGCTTTGAGCTGGAAGAAGGCATGAAAATCAATGTCATTGGCCGGGTACAGCTCTATGAGCCGAGCGGTTCCTATTCTATTATCATCGAAAAGGCAGAGCCGGATGGTATCGGAGCTTTGGCTATCCAGTTTGAACAGCTCAAGAAAAAACTTGGAGAAGAAGGTCTTTTTCAAGACAAATTCAAGCAAGCCTTGCCACAATTTCCTAAGAAAATCGGCGTCGTAACCAGTCCCAGCGGAGCGGTCATCCGAGATATTATCACGACGGTCAGCCGTCGCTTTCCGGGAGTGGAGATTGTCCTTTATCCTACCAAGGTGCAGGGGGATGGGGCTGCAGCTCAGGTTGCTGACCACATTAGACTGGCCAATGAGCGGTCGGATTTGGATGTGCTGATTATTGGTCGAGGTGGCGGTTCTATCGAAGATCTCTGGGCTTTCAACGAAGAGGAAACAGTACGGGCTATTTTTGAGTCTCGGATTCCTGTTATCTCTAGTGTCGGCCATGAGACAGATACGACTTTGGCGGACTTTGTAGCAGATCGCAGGGCTGCGACTCCAACGGCAGCGGCTGAGCTAGCAACACCAGTCACTAAGCTAGACCTGCTAGGACATTTGCAGCAGCAGGAAAATCGCATGTCACGCGCGATTTCCAATCGCCTGAGCTATTATCGAGAGCGGTTGAATAAGCTAACCCAGTCGGTTATCTTCCGTCAGCCAGAGCGGCTTTACGATGGTCATCTGCAGAAGTTAGACCAGCTCAACCTGCGACTAAAGCAAAAAATTCGCGAATATTATAGTGAAGAGCAACAGCGGGTCAAAATCTTGCGGCATCGTTTAGAAGTATTGAATCCGCTCAGTCGCGTTCAGCGTTTTCAAGAGCAGACTGCCCAGCTGGAGCGTTTGCTGCGCAGCAACATGGCGGTCATTTATGATAACAAGGTAGCACAAGTCAGGAGATTGTCTGAGGCCCTGCTTATGCTGGATACCAGTCGAATCGTGGCGCGTGGCTATGCCATTGTCCAAAAGAATCAAAAGGTTATCGAGTCAAGTGCAGGCATTGAAGAAAAAGATGAGCTGACCCTGCTCATGCGGGATGGACAGCTGGAAGTAGAGGTGAAACATGTCCAAAGAAAAGAAATTTGAAGAAAACTTAGCAGACTTGGAAGTCATTGTCCAAAAGCTGGAAAATGGTGATGTAGCCCTGGAAGAGGCGATTGCGGAATTTCAAAAGGGAATGAAGCTTTCAAAGGAACTCCAGGCTAGTCTGGACAAGGCAGAAAAGACTTTGGTTAAGGTCATGCAAGAAGATGGTACAGAAACGGAAATGGAATGAACCAGGAAGAAAAAATAAGACAGATAGACCAGACGATCATTGACTATTATAGTAAGAAAGCAGTGTCAGATTCCTTGGTAGAATCCATTCTCTACTCTGTTCAAGCAGGTGGTAAGCGGATTCGGCCTTTGCTATTATTAGAGCTGGTTGAGGCATTTGGTTTGCCTCTTCAGTCTGCACATTTTCAAGTTGCTTCCGCTTTGGAAATGATTCATACTGGAAGTCTCATTCATGATGATTTACCAGCAATGGATGATGATGACTATCGGCGTGGGCGTTTGACTAATCATAAAAAATTTGGCGAAGCCATGGCTATATTAGCAGGAGATTCTCTCTTTTTAGATCCTTACGGCTTGATAGCTGTAGCAGAGTTACCAAGCCAGGTTAAGGTGAATTTGATTATGGAACTATCGCAAGCAGCTGGGACCTTCGGCATGGTTGGGGGGCAAGCTCTCGATATGGAAGGGGAAGGCTGTCAGCTTGATTTGGAAGAACTTCAGGCTATTCATGCTCACAAAACGGGCAAGCTCTTAGCCTTTCCTTTTGTAGCAGCAGGATTGCTAGTGCAGGTTGATGAAGGAGTCCAAGCTAAACTTCGCCAGATTGGTGAGTTGATTGGTTTAGCATTTCAGGTTCGAGATGATATTTTAGATGTGACGGCGAGTTTTGAAGAATTGGGTAAAACACCGCAAAAAGACTTGGCTGCAGCTAAGTCTACCTATCCAGCTCTTTTGGGGTTAGAAAAGGCAAAAGAAATTTTGGATCAAGCTTTAGATCAGGCTCAAAATTTACTGAAGGAGATCGCTCAGAATCGCCCCTTCTCAGGAGAAAGCCTCACGAAAATCATAGAAAGTTTGAGATTATATGACTAAGGAAAGAGTAGACGTTCTAGCTTTTAAACAAGGACTTTTTGAAACTAGAGAGCAGGCAAAACGGGGGGTTATGGCTGGCCTAGTTGTGTCAGTTATCAACGGTCAGCGCTTCGATAAGCCAGGTGAAAAGATTGATGATACAACTGAACTAAAACTTAAAGGTGAAAAATTGAAGTTTGTCAGCCGTGGTGGACTAAAATTAGAAAAGGCCTTGCAAGTTTTTGGAATTTCAGTGAAAGATAAGGTAACGCTAGATATTGGTGCTTCGACTGGTGGCTTTACTGATGTTATGTTGCAAAACGGTGCAAGTCTCGTCTACGCTGTTGATGTCGGCACTAACCAATTAGCTTGGAAACTTAGACAGGATCAGCGCGTCATCAGCATGGAACAGTATAATTTTCGCTATGCTTCAGTAGCTGATTTTGAACAAATACCGCAGTTTGCTAGCATTGATGTCAGTTTTATCTCTCTGAGTTTGATTTTACCTGCCTTGAAGGAAATTCTGGCGGAAGAAGGGCAGGTTGTTGCCTTGATAAAACCACAGTTTGAAGCCGGTCGAGAACAGATTGGCAAGAACGGCATCATCAAAGATAAAAAAGTCCATGTAGCGGTCTTAGAAAAGGTCACTTCCTTTATGGTAGAACTTGGTTTTTCTGTCAAAGGCTTGGATTACTCTCCTATTCAAGGGGGACACGGAAATGTTGAATTTTTGGCTCATTTAAAAAAAGAAGCTCAACCCCAAAATCTAGTAGCAGACTTAGTCGGTCCAGTGGTTGAGGCAGCGCATAAGGAATTTAAGGATGAATAAAAAAGAAAGACTAGAAAAGATTAGACGATTTGTCAATGATTTTGAGATTGGTACGCAGGAGGAGATTGTTACTTATTTAAGACAGTCAGGAATTAAGGCAACACAGGCGACGGTTTCTAGAGATATCAAGGAATTAGGGATTGTAAAAACTCCACTGAAGAACAACACCTATATTTATGAAATTCCCAAGTCGATGAGCAGTAGTTTAAAGTTAGCTGAGAATACAATTCTAGAAGCTAGCACCTTAGGAAATATGATTAATCTGAACTTGGTTCCTGGAAGTACGGCTGTCATTAAAAGACAAATCACTGAAGCATTCTCAGAAAAAATATTTAGCATTATCACAGATGATGATAGTATTTTGATGATTCTTAAAGATAAAGAAGACATTTCAAGAATTTTAGACGTTATCGAGAATTGGTAGGAAAGCCATGTTATTAGAAATTTCTATAAAAAACTTTGCTATTATTGAAGAAATCTCTCTTCATTTTGACCAAGGGATGACAGTCCTGACCGGCGAAACTGGGGCAGGAAAGTCTATCATTATCGATGCTATGAATATGATGCTGGGTAGCCGTGCTACTACAGATGTTATTCGTCATGGAGCTACTAAGGCAGAAATTGAAGGATTGTTTTCATTGGAGAATAGCTCAGCTATAGAAGCAATTTTTGAAGAGCAGGGCTTGGAATTGACTGATGAGCTTATTATCCGCCGAGAAATTCTGCAAAATGGCCGTAGCGTCAGCCGGGTTAATGGACAGTTAGTTAATCTATCAGTTTTGAAGGCTATTGGTCAACATTTAGTAGATATTCATGGTCAACACGATCAGGAAGAATTAATGCGTCCTCAGCTTCATATAGCCATGTTGGATGAGTTTGGAGATGAGGATTTCGTTGCCTTGAAAGCTTTCTATCAAGAAACCTTTGATCACTATCGTCAGCTTCGCAAACAGGTTCTGACCTTGCATAAAAATCAAGAGGAGCATAAGGCTCGCATTGAAATGCTAGAATTTCAGATGGCTGAAATTGATAGTGCTTCCTTGAAAACTGGTGAAGACAAAGCTCTCCACCAAGAACGTGATCGCTTACTCAATCACAAGCTGATTGCTGATACCTTGACCAATGCATACGCTATGTTGGATAACGAGGATTTTTCTAGTTTGGCTAATGTGCGTTCAGCTATGAACGATATGGAGTCTATTGAAGAATATGACCCAATATATAAGGAATTATCTTCGAGTCTTTCTGAGACCTATTACGTTCTGGAAGATGTGACTAAACGGTTGGAGGATATCTTAGATGGCCTAGATTTTGATGGCAACCGCTTGATGCAGGTTGAAAGTCGTTTAGATTTGATTAACAGTATCACTCGAAAATATGGTGGCCAAGTAGATGATGTTCTAGAATATTTTTCGCAAATTTCGAAAGAGTACCAGCTACTGACAGGTAGTCATTCATCTTCTGAAGATTTAGAGGCAGAACTTAAAGAGTTAGAAAAGCAGTTGGTGAATTTGGCTGGACAGCTTAGCCAAGCAAGGCATACTTTAGCTAAACAACTTGAGTCGGAAATTAAGCAGGAACTGCAAGATCTCTATATGGAAAAAGCGAATTTTCAAGTTCAATTTAACAAGAGCAAGTTTAACCGTGAAGGTAATGAGCAAGTGGAGTTTTATATTTCAACTAATCCTGGAGAAAACTTTAAGCCTTTAGTTAAGGTTGCATCAGGTGGGGAATTATCTCGTCTAATGCTTGCAATTAAATCAGCTTTTTCTCGGAAAGAAGGAAAGACTAGTATAGTCTTTGACGAAGTTGATACAGGAGTTTCGGGTCGTGTAGCTCAAGCTATTGCACAAAAAATCCATAAGATTGGCAGTAATGGTCAGGTTTTAGCAATCTCTCATCTGCCACAAGTCATTGCCATTGCAGACAACCAATTCTTTATTGAAAAAATTTCTGATGAAAATTCTACTGTTTCAACTGTTCGTCTCTTGGACTTCGATGAGCGAGTGGAAGAAATTGCTAAGATGTTAGCTGGTGAAAATGTAACAGAAGCCGCTTTGAGCCAGGCGCGTGAATTATTAAAGAAATAGGCTTGCAGAAGTACTTTTGATCAAGAGGGGGAGAAAGATGACTGATTACTTTGTTATTGGGGATGTTCATGGCAAGTATGACATGCTAAATGACTTATTGCAAAAGTGGGATGGTCATTCTCAGCTGGTCTTTTTAGGTGATTTGATTGATCGTGGGGAAAATAGCCGAGCTGTTTTAGAGAAAGTTAGAGACTTGGTAAATCAGCAAGGAGCGATTTGCTTATCAGGAAATCATGAGTTTATGTTTCTGACTTGGTTGGATAATCCAGCTAAGTCTTATGACCATTACCGCCGAAATGGTGGGGATACAACTATTAATTCTATTTTGGGACGGCCTTTGGATGCTCCTGTTGACGCAGTATTGGATGCGCAAGCTGTTTTAGAAAAGGCACCAGATTTAGTTGAATTTATCCGTAAAATGCCTTTTGTGCTGGAGACAGATAAATATATTTTTGTTCATGCTGGAATTGAATTAGACTTGGATGATTGGCATGATACTTCAGACTATCAAAAAGTCTGGATTCGAGCTCCTTTCCATGAAGGAGACAATCGTACAGGGAAGACGATAGTCTTTGGCCATACACCAACTTTCTATCTTTTCCATGAAAAACCTGGAATCAGCCAACTTTGGCAGACATCAGATGGGAAAATTGGTATGGATGGCGGTGCTGTCTATGGTGGTGTCTTGCACGGACTACTTTTGGATGATTCGGGGATTAAAGAGCATCACTTTATAAGAAATGACCAATGTTCTTCAGAAGGTTAGCCATTCCAAAAATGAAATTATTTTGATATAATAAAAACAATAAATGCAATAAGTAGGGAAAAAATGGCAAAAATAAAAATTGTAACCGATTCTTCCATCACGATTGAACCAGAAGTTGTAAAAGAGTTAGATATTACAATTGTTCCGCTCTCTGTCATGGTTGACGGTGTAGTTTATTCAGATTCGGATTTAAAAGAGGGTGAATTTTTACGCCTGATGAAGGAAAGTAAGAATTTACCAAAAACGAGTCAGCCTCCGGTGGGAGTCTTTGCTGAAGTGTTTGAAGCACTGGCAGAAACAGCTGATCATATCATAGCTATTCATATGTCACATGCTTTGTCTGGTACTATTGAAGCAGCAAGGCAGGGTGCTACTCTAGCTAATGCAGATGTGACCATTATTGATAGCTCTTTTACAGATCAGGCTCTTAAATTTCAGGTGGTAGAGGCTGCTAAACTAGCTAAAGATGGTGCTGAGTTGGATGAGATTTTACAAAGAATAGAAGAAGTAAAAGAAAAATCCGAACTTTATATTGGTGTTTCGACTCTTGAGAACTTGGTTAAGGGTGGGCGAATCGGTCGGGTGACTGGCTTAATCAGCTCATTGCTTAATATCCGAGTAGTGATGCAAATGAAAAATCACCAGCTCCAAACAATTGTAAAAGGCCGAGGGGATAAAACCTTTAAAAAATGGTTGAATGAGCTGGAGGATAAGTTGACGAATGTAGATATAGAAGAAATTGGCATTTCCTATGCAGGAACTCCTGCTTATGCTACAGAAATGAAAGAAAGATTGCAAAAGTTTGTTGAAAAATCAATTTCTGTACTCGAAACTGGGTCGATTATTCAAACGCATACTGGCGAAAATGCTTGGGCAATTTTAATTCGATACCGCTAAGTATTAAATAAGAAAAATCAAAGGAAATCAGCCTAGAAAAATTGTAAAAACGTTGTTTTAGGCTTGACCTAAAAACGTTTTTAAGTTATGATAGTACATGTTAGGGTATTCATTACCCGATAAAATTTTTGGAGGATTTGTTAAATGGCTAACAAACAAGATTTGATTGCAAAAGTAGCAGCAGCTACAGAATTGACTAAAAAAGACTCAGCAGCAGCTGTTGATGCAGTATTTGCAGCTGTAACTGAATACCTTTCAAAAGGTGAAAAAGTTCAATTGATCGGTTTTGGTAACTTCGAAGTTCGTGAACGTGCAGCTCGTAAAGGTCGCAACCCACAAACTGGTAAAGAAATCAAAATCGCAGCTTCTAAAGTTCCAGCTTTCAAAGCAGGTAAAGCACTTAAAGACGCTGTTAAATAATCTTGATTTTCAAAGCCTATTGTATCAACGTTTTGACGTTGTACAATAGGCTTTTTTGTTGCTTTGGGGCAAAGTTGGGGAGATTATCTGTTTAATAGTTTAACAATATGTACGTCTATTTTTGAGTGATATGTGTAAGTAGTTATATAATAGACATAGAATCTGAAAGATAACTATTTTTAATGTTCAATTATTTTCAATGCCGTTTTGCAATTAAATGATTTAATAAAATTATTCCAAGTCAGATTAATGATAGAGAGTAAAAAATCTATTGATAAAAATTCTTATTTACAATCATTCTTAATAGTCAAGATTGCTTATACGTGATATAATGTAGGTAGCTAGTAAGAATAGGGAAGAAGAATATGAAAGAACATAAGCACCATCTGGACCAGAATAAAGAGTACTATCAAGATGTACTAAACCATTTGAGAGAAAAAGGAGTTCGTATTACAGAGACTCGAAAGGCTGTGATTGATTTTATTATCCAAAGCCATGATCATCCCAGTGCTGATATGATTTATCAGGCTCTACTGCCTGCATTTCCAAATATGAGCCTGGCAACAGTTTACAATAATCTCAAGGTTCTCATTGATGAGGGATTTGTTTCCGAGCTTAAGGTCCGGAATGATACTACAACTTATTACGATTTTATGGGTCATCAGCACCTTAATGTTATCTGTGAAAAATGCGGTCGGATTGCTGATATGGATTTAGATTTACCAGATGTTCAGCAAGAAGCGGCAGATCAGACGGGATATCAGATCACTAAGAGTCAAATGGTGGTCTATGGTATCTGCCCAGATTGTGTGGCCCGACAGCAGGAAGCTAGTTAAAAATAAAGGGAAAGTTGGGATCGCTCTCCCTTTTTGCTAGCTCTAATATTCTGGTTAAAAATATCACAAATATCTTACTGAGACTAGCTTTTTAAGGAAAAATTTTGTAAAATATAATGGTAGCTGTATGACAGTTTTCAAAAATTAAAGGAGAATTTCTAATGGTAAAATTAGTTTTTGCTCGCCACGGTGAGTCTGAATGGAACAAAGCTAACCTTTTCACTGGTTGGGCTGATGTTGATTTGTCTGAAAAAGGAACACAACAAGCGATTGACGCTGGTAAATTGATCAAAGAAGCTGGTATCGGATTTGACCAAGCATACACTTCAGTATTGAAACGTGCGATCAAAACAACAAACTTGGCTCTTGAAGCTGCTGACCAATTGTGGGTTCCGGTTGAAAAATCATGGCGCTTGAACGAACGTCACTACGGTGGTTTGACTGGTAAAAACAAGGCTGAAGCTGCTGAACAATTTGGTGATGAGCAAGTTCACATCTGGCGTCGTTCATACGATGTGTTGCCACCTGCAATGCCTCGTGATGACGAATACTCAGCACACACTGACCGTCGTTACGCTTCACTTGACGACTCAGTAATTCCAGATGCTGAAAACTTGAAAGTGACTTTGGAACGTGCCCTTCCATTCTGGGAAGACAAAATCGCTCCAGCTCTTAAAGATGGTAAAAACGTATTCGTAGGAGCTCACGGTAACTCTATCCGTGCCCTTGTAAAACACATCAAACAATTGTCAGATGACGAAATCATGGGTGTGGAAATTCCTAACTTCCCACCATTGGTATTTGAATTCGACGAAAAATTGAACGTGGTAAAAGAATACTACCTTGGAAAATAATAGTTAGAAAACAGGAGGCTTAGGCTTTCTGTTTTTGATTTATTTGATATAATAGACTGTAATATTTAAAGTATGTGCAATTCTATAGAATTGTGACAGAAAGGAATCAAGTGAGAAAATCATTTTATAGTTGGCTCATGACTGAGCGCAATCCAAAGAGCAATGAACCAAAGGCGATTTTAGCTGATTTAGCTTTTCAGGATACGGCTTTTCCCAAGCACACTGACGATTTTGATGAGGTCAGTCGATTCTTGGAAGAGCATGCTAGTTTTCCTTTTAATCTAGGTGACTTTGATGCAATTTGGGAGGAATATCAAGCACATTAGAGAAAGGTTCCAAATAGTCTTTTTTTGCTTGCTTTGATATAATAAAGGTAATTCATTAAAAAATAAATGAGAGAGGTTCTTTGTTTGCAGGAACATTCAGTAGAAATTAAGTTGAGCCATCCAGATGATTCATTCCACCTTTTTGGATCTAATGAACGACATCTGCGTCTGATGGAGCAGGAATTAAAGGTGACGATTCATGCCCGTACTGAAATTGTGCAGGTATTGGGAGAAGAGACTGCTTGTGAAGAGGCTAGACAAGTGATTCAATCTCTCTTGGTCTTGGTCAATCGTGGTATGACCATCGGAACGCCCGATGTGGTCACAGCCATTACCATGGTCAAAAATGACGAGATTGATAAGTTTGTTGCCCTTTATGAAGAAGAAATCATCAAGGATAGTTATGGTAAGCCAATTCGGGTCAAGACACTCGGCCAAAAAATATATGTGGACAGTGTCAAGAATCATGATATTGTCTTTGGGATAGGACCAGCTGGTACAGGGAAAACCTTTCTGGCGGTGACCTTGGCGGTGACAGCTCTCAAGCGTGGGCAGGTCAAGCGAATTATCCTGACACGTCCAGCAGTAGAGGCTGGTGAGAGTCTGGGCTTTCTGCCTGGTGACCTTAAGGAAAAGGTAGATCCTTATCTGCGTCCGGTTTATGATGCCTTGTATCAGATTTTGGGCAAGGACCAGACGACGCGCCTTATGGAGAGAGAAATTATTGAAATTGCTCCTTTGGCCTATATGCGGGGGAGAACTTTGGATGATGCTTTTGTAATTCTAGATGAAGCGCAAAATACGACCATCATGCAGATGAAGATGTTTCTAACTCGGCTGGGCTTCCAATCTAAGATGATTGTTAATGGAGATATTAGCCAGGTTGACCTACCACGTAATGTTAAATCTGGTTTGATTGATGCCCAGGAAAAATTAAAAAATATTTCTCAGATTGACTTTGTGCATTTCTCGGCTAAAGATGTAGTCCGCCATCCAGTGGTGGCTCAGATTATTCGGGCTTATGAACCGGCAAATCCTATCAAATCTGACACCTCAGAAGTAACAGATAAGAAAACTGAATAAAGAAAAAGAGCAGATTTATTTCTGCTTTTTATTCTGCGATTTTTAGTCTGATTTGATTCGTAATATTAGGACCAAAAACTACCAAATATAATTGTGCGTTAGACGTATTGAAAAAATCTGGCGCAATAAGGTGTGCAACAAAATTGAAAATTGGGCAGTAAAAAATCTGGTATAAAAGGCGAAATTTTTGTTTTTATAAGATGATAATACTGTTAATATATGTATTATAGAGAGAAGGAATAGAAAAACAAAAAATAGTAATTATTTTCTTGATGCTACTTTCATTTACAATATTTTTGTGATAGAATGTGGTGAATATGTCTATTTAAAATGATTGAATACTAATCATTTTTAATTTGGAGATAAATTATGAAAAGGAGAAGTCGGATGAAGATGCGATTTACTACCAATTTTGGTAAAAAAATGAAGGCGTTTATAGGCCTAATCGTTTTATTTTTTTCTATTTTTCTTCTTCCAATTCAGTCTTATGCTGCGTTAGAAGAGATTAAAAATGGAACGGATATCTCTACCTTGGATATTCGTAAGTTTAATTTGAATATCAACAATGTCAGTGTTTTATCCAAATCACAGTCTGTTGATCAATTTCATTTATCAAATCCCCATTATGAATATCTAAGTGGTGGTGCCTATCCAGGTGAGATGGAGAACTTTACTCTCAAAGTAGATAAAAGTAAAAAACAGGATCAAGTTTTTGAAAATCCTCTTTCTCTAAAATTCACAAATATTGGAACCGTTAATGGTAAGCAAGTAGATGCTTATCTAAATTTCAATAAAGTAACCCTGCACTATCTAAACACTGCTCAAGCAGAATCTGAGATGAATAGCGCTCAAAAATCTACTGTTGAATTTTTCTCAATCTCAGAATTGTGGGAAAGCAATGCATTTGAAATTGGGAATGTCCCTTATGTGGATGCGAATCATGATTACATCATGAATAAGGCATTTTGGATTGATGCTGATGTTACGGCAGAAATTCGCTATGCAGATGGAACAGAGACTGACTTAAAATTAGTCATGAAACCAACTGATATTGATGCGATTGATGCAAATAATTTGAAGGAAACATTCTACGTTAAAAACTATCAGAATGATGTAAATCTTCGATTAATGAACAATGCCAATGTCTTACAACAGGAAGAAGCAGGTGACCGTACTTCATGGATTGCCACTCAAATAACAGGTGGTAGTTACTATGAAAATAACGTTTCAGGTTTAGCGCTTCGTTCAAATAGTAACAGTATGAATTTCGGTTATTCATCAACTGAAACCTGCTCGGCGGTATTTGGGCTTTATATTGAAAAGATTGATCCGCGGCCAGTTCTTGAGGTTGATCCAGCTGAGATTCCAGCCAAGGACGGACAAGATGTAACCTATAAAGCTACTTTTAAAGTTCCGGTTCCAGGTAAGGATATTTTAGCTGCTCCTTCATCTATTGAAATGGTCCAAAAATTTGATGAGCGCTTAGACTATAAAGAACTTAAAGTTGAATCAGGTGGAGTAACTCTGCAAGAAGGTCGTGATTATACGATTGAAAAGACAGGTCAAACAGTTACCGTTAAAATGACACCTGAATACCTAAAAGGGAACTCTTCGTCGGATATCATTATTACCTATAAAACAGCTACAAACAAAAAGGTAGAAGAAAAAGGTTCTGAAAAAATTGACAACACTGTAACATTGCATGTTGATAATTTATCAGCTCCTTCTAATCAGGTAAGTACTGCTCTTCTTTATGAAAAGCATCATGAGTTTGTGAGTGGAACTCCAGGTAAAGAACTTCCACAAGAAGTGAAAGACCTGCTTCCAGCAACAGAAAAGAATTTATCTAATGGAAGCCAAGTAACCCCGACTCAACCAAGTAAAACGGAAGTTAAGACGGCAGAAGGCACTTGGAGCTTCAAGTCCTATGACAAGACTTCAGAAACCATCAATGGAGCGGATGTTAAGTTTGTAGGAACCTGGGAATTCATCCCGGCGCCAACCTACAAAGCTACTCACGAGTTTGTCAGTGGAACTCCAGGCAAAGAGCTTCCACAAGAAGTGAAAGACTTGCTTCCAGCAGACCAAACAAACTTGAAAGATGGTAGTCAAGCGACTCCGACTCAACCAAGTAAAACGGAAGTTAAGACGGCAGAAGGCACTTGGAACTTTAAGTCATACGACAAGACTTCTGAAACCATTAATGGAGCGGATGCTCACTTCGTTGGCACATGGGAATTCACCCCAG
>NZ_JAPVZR010000008.1:0-35258 GCF_041432475.1 Streptococcus sp. 27098_8_75
TCCAGCAGTTGATGAAGTCGTTGAAGTAGGTACTAAGAAAGGCGTAGTTACTACAACTGAAGAAGTAGTAGAAAAAGAAGTTATCAAACATGGTAGCTCTACAGTGCAAAATCCAGCTTTACCAAAAGGCACAAGAAACGTAAAAGTTCAAGGTGTAGATGGAGAGAAGGAAGTAACTTATACTGTTACGAAAGCTGATGGCCAAGAAGTTAGCAAGGTTAAGAAGTCAGAAACCGTGACAAAACCAGCAGTTGACGAAGTCATCGAAGAAGGTACTGGTCCAGTCATTACCACTAAGGAAGAAACTAAGACTGAAGAAGTAGACTTCCAAGTCAAAGAAGTTCCAAATCCAGCCCTTCCAGAAGGTGTCCGCAATGTGACAACTTCAGGTAAGAAGGGTGTTCGTACCATTGTTTACACAGTAACCTACGCAGACGGTGTTGAAACAGGTCGTGTAGAGAAATCCAACACTATCACAACTCCAGCAGTTGATGAAGTTGTTGAAGTAGGTACTAAGAAAGCTACTGCTCCAGTTGTTACAACTGAAAACGTGACTGAAACTCAAGTTATTTACCATGGCACTATCACTTTAAGCAATCCAGATCTTCCAAAAGGAACAAAACGGATCAAGATTGCTGGTGTTGATGGTGAAAAGACTGTTGTCTACACAATTACTAAGACAAATGGTGTTGAAACAAGCCGAGTTGTCAGAGACGAACAGATTACGAAAACACCAATCACTCAAGTAGTTGAAATTGGTACTAAGGAATCTGGTAGCAGCCAATCAAATGCTAGTCAAGATCAAAAAGATCCATCAGACAAAGCTCAAGATTCTAAAGGACAAGGTCAAAAGGATTCAACTGGTAAAGTTCAAGATCCTAAAGATCAAGCGAAACCAGGATCAGATGCTGCTACAAGTAGTCAATCAGGTCAAACAGACCGTCCACAACAACCTCAATACTCTAGAGTAAATAGAAACGCAGAAGAGAAGAAGAACCTTCCAAACACTGGTGAACATGCAAATGGCCTTGTGGCTCTATTAGGACTTGTTCTTGCAAGTGTAACGGCCTTCTTTAACTTCCGTCGTAAAAAACACTAAGAATTAGGTTGAAAAAATATAAGGCATTTGTGCTTAATCTCCCGTTGCTTTTCTAAAAACAGGGACCAGCAAATGTTAAATAGAAAAGAGGCTGAGATAATATCTCAGCCTCTTTTTGAATCCTAACGTAATAGTTAGACTCAAAATCTTAGCATTAAAGGGAAAGAAAAAAGCCCGATCTTACGAGCTTTGTGTTCAGATGCTTCCTGATAAATCAGGTTATATAAGGCGGTAGACGGATTTGAACCGACGATCAAGCTTTTGCAGAGCCGTGCCTTACCACTTGGCTATACCGCCTTAACCTTTACTATTTTACCTTAAAAAAGGACTTTCGTCAATACACTTGATTCTAAGAAAATGAAATAATACTGAAAACTAGAAAAATAAATGCTGATAAAATCAAGGTTTTCGAGGAAAAATAAAGCAAAAGAGCTTGTCAAATCCTTGAAATTCTGTTATCATAATAGATGCCGTGCAAATGGCAAAATACTCATTTTAGATGAATTGTGGGACTGTTGCCCTTGGGTTGTCCTGCGAGCTGAAATCTAAAAGAGGAAAAAAACAAAAAGGAGAATTTACTCATGGCAGTAATTTCAATGAAACAACTTCTTGAGGCTGGTGTTCACTTTGGTCACCAAACTCGTCGCTGGAACCCTAAGATGGCTAAGTACATCTTCACAGAGCGTAACGGTATCCACGTTATTGACTTGCAACAAACTGTAAAATATGCAGACCAAGCATATGATTTCATCCGTGATGCAGCTGCAAACGATGCAATCATCTTGTTTGTTGGTACTAAAAAGCAAGCTGCTGAAGCTGTAAAAGATGAAGCAGAACGCGCTGGTCAATACTACATCAACCACCGTTGGTTGGGTGGAACTCTTACAAACTGGTCTACTATCCAAAAACGTGTAGCTCGTTTGAAAGAAATCAAACGTATGGAAGAAGACGGAACTTTCGAAGTTCTTCCTAAGAAAGAAGTAGCTCTTCTTAACAAACAACGTGCACGTCTTGAAAAATTCTTGGGTGGTATCGAAGAAATGCCACGCATCCCAGATGTAATGTACGTGGTTGACCCACATAAAGAGCAAATCGCTGTTAAAGAAGCTAAGAAGCTTGGTATCCCAGTGGTTGCGATGGTTGACACAAACACAGATCCAGACGACATCGATGTAATTATTCCTTCTAACGATGACGCTATCCGCGCTGTTAAATTGATCACTGCGAAAATGGCTGACGCTATTATCGAAGGTCGTCAAGGTGAAGACAGTGTTGAGTCAGTAGAAGCTGAATTGGCTGCAACTGAAACTCAAGCAGACTCAATCGAAGAAATCGTTGAAGTTGTAGAAGGCGACAACGCTTAATTCAAATAATTAGTAATTACCTAGGAGGGCGGGGCTTAGCCCGGCCCTCCTATTTTTAAAAAATATAGGAGAAACAAAATGGCAGAAATTACAGCTAAACTTGTTAAAGAGTTGCGTGAAAAATCTGGTGCTGGTGTCATGGACGCTAAGAAAGCATTGGTTGAAGTTGAAGGTGACATCGAAAAAGCGATTGAATTGCTTCGCGAAAAAGGTATGGCAAAAGCAGCTAAGAAGGCTGACCGTGTTGCTGCTGAAGGTTTGACAGGTGTTTATGTAAATGGTAATGTTGCAGCAGTAGTTGAAGTAAACGCTGAAACTGACTTCGTTGCAAAAAATGCTCAATTCGTTGACTTGGTAAATGCAACTGCGAAAGTAATCGCTGAAGGTAAACCAGCTAACAACGAAGAAGCTCTTGCTTTGACAATGCCTTCAGGTGAAACTCTTGAAGCTGCATACGTATCTGCAACTGCAACTATCGGAGAAAAAATCTCATTCCGCCGCTTTGCTTTGATCGAAAAAACAGATGCACAACACTTTGGAGCATACCAACACAACGGTGGCCGTATCGGTGTTATCTCAGTTGTTGAAGGCGGAGACGAAGCACTTGCTAAACAATTGTCAATGCATATCGCTGCGATGAAACCAACAGTTCTTTCTTACAAAGAATTGGACGAGCAATTCGTTAAAGATGAGTTGGCACAATTAAACCACGTCATCGATCAAGACAACGAAAGCCGTGCAATGGTTGGTAAACCAGCTCTTCCACACTTGAAGTATGGATCAAAAGCTCAATTGACTGATGCAGTTGTTGCTCAAGCTGAAGAAGACATCAAGGCTGAGTTGGCTGCTGAAGGCAAACCAGAAAAAATCTGGGACAAGATCATCCCAGGTAAAATGGACCGCTTCATGCTTGACAACACTAAAGTTGACCAAGCTTACACACTTCTTGCACAAGTTTACATCATGGATGACAGCAAGACAGTTGAAGCTTACCTTGAATCAGTAAATGCTTCAGTAGTTGAGTTTGCTCGCTTTGAAGTTGGTGAAGGTATCGAGAAAGCTGCTAACGACTTTGAATCAGAAGTTGCAGCAACTATGGCAGCAGCTCTTGGACAAAACTAAGAATTTACTATCATAAAAAGAACGGGACAAGATTGATTTTTGTCCCGTTTTTATCTGTATAAGCCTGAACTCTTGTATCAGTCAAAAGCTTTTTACTATTGTTTATGCTATTTAGCCACTCTTCTCATCAAGTTGCTATGTGAAATCACAGCATCAATAAAAATTAGAAGAATCCCAAAAATTAAGAGATGAGTAATTTGAGAATAGGTAAAAGTAACTCTAAACTTCTGGGTGAATAGGATTCCTACCACAGTAGCGAGTGTAATGAGTAGATTAAGAGTCCACTTTGTTTTCTGTTTTATCTTGGCCTGTTCAAATAAGAAGGGGATAAAGAAGCAGGCAACCAATATGGCAATCTGGACATTGACATAATGGGCAGAAAATACTGTGTATAGGAACAAGGTTGAAAGCAACCAAGTGAGCACGTGGCGAGTATAAGTGAGCCAATCTAGCGTCATTGGACAATCCTCCTTTTTTGATAATTGTGAATAGGTAAGGGACCCATTCTTTCTGTACATTTCCACCTATATTATAACGCTCTAAAAGTTAATTGCAAGCGATTACAAGCGAGAATCTACTCTTTTATAAAGCTTTTTCACTAGTTTGAATTATCAGACCTTTTACCATCCCTTTTCCTTTCAAAATAAGGACTTTTTCGGTATAATGTTAGTCAAAGATAGTCAATGTCAAAGATACTTTTGTGAAGCTAGAAATCAGTGTCTAATGTTTAATGAAAGAGCGATTAAAAATAATGAGATTGACTAGAAAGGAAGATCATGAGCGGAAAGAATACTTCAGATAATATCGAAGCCTATATCAAAGCAATTTTAGAGCAGGCAGGGATGGTTGAGTTGAAGCGGAGCGAGTTGGCTGATGTCTTCCAGGTCGTTCCCAGTCAAATTAATTATGTGATTAAGACGCGCTTTACTGAAAGCCGGGGCTACGTTGTCGAAAGTAAGCGAGGTGGCGGTGGCTACATTCGAATCGGAAAGGTTGAGTTTTCTGATCGCCATCAGATGATATGTGAGTTGTTCGATCGTATTGGAGAGCAAGTGAGTCAACAGTTCTTTACGGATATTGTTCAACTCTTGTTTGATGAAAGAATTATGTCAGAACGTGAAGGCAACCTTCTTTTAGCTATATCGACAGATTGCGTTTTAGGAATAGATGCTCCATTAATTCGCGCTCGTATGTTAAAGAAAATATTACAGCAACTTGATAGAAAAGGAACTTAAATAGAAATGAAATATTCAAAAGCCTTGATTGTTAGTATAGAAGAAGCCCAGCAACTGGCTAGCCATTTTGAATCTGAGTATTTAGAGTCATGGCATCTCCTGATTGCTTTTTCTAATTATCCGTACAGCGTAGCAGGCTCAGTATTAAACGATTATCCGCTAGAAATCGATCATTTTGAGGATGCTGCTTACCATGTAGTAGGGAAGTCTTATCAGAAGGAAGGGCAATTTAGTATCCTGCCTTTTTCCCATCGCTTGACGACTCTTTTTAAGGAGGCAAAAGCTATAGCCGAAGCTACTCACGCAAAGGAAGTCGGAACTGAACATATCTTATACGCTATCATCAGCGACAGAGGAACCCTAGCAACTTGTATTTTGGAATTCGTCGGCTTTAGTTATGAAGACAAAGAAGGACTCTTGCGCATTAATGATTTGCGGAGAAATCTGGAACAAAAGTCTGGCTGGACTAAGAATGATTTAAAAGCAATCCGCAGTCTTCATAAAGGTTTTAATCAAGCCAAGCAAAATATGGCAAACATGATGGGGATGCCACCTACTCAGAGTGGTGGTCTAGAAGATTACACACGAGACTTAACGGAATTAGCTCGTTCAGGTCAGCTAGAGCCTGTTGTTGGTCGAGATCAGGAAATCTCTAGGATGATTCAGGTTCTCAGTCGCAAGACGAAGAATAATCCTGTCTTAGTTGGGGATGCTGGAGTTGGTAAAACTGCTCTAGCTCTCGGTTTGGCCCAGCGTGTAGCTTCTGGTCAAGTTCCACAAGAACTAGCCAAAATGCGGGTTCTAGAGCTTGATTTAATGAATGTAGTGGCAGGGACTCGTTTCCGTGGGGATTTTGAAGAGCGTATGAACAATATCATCGACGATATTGAGAAAGATGGTAAGGTCATCCTCTTTATCGATGAGCTTCATACGATTATGGGATCTGGTAGCGGTATTGATTCTACGATGGATGCTGCGAATATCCTTAAACCTGCTCTGGCTCGCGGAACACTACGTACGATAGGAGCTACAACTCAAGAAGAATACCAAAAGCATATTGAAAAAGACGCTGCTCTATCTCGGCGCTTTGCTAAGATCAGTATTGAAGAACCAAGTGTGGCTGATAGCATTGCTATCCTTAAGGGGCTAAAAGAAAACTATGAAGCCCATCATAAGGTAACGATTACAGATCAAGCCATTGAAACAGCAGTAAAATATGCCCACCGTTATTTGACAAGTAAGCATCTGCCTGATTCAGCAATTGATCTGTTAGATGAAGCAAGTGCTACAGTACGTAACAATGGTCCCCAGAGTCATGCACAAGAGGATTTGAGTCCAGCAGATCGAGCAATTATAGCCGGTCAGTTCAATAAACTTAGTCGCTTGATCGAGAAAGAAAATCAACCTCTGTTAAGTAATTTAAGAGTAGAGGAAACAGATATTCTGACAACCCTCAGTCGCCTGTCAGGTATTCCAGTTCAAAAATTGACCCAGACAGATGCTAAGAAGTATTTGAACTTAGAAGAAGAATTGCATAAGCGGGTGATTGGTCAAGATGAAGCTATCTCAGCTATTAGTCGTGCAATCCGTCGTAACCAGTCAGGTATTCGAGCGAATAAGCGACCGATTGGTTCCTTTATGTTCTTGGGACCAACTGGAGTTGGTAAGACCGAGTTGGCTAAGGCTTTGGCAGAAACCCTCTTTGACGACGAATCAGCTCTCATTCGTTTTGATATGAGTGAATACATGGAGAAATTTGCTGCTAGCCGTCTCAATGGAGCGCCTCCAGGCTACGTTGGCTATGAAGAAGGAGGCGAATTAACAGAGAAAGTTCGCAACCGACCATATTCCGTCCTCTTATTTGATGAAGTGGAAAAAGCTCATCCGGATATTTTCAATGTCCTTCTGCAGGTTCTAGATGATGGTGTATTGACTGATAGTAAGGGAAGAAAGATTGATTTTTCAAATACGATTATTATCATGACCAGTAACCTAGGTGCAACCAGTCTGCGTGATGATAAGACAGTTGGCTTTGGGGCTCGCGACATCCGTTTAGACCATGCAAATATGGAAAAACGAATGTTAGAAGAGCTTAAAAAGGCTTACCGTCCAGAATTTATTAACCGGATTGATGAAAAAGTCGTCTTCCATAGCTTGTCTGCTGACCATATGCAGGAGGTTGTCAAAGTGATGATTAAGCCTCTGGTTGCCAGTCTAGCTGAAAAGAATATCGAACTAAAATTCCAAGCTAGTGCCTTGAAACTACTAGCTAAAGAAGGCTATGATGTAGAAATGGGAGCAAGACCTCTTCGTAGAACTCTGCAAACCAAAGTTGAAGACAAACTAGCAGAACTGCTATTGACAGGTGATTTACAAGCTGGTCAGACCTTGAAGGTGGGGGTTAAGGCAGGTCAGTTGAAGTTTGATATAGCCTAAATTCTAAAGAAGATCGCAGTAATCTTACTGAACAATTGTAAAAACACAAGGAAAGCTCTGATATAACAACTATCAGGGCTTTTTTATTTTTAAGTTTGATATTTGAGTTTAAAAATATTTTTATAAAATTTTATAAAAAACTATTGACAAAACAAAAATATAGTTTATAATAAAAACATAGAAAAAATAAAAATATAAAAAATAATAAAAAGGTGGAATTATGAAAGAAAAAATTGCAATCGTCTTTGGAACCTTTGCTCCCTTGCATCAGGGGCATATCGATTTGATTCAGGAGGCGAAGCGTTCTTACGACAAGGTGCGCGTGGTGGTTTCTGGATATCAAGGCGATCGTGGGGAGGAAGTAGGCTTGTCTCTGCAGAAGCGTTTCCGCTATACGCGGGAGACTTTTGCAGATGATGAATTGACCCAGGTTTACAAACTCGATGAAACTTCTTTTCCTCGCTATCCTCTGGGTTGGGACAAATGGCTGCCGGCTTTATTGGAGTTGGTGGGCTATGATGCAGAACGCGAGGAGTTGATCTTCTATGTCGGAGAGGCTGATTATCAGGCAGAGCTGAACAGACGAGGGTTTGAAAGCTCCTTGGAAGAGCGACAGGTCGGCATTTCCGCTACTATGATTCGAGAAAATCCTAGTCGTTATTGGAAATATATGGCCCAACCATTCCGTCGACATTTCACCAAGAAAGTGCTGATTATGGGTAGCGCCAGCAATGGTAAAACGACCTTGGCTAAGGATTTGGCACGCTACTATGATGCTCCAGTTAGCCTAGAATATGCTCGAGAATACCAGATCCAAAATAACGTACGAGACGATGAGTTGACACCTAAGGATTACTATTATCTACTTCTGGGACAATATGCTCAGACTTCCCGCCTCATTGACAGTAGCGCTAACCGTGGTCTGGTTGTGGCTGACACGAATTCACTAGTGACCAAGGCTTACTATGATTACTATCTGAAAGAAAGTCCAGTTCAAGACGAGGAAACAGATACCTTTGACAATCTCTTTGCCAGCATCTTGTCCAAGGAAAAATGGGATTTGATTCTCTTTGCTGAGCCAGTCGGGACCTATGTCAATGATGGCTTTCGCGATATGAGCATGGCAGACGAGGCTATCCGCAGTGATTTTTCAAGCTATCTGAAAAAGCTGAAAGATCAGTACTTGCCTGATCATCCGACAGTCTATCTGGCTGGCAGTTATTTTGACAATTATCAAGCAGCCAAGGAAGCAATCAACAAGATTTATCAAGCGGATTAAAAAAGAAAGTGGTAGAATAGAATGGAAATAAAAAATCAAAAACTCTCTCCTGAAGCTAGCTCTCTGCGCAGGACTGAAACAAAAAACTCAAACCTTTGCTCGGAATTTCCGTAATGTCTGTGCCGCAGCTAAAAAGCAGGGCATTAATGGGATTGCAAAATTGCTCTGGCAGGACCTATTTGGTGGCCGTAGCTTGGCTCAATGGCTCTACTTACTTGCTCTTTCCAGTCTGCCTTTCATTCTGGAGTTTACCAGTGGCCAGGCGAAGCATGATTGGCTAGGACTCTTTGCTTCCTGGACAGGCATCATCTGTGTCATCCTAGTAGCTGAGGGTCGGGCTAGCAACTACCTTTTTGGGGCTGTAAATTCCGCAATTTACCTCATATTGTCTTTCAATGCTAGCTTCTATGGCGAAGTTCTGACAACGGTCTACTTCTTTATCATGCAGCCGATTGGTCTTTATACTTGGCTGTCCAATCGGGTCAATGAACAAGATAAGGAAGAACCTTCTCATTTTGAAGCTAAGAAGTTAGACTGGCGTGGCTGGCTTAAATATCTGGCCTTGACGGCTTTGATTTGGATTGGTATGGGCTTTGCCTATAAGAGCATTCATAGTCACCGGCCTTTCCGCGATAGTGTGACAGATGCGACTAATGGTATCGGTCAGCTTCTCATGACTGGCCTCTACCGCGAGCAGTGGATTTTCTGGATTGCGACCAATCTCTTCAGTATCTATCTCTGGTGGGGTAGCAATCTCCACATCCAGGCTATGTACTGGGTCTATACCCTTAATAGTATCGTCGGATGGTATCAGTGGTCAAAAGCTGTAAAGAAGGCATAGCACGAGTTGGGGAGGATTTTTGATAGAAAAGGATAAGATACTTATGAGCAAACAGGCTATTCCATCTGGTATGACAGAAAAAGAATACTATGAAACAATGGCGGACGAATCCGCCTTTTTGGAATGGTACAAGACGCAGGATTTGCCAAAATATGAGACCCCGAGTGTAACAGCAGATATGGTGGCCTACTGCTTTGTGGAAGGTCAGATAAAACTCCTGGTCATCAAGCGCAAGGCCCACCCTTTCCAAAACAAATACGCCCTCGTCGGAGGCTTTGTTGATAAAGATGAGGATGCCTATCAAGCCTGCATTAGGGAAGTCAAGGAAGAGGTGGGGCTTGAGATACCACTGGAAAAGGTAGAGCAGCTGATGACAGTTTCTACTCCAGGACGTGATCCACGCGGCTGGGTCATTACGATTTCCCACTTGGTTTATCTTCCGGCCGTAGCAGTAGAACAAGTACAAGCTGGCGATGATGCTAAAGAAGTCACCTTTCTCGATGTGGACTTTAAGACGAGGAGCTTTAGGGACGGAGAGCGACTTTTGAAAGCAGAGGACTTTGCTTTTGATCATTACCAAATCCTACTAGAATCTATTAAACGGATTCAGGGACGACTGGACTGGAATCCAACATTTCTTCATTTACTGGAATCACCTTTTACTGTCTATGAAGGGACTGAGTTGGTCAATCTCATCACACCTAGACGTCCTATTGTCAGCAATAATTTTCTAGTTAAATTTGGGGAATATTTAGAAGAGGCTGGCGTCAAGCGCGTGCCAAAGAAGAAGCCGAGAAAAGTTTATCGGCTGAAGACAGAAAAAACGGCTTAAAAGAAAGTCGAGGTTATATTTCTCTTGCAGGGCAAAATTGTCCTGTTTTTCTTATTTTAATGACGAATAGATAAGCAGGAGCAAATTTCTCATGATCAAAGAAGTAGCATGAGAAGCTTGAACTTGCTTGGGTAGAAACTTTTTAAAGAATTTTATATAAATGATTGACAAATAAAAAACATAGTATTACAATTACATTACAAAAAGATTTCTAAATGTTACAAGGAGGCAAAAGATGAAAACACGTACTTATACAAAAATGATGGCAGTTGTAGTTCTAGCTTCTGGTCTGCTTTTAGGGGCATGTGGTAAGAAAGAAGAAAGTACAACAAGTACTAGTTCTAGCAAGACTGTTCAGACTTCCTCTAGCTCAAAAGTTGCGTCATCCAGCAAGGCTAGTTCTTCTTCTAAGGCTAGCAATCGACCTTCTTCAGAAGGAGCAGTTGGCCAGTCTGGACAAGTCGAAGCTTCTGCCAGTCAGCAACAGTCTACTGTAGAAGCGCCTCAAGCCCAACAAACGCAACCGCAGCAAGCTTCAGGTCGACAAAATACTCAGAATCAAGCAACTCAACCAGCTCAAGCATCGGAAAGCAATCGCCAGCTTCAGAATAAGCAGGCAGCCAGCAATGCTCGCTATAAAGGTGTCTTGACTATGGTGGATGGGGATTTCTCAGCGGCTGCTGGTACTTGGAAGGATGCTAATGGAAATACTGTGACGGTATCGGGTAACGGCCAATTCACAGTCCAGTCTGCAGATGGAAAGACAGCTAATTATTCCATCGCTTCCTACTCTTATACGCTGGATGATGGCAAATACAATGCGCAGTTGAGCGGGCAAGGTAATGCCAATCTGCAGATTACAACAGGAGCAGATGGTTCAGTAACAAGTGTTGTGGTGACTCAACCCTAAACAGAACAAAAAGGAAGTCCGATTGGCTTCCTTTTGTTTTATTTTTGAATTTGCAAGAGCTCTTCAATTTCAGCAAGGGTGTTTGCTTGAGAAATCGCTCCTCGTAGTTTAGCAGCTCCGGATGTTCCACGCAGGTAGTGTGGAGCTAGGCCCCGGAATTCTCGAACGGCAATATGTTCCCCTTTGAGATCAATCAAACGTTTAAGGTGGTCGTGGGCGATTTTCATTTTATCTTCAAAGGTCAAGTCCGGAAGGATTTCACCCGTTTCAAAGTAGTGGTTGATCTGATTGAAGAGGTAAGGGTTGCCCATAGCAGCTCGTCCTACCATAACAGCATCAGCCCCGACTTCTTCGATACGTTGTTTGGCTTCTTGAACGCTGCGGATATCTCCGTTAGCGATGAAAGGAATCTTAGTCAGAGCTTGGGCCACATCGTGCAAGGTTTCAAGATCGGCATGGCCAGTATACATTTGCTCACGGGTGCGACCGTGCATAGCTAGGGCTGAGACTCCGGCGGCTTCAGCTGCCAGGGCATTTTCTACAGCCAGTGAACTGTCGGACCAACCTGTCCGCATCTTGACTGTCAGGGGAATATCTAGCACGGATTGGACCTTGTTGATGATTTTGTAGATTTTTTCGGGATCTTTAAGCCACATAGCTCCAGCTTCATTTTTAACGATTTTATTGACCGGGCAGCCCATATTGATATCAACGATGTCCGTTTTAGTGTTTTCTTGGATAAATTCTGCTGCGCGGGCTAAGCTGTCCTCGTCGCTACCGAAAAGTTGGATAGAAACGGGATTTTCTCCCTCATCAATGTGGAGCATGTGGAGGGTTTTTTCGTTGTTATACTGGATGCCCTTGTCAGAGACCATTTCCATCACGACCAGGCCCGCTCCCAGCTCTTTGGCAATGGTCCGGAAAGCAGAGTTGGTTACGCCGGCCATAGGTGCCAGAACTGTGCGGTTGGGAATTTCGACATTTCCGATCATAAAAGGGGTATTAAGATTTGTCACGAATCAGTTCCTCCAGGTCATTTTGGTCAAAGTGATAGGCAGTCTGGCAGAATTGACAGACGATTTCAGCTCCTTGGTCCTGGTCACGCATCTCTTCCAAGTCAGTCTTTGGCAAGGTAGCCAAGGCATTCATAAAGCGCTCTTTGCTACAGTCGCACTGGAAGCGGATTTCTTCTTCAGACAGGCGTTTGTATGGCTCATCACCATAGATGGCAGCCAGCAGAGCTTCGATATGGTCATCTGATTCCAGCAGTTTTGAGATAGCAGGCATTTCTTGGATTCGCTTCTCAAAGCGGGCAATTTCAGTTTCCTTGGCACCAGGCAGAACTTGTACCAAGAAACCGCCAGCAACCTTGACTTTATCATTCTCATCCAAGAGGACATTGAGGCCAACTGCGGAAGGTGTCTGCTGGCTTTCGGTCAGGTAAAAGGCTAGGTCTTCGCCGATTTCTCCAGAGATGAGAGGGGTCATGGAGTTGTAAGGATTGCCCGTACCGTAGTCCGTGATAACGAGGAATTCGCCTTGGCCGACAAAAGGACCAACCAGCACTTCGCCAGTGGCTGTCTTTTTGATGTCTACTCCAGGATTTTGCACATAGCCTTTGACATTACCCTCGGTATCTGCCACTGTGATAATCGCGCCTAGTGAGCTGATCCCGAGAACCTTGACGGTAATCTTGGTCTGGCCTTTTTCATTTGCAGCTAAGATTTGGCCGGCAATTAGTGTGCGGCCAAGTGCAACGGTAGAACTTGCTTGAGTTTGATGTTTTTCTTGAGCTGTCCGAACCGTTTCTGTGCTATCCAGCACATACGCGCGGAAAGAACCATTTTCTGAGATAGTTTTGATAATTTTGTCCATACCTTTTATTTTAACACAAAAAAGAAAAACAAGTGCATGACTGTGCTTGTTTTTTGGGGTTAGGAAGAATTTTAAGATCAAAAATAGTATAATAAAACAAAGGAGGCTAGCATGAACCAATCTTTGAAAGCGGCTATCTATTGTCTGGCAGTGGCTGATGCATTAGGAGTTCCGTATGAATTCTTGACCCGTGGCAGTTTTGAAGCGGTTGAGATGGTAGGCTATGGTAGCTATCAGCAACCAGCTGGCACTTGGTCAGATGACACCAGCCTTGTTTTGGCGACCTGTGATTCTATCCGGGAAAAAGGTAAGATTGACCCTGCCGATATGCAGCAGCGGTTTAAACATTGGCTCTTTGAGGGAGCTTACACACCAGATGGTTTGACCTTTGGTGTAGGAAATGCGACTCGCGAAGCCTTGACAAGAGGATACGGTCTATCTGATGAATATTCCAATGGGAATGGTTCGTTGATGCGGATTCTGCCCCTAGCCTTTACGGAAGCTAGTCCGTCTGATATTGAGGCTGTTTCCAGCATTACACATGCCCATGCGACTTCCGTAGAGGCCTGCCAGCTTTATGTGGCAATTGCTCGTAGGCTCTTAAAAGGCCAGCAACTTCCGGAAATACTATCAGGCTTAGAGACTAGTACGACCTACGCTCGTTTGCAAACTTTAGCAGAGCTGACCGCAGATGACATTCGCTCTACTGGCTATGTGGTGGATACCTTGGAAGCAGCACTTTGGTGTCTGCTGACTAGCACTTCTTATCCGGAAACTGTCCTAAAAGCTGTTAATTTGGGCGATGATACTGATACAGTAGCAGCAGTTGCTGGTGGCTTGGCTGGTATCATCTATGGTTTGGAAGGGATTCCTGACAACTGGTTAGCCCAGCTACGCAATAAAGAACTGCTGGAAAGCTGCTTGTTTTAAACTTGTAAATCAAATCAAATACTTATTGTGCTTGTCTTAAAGTTTTACTAAAGTTAGCAAATAAAAATCGCAAGGAATTCCCTGCGATTTTTGTTTTATCAGTCCATTTCTGGGAAAAGCTTGGCTAGTATTTTAGGAGTGATACTTTGTCCCGGCCCCTCAGCACAATAGGTGTGCATATACATAGAGGGGTTGAAGTTGAGCTCGATGCAGGTACAGTTGGGATTTTCCTTGGTAGAAATAGCAGAGCTGTCAGGGATGATTAGGTCAACGCCACAGGCCCAAGCTCCCATAGCCCTTGCCATGTCCGCAGCGAGTTCCTTATAAGATGGGTGCATGCTGTCTGTGACGTCAATCGAGTCTCCTCCAGTAGAAATGTTGGAATTGCGCCGCAAGTCAACTTTGACTCCAGCAGGCAGGATATCATCTGGTCCGTAGCCTTGCTGGTCCAGCATGAGCAGTTCAATGTCCCCTAGTTCAATAATCTCAAGCGGTGAGCGATGGTCACGACCGCGCAGGGGATTGTCGTTTTTGATGGCAACCAATTCTCTCACGGTATGCTGTCCGTCTCCGACGACATTGGCTGCCACTCGCAAGAGGACTGCCTCACACTGACCATCTAAGACAAAGAAGCGGTACTCCGTTCCAGCGATGAATTCCTCCACCAAGACGGCGGTGTCTTCTGAAAAAGCAATCTCCAAAGCCTTGCGATAAGATTCCAGGCTAGCTGGTTCTTGGAAGATGGAGATGCCCAGTCCGAAGTTGGTTGACTTAGGTTTGACGACAATTTGTCGGTTCTTAATCAAAGGGTAATAGGCCAGTCCCTCTTCAAGAGAAGAAAATTCTGCTCCAGCTGGAACGGGAAAGTCAGCTGCAGCCAAAATCTTTTTGGTGACGGTTTTATTGGCCATGGCCAGAGGGATGACATAGTTATCCTTGGAGGTCATATTGCTGTTCTTGACATATTCCACATGGCGACCATGCCAAAGCTTGAGAAATTGGTCATTTTCATCTAAAATTTCGACATTAAGCCCCTTTTGGATAGCATCAAAGAGCAGCATCTGGGTGGATAGTTCCATATTTTCGTAGCCTTTGAGGGCATAAGGAGCAGTCCAAGCGTAGCGGTGATATTCCTCTGCTTTTTCTAGCCCAAAGGCCATTAAGGAATCATGCTGGATATGAGGCAGGAGCTGGCCAGATAGGGTTAGCTGAGGATTTTGTAGCGCCTCCTTAAGATGTTGAAGTAAGGTTTGGTAGTAAGTTGGCAGTTCAAAATGCTGGATAAGCTCTTCCATGGCTTGGAGAAGGGCTGAGCTGTCTGCCTCATCTGGCAGGGCAGTCAGCGGATGGCTACAAGCAATCTTTTGGTTCAAGTCGTGGGCAGCTTTTAATGCCGCATCAACAATTTCTACATCATCTAGCCAGAGCAGGCTCAGTAAAAAGAGATGGACGGTATCTAAGGTTTCTTGGCTAATACCTAAATGGTCAAAAGGATTGAGATCGAAGCAGCGGAATTCTAGATAAGTGATACCTTGCTCCAGATAGGCACGATTGTGCTTCTGTCCACGGAAGCGAACGGCTGAGTAAAATTCTTTTTCAGCGCTGAGCTCGCCTGACTGAACGTAGTTTTCAATATCGGTTACATATTGCTCCAAAGAAGCGTAGGATACCTGAATGTTCTCGTCATTGACATAGCCGTAGTCGCTGTTACGAAAAGAGCGGATAGGCTGGGAAATGTCCTGACTGTAGAAGCCAGCTTCTGCCAAAGGAGCAGCACCATAGAGATAGGTTAAGATCCAGCGGAAACGCAGAAAGTTTCGAGCCAGCTTGAGATAGAGGTCATTTTTAAAGTCCTTGAGCGAATGGTGGGAGCTGACTTGAAAGAGAGCAGTGACCAGATCTTTCCCTAGTTCGATGTTGTAGTGGATGCCAGAGATGGCCTGTAGTTTTTTACCATATTTTTCCGCTAAGCCCTCTCGGTAGTGGCGCTCGTAGTCGTTTTCCAGTCGAGCGATGACAATCTCTTCTTCGGTCAGTTGCGGTGGCATGGACAGGGGCCAGAGGCGTTCACTCTGGTCAATCGAGCGACCAGCCACATCGCTGATGGCTCCCAGTAAGCGTCGTGCCTCCTTAGTCGAGTGAGCGATAGGCGTAATTAGTTCCAGTTGTTGCTCGCTGAAGTCTGTTTGGATGGTAGGGTGGAAATTGCGGGAACCAAGCTGACTCGGATGGGCAGTTTGAGCTAAGCGTCCGTCAGCTGTCACCCGCAGATTTTCTCTCTCCAGACCAAAAGTCGCTTGGAGAATTGGACTTGCTGTATCCAGTTTCTGCAGTAATTGATTAATCGTCATCGTTTCACCGTCCTATGATAGTAATTTTAGTCTATTACAAACGGAAAAAGAAAACAAATTTTCACTACGCTTTTACAAAAATTCCGAACTTTTATTTAATATAAACTGATAAATTTCAGAAAAAACAGATTTTGTAAAAAACTAATTCATTTCCAAAAGTTAAAATCCAAATGAAATCCCTATCTCTTCTTGAAAAATAGCAATAAATTTCTTATAATAAAGTGTAAGATATACCAGCAGGTGAGATTCCTGCCTTGTATGTAAGAAAGGACGAGCTGTCTCAGCTCAGACAAAATTATGACATCAGTAGTTGTTGTAGGAACCCAGTGGGGAGATGAAGGGAAAGGAAAGATCACAGACTTCCTTTCTGCTAATGCCGAAGTGATTGCCCGTTATCAAGGTGGTGACAATGCTGGTCATACCATCGTGATTGACGGTAAGAAGTACAAACTGCACTTGATTCCATCAGGAATTTTCTTCCCAGAAAAAATCTCAGTCATTGGAAATGGGATGGTGGTTAATCCTAAATCTCTAGTCAAAGAACTGAATTATTTACATGAAGAAGGTGTGACAACGGATAATCTTCGTATCTCAGACCGAGCTCATGTTATCTTGCCTTATCATATTGAGCTGGATCGCCTGCAGGAAGAAGCAAAAGGCGACAATAAAATTGGAACGACTATTAAAGGAATTGGACCTGCTTATATGGACAAGGCTGCGCGTGTTGGTATCCGGATTGCAGATCTTCTAGACAGAGACATTTTCAGAGAACGCTTGGAGCGTAATTTAGCTGAGAAAAACCGCCTCTTTGAGAAATTGTACGATAGTACAGCAATTAAGATTGATGACATCTTTGAAGAATACTATGAATATGGTCAGCAAATCAAGCAGTATGTGACAGATACCTCTGTCATCCTCAACGATGCACTGGATCAAGGGAAGCGAGTGCTCTTTGAAGGGGCCCAAGGGGTTATGCTGGATATTGACCAAGGTACTTATCCATTTGTAACTTCATCTAACCCAGTTGCAGGGGGAGTCACCATCGGTTCCGGTGTTGGTCCGAGTAAGATTGACAAGGTAGTTGGTGTCTGCAAGGCCTACACCAGTCGGGTCGGAGATGGACCATTCCCAACAGAGCTTTTCGATGAAGTTGGTGACCGCATTCGTGATATCGGCCACGAATATGGCACTACCACTGGTCGCCCGCGTCGGGTAGGTTGGTTTGACTCGGTTGTTATGCGCCATAGCCGCCGTGTATCTGGGATTACCAATCTTTCGCTTAATTCTATCGATGTTTTGAGCGGTCTGGATACAGTCAAGATCTGTGTAGCCTATGATTTGGATGGCCAAAGAATCGACCATTATCCGGCTAGTTTGGAACAGCTTAAATGTTGTAAGCCGATTTACGAAGAGCTTCCTGGATGGTCTGAAGATATTACTGGCGTTCGTAAGTTAGAAGATCTTCCAGAAAATGCTCGCAACTATGTTCGGCGAGTAAGTGAGCTGGTTGGCGTTCGTATTTCTACCTTCTCAGTTGGACCTGACCGCGACCAAACTAATATTTTAGAAAGTGTTTGGTCAAGTTTATAATTGATGAAAGAGGCTGGGAAAAAATTTCCCGCCTTTTTAAAAAAGAAAAGGGAAAAACATGTATCAAAATATCTTATTTGATTTAGATGGGACCTTGACCAATTCTGAACTAGGAATTACTAATTCTGTGGCTTATGCTTTAGAGAAATTTGGCATCCAAGTGAAAGATAAAAAAGAATTAAGAGTTTTCATCGGTCCACCACTGAAGTATTCTTTTGAACACTTTTATGGTTTTTCAGAAAAAGAAAGTCTACAAGCTGTAGAATATTATCGAGAATATTTTTCTGAAAAAGGCCTCTATGAAAATGAGGTTTATAAAGGGATTCGGAAAATATTGTCTTCTCTCAAACAAGCTGATAAGAAATTGATAGTGGCAACCTCTAAGCCTGAAAAATTTTCAATTCAAATTCTTAAACATTTTGATCTATATGACTATTTTGACTTTGTAGCAGGAGCTACTATGGATGGTAGTAGAAGCAAAAAGGCAGATGTTATTGGTTACGCTTTAGAAAAAACGAAAATTAAAAATCTCTCCGAAACAATTATGGTAGGTGATCGTGAGCATGATATTATAGGGGCTCAAATACAAAAGATTGAGTCTATCGGGGTTCTTTACGGCTTTGGTACAAAAGAAGAATTAGAAAAAGCGGGAGCGACGTTTATTGTAAAAGACGTCTGTGAACTAGAAAATTTATTACTTTTAAAAGAAGCTTAAGGATATTTTAAGTTAAAGCTCGTATACTGTAATTATAAACAAAGATCTCCTAACTTTGTTTAGAAATCCTAAAACTTTTCTTTTTCATAATAATCTCCCGAAAACCACCTCAAAAGGTGGTTTTCTTTTGTGCCCCAAAAGAGAAAAAAGCTAAAAATGTCAATCTTTCTTCTATATATTAGACAACAAAAATAGGTAGAAAACATTTTCATTAAAAATAGTTAAAAAAATCTCTTAAATCCCTTGCAATGCATGCATCTTTGTGTTAAGATACTATGGTGCTGTAAAAATACAGCGTGTAGCTTTGATGCAAGAGGTTGCGACACGCTCGGTTGCATTGCCACGCAACCGCCTGTCGGTTTTCTTGTGGAGCTAGCCTATTATCTTAAATAGACGAAAAGGAGAAAAAGATGGCAAACAAAAAAATCCGCATCCGTTTGAAGGCATACGAACATCGTACACTTGACACAGCGGCTGCAAAAATCGTAGAAACTGCTACTCGTACAGGTGCTGAAGTTGCGGGTCCAATTCCACTTCCAACTGAACGTAGCCTCTACACAATCATTCGTGCGACTCACAAATATAAAGACTCTCGCGAACAATTCGAAATGCGTACTCATAAACGCTTGATCGACATCATCAACCCAACTCAAAAAACAGTTGACGCTCTGATGAAATTGGATCTTCCAAGTGGTGTGAACGTAGAGATTAAACTTTAATCTAAATAGCACAATCGAACACAGGCTAAACTCTTTGCAAAAAAGATAGATTGCCTTGCGAGCGTCGCTCGCTGCATCAATCTCCTATCTTTGCTGCGAGTTCTTAACGCCTTTTGTATCTTGTGTTTGAGCATGAAAAACGCTCGTTAAAAACTTTTTGAAAAAATAATAGAAAAGGAAACATTTTCTCATGACAAAAGGAATCTTAGGGAAAAAAGTGGGAATGACTCAAATCTTCACTGAAGCTGGCGAATTAATCCCTGTAACTGTTATTGAAGCAACTCCAAACGTTGTTCTTCAAGTTAAAACAGTTGAAACAGATGGTTACAACGCAGTTCAAGTTGGTTTCGACGATCTTCGTGACGTATTGAGCAACAAACCTGCTAAAGGACATGTAGCAAAAGCTAACACGGCTCCTAAGCGCTTCATTCGTGAATTCAAAAGCATTGAAGGCTTAGAAGTTGGTGCTGAAATCACAGTTGACACTTTCGCAGCCGGCGATGTTGTTGATGTAACAGGAACTTCAAAAGGTAAAGGTTTCCAAGGTGTTATCAAACGCCACGGTCAATCTCGTGGTCCTATGGCTCACGGTTCTCGTTACCACCGTCGTCCTGGTTCAATGGGACCAGTTGCGCCTAACCGTGTTTTCAAAAACAAACACTTGGCTGGACGTATGGGTGGCAACCGTGTGACAATTCAAAACCTTGAAATTGCACAAGTTGTTCCAGAGAAAAACGTTATCCTTATCAAAGGAAACGTACCTGGTGCTAAGAAATCTCTTATCACTATCAAGTCAGCAGTTAAAGCTGGTAAATAATAAAGAAAGGGGAAATCAGTCATAATGGCAAACGTAAAATTATTTGACCAAACTGGTAAAGAAGCTGGTGAAGTAGTTCTGAACGATGCGATCTTTGGTATTGAACCAAACGAATCAGTTGTCTTTGATGTTATCATCAGCCAACGCGCTAGCCTTCGTCAAGGAACTCACGCTGTTAAAAACCGTTCTGCAGTATCAGGCGGCGGACGCAAACCATGGCGTCAAAAAGGAACTGGACGTGCTCGTCAAGGTTCTATCCGCTCTCCACAATGGCGTGGTGGTGGTGTCGTGTTCGGCCCAACTCCTCGTTCATATGCTTACAAACTTCCACGTAAAGTTCGTAGATTAGCGCTTAAATCAGTTTACTCTGAAAAAGTTGCTGAAAACAAATTCGTAGCTGTAGACAGCCTTTCATTTACAGCTCCAAAAACTGCTGAGTTTGCAAAAGTGCTTGCTGCACTAAGCATCGACACAAAAGTACTTGTTATTCTTGAAGAAGGAAACGAATTCGCTGCACTTTCAGCACGTAACCTTCCAAATGTTAAGGTTGCAACTGCAACAACTGCAAGTGTTCTTGATATCGTAAACAGTGACAAACTTCTTGTTACTCAAGCAGCTATCTCTAAAATCGAGGAGGTTCTTGCATAATGAATTTGTATGACGTTATCAAAAAACCTGTCATCACTGAAAGCTCAATGGCTCAACTTGAAGCAGGGAAATATGTATTTGAAGTTGACACTCGCGCTCACAAACTTTTGATTAAGCAAGCTGTTGAAGCTGCTTTTGAAGGAGTTAAAGTTGCTAACGTTAACACTATCAATGTAAAACCAAAAGCAAAACGTGTTGGACGTTACACTGGTTTTACTAGCAAAACTAAAAAAGCTATCATCACTTTAACAGCTGATTCAAAAGCAATCGAGTTGTTTGGTGCTGAAGCAGAATAATCTAAGGAGGATATATCGTGGGAATTCGTGTTTATAAACCAACAACAAACGGTCGCCGTAATATGACTTCTTTGGATTTCGCTGAAATCACTACCAGCACTCCAGAAAAATCTTTGCTTGTTTCGTTGAAGAGCAAGGCTGGTCGTAACAACAACGGTCGCATCACTGTCCGTCACCAAGGTGGCGGTCACAAGCGTCACTACCGTTTGATCGACTTCAAACGTAACAAAGACGCTGTTGAAGCAGTTGTAAAAACAATCGAGTATGATCCAAATCGTTCAGCTAACATTGCTTTGGTTCACTACACTGACGGTGTGAAAGCTTATATCATTGCTCCTAAAGGTCTTGAAGTTGGTCAACGCATCGTTTCAGGTCCTGAAGCAGATATCAAAGTCGGAAATGCTCTTCCACTTGCTAACATCCCAGTTGGTACTTTGATTCACAATATCGAGTTAAAACCAGGTCGTGGTGGTGAATTAGTTCGTGCTGCTGGAGCTTCTGCTCAAGTATTGGGTCAAGAAGGTAAGTACACGCTTGTTCGTCTTCAATCTGGTGAAGTTCGTATGATTCTTGGTACTTGCCGCGCTACAGTTGGTGTTGTCGGAAATGAACAACATGGACTTGTAAACCTTGGGAAAGCAGGACGTAACCGTTGGAAAGGTATCCGCCCAACAGTTCGCGGTTCTGTAATGAACCCTAACGATCACCCACACGGTGGTGGTGAAGGTAAAGCACCAGTTGGTCGTAAAGCGCCATCTACTCCATGGGGCAAACCTGCTCTTGGACTTAAAACTCGTAACAAAAAAGCGAAATCTGACAAACTTATCGTTCGTCGTCGCAACGAGAAATAATTTAAAACAATCTATCCGCCAGCTCGGTAGCGCTGCTTAGTCAGCGCAGGCCGCTGTGGTACTTATTTTAAAGGAGAAAAAATATAATGGGACGCAGTCTTAAAAAAGGACCTTTCGTCGATGAGCATTTGATGAAAAAAGTTGAAGCTCAAGCTAACGACGAAAAGAAAAAAGTTATCAAAACTTGGTCACGTCGTTCAACGATCTTCCCAAGTTTCATTGGTTACACAATCGCAGTTTATGACGGACGTAAACACGTACCTGTTTACATCCAAGAAGACATGGTAGGTCACAAACTTGGTGAGTTTGCACCAACACGTACTTACAAAGGTCACGCTGCAGACGACAAGAAAACACGTAGAAAATAAGGAGAACATAAATGGCAGAAATTACTTCAGCTAAAGCAATGGCTCGTACAGTGCGTGTTTCACCTCGTAAATCTCGTCTTATTCTTGACAACATTCGTGGTAAAAACGTCGCTGACGCAATCGCAATCTTGAAATTCACTCCAAACAAAGCTGCTGGTATTATCGAAAAGGTATTAAACTCTGCAATCGCTAATGCTGAAAACAACTTTGGTTTGGAAAAAGCTAACTTGGTAGTATCTGAAGCTTTTGCAAACGAAGGACCAACTATGAAACGTTTCCGTCCGCGCGCTAAAGGTTCAGCTTCACCAATCAACAAACGCACAAGCCACATTACAGTGGTAGTTGCAGAAAAATAAGGAGGGTAACATCGTGGGTCAAAAAGTACATCCAATTGGTATGCGTGTCGGCATCATCCGTGATTGGGATGCCAAATGGTATGCTGAAAAAGAATACGCGGATTACCTTCATGAAGATCTTGCAATCCGTAAATTCGTTCAAAAAGAATTGGCTGACGCAGCAGTTTCAACTATTGAAATTGAACGCGCAGTAAACAAAGTTAACGTTTCTCTTCACACTGCTAAGCCAGGTATGGTTATCGGTAAAGGTGGAGCAAACGTTGATGCACTCCGTGCAAAACTCAACAAATTGACAGGTAAACAAGTTCACATCAACATCATTGAAATCAAATCTCCAGATTTGGATGCTCATCTTGTTGGTGAAGGAATTGCTCGTCAATTAGAGCAACGTGTCGCTTTCCGTCGTGCTCAAAAACAAGCTATCCAACGTACTATGCGTGCAGGTGCTAAAGGAATCAAAACTCAAGTATCAGGTCGTTTGAATGGTGCAGATATCGCTCGTAGCGAAGGATACTCAGAAGGAACTGTTCCTCTTCACACACTTCGTGCGGATATCGATTACGCTTGGGAAGAAGCAGATACAACTTACGGTAAACTTGGTGTTAAAGTATGGATCTACCGTGGTGAAATTCTTCCAGCTCGTAAAAACACTAAAGGAGGTAAATAACCAATGTTAGTACCTAAACGTGTTAAACACCGTCGCGAATTCCGTGGAAAAATGCGCGGTGAAGCTAAAGGTGGAAAAGAAGTAGCATTTGGAGAATACGGTCTTCAAGCAACTACTAGCCACTGGATCACAAACCGCCAAATCGAAGCTGCCCGTATCGCTATGACTCGTTACATGAAACGTGGTGGTAAAGTTTGGATTAAGATCTTCCCACACAAATCATACACTGCAAAAGCTATCGGTGTACGTATGGGATCTGGTAAAGGGGCTCCTGAAGGTTGGGTAGCACCAGTTAAACGTGGCAAAGTGATGTTTGAAGTTGCTGGCGTTTCTGAAGAAATCGCTCGTGAAGCGCTTCGTCTTGCAAGCCACAAGTTACCAGTTAAATGTAAGTTCGTGAAACGTGAAGCAGAATAAGGAGAAGGCATGAAACTTAATGAAGTAAAAGAATTTGTTAAAGAACTTCGTGGTCTTTCTCAAGAAGAACTCGCGAAGCGTGAAAATGAATTGAAGAAAGAATTGTTTGAACTTCGTTTCCAAGCAGCTGCTGGTCAATTAGAGCAAACTGCTCGCTTGAAAGAAGTGAAAAAACAAATCGCTCGTATCAAAACTATTCAATCAGAAGTTAAATAATAGACTAGGGAAGGAGAATTTCAATGGAACGCAATAATCGTAAAGTTCTTGTCGGACGCGTTGTTTCTGACAAAATGGACAAAACAATCACAGTTGTAGTTGAAACTAAACGTAACCACCCAGTCTATGGTAAACGTATTAACTACTCTAAGAAGTACAAAGCACATGATGAAAACAATGTTGCCAAAGAAGGCGATATCGTTCGTATCATGGAAACTCGTCCGCTTTCAGCTACAAAACGCTTCCGTCTTGTAGAAGTTGTTGAAGAAGCGGTAATCATCTAATCAAACCAGAAAGGAGAAAACTTAAATGATTCAAACAGAAACTCGTTTGAAAGTTGCCGATAACAGTGGTGCTCGCGAAATCCTGACAATCAAAGTTCTTGGTGGTTCAGGACGTAAGTTCGCTAACATCGGTGATGTAATCGTTGCATCTGTAAAACAAGCTACTCCTGGTGGTGCGGTTAAAAAAGGTGACGTTGTAAAAGCTGTTATCGTTCGTACTAAATCAGGCGCTCGTCGTAAAGATGGTTCATACATCAAATTTGACGAAAATGCTGCGGTAATTATCCGTGAAGACAAAACTCCTCGCGGAACTCGTATCTTCGGTCCTGTTGCACGTGAATTGCGTGACGGTGGCTTCATGAAGATCGTATCACTTGCCCCAGAAGTACTTTAATCTAAAAACAAACTAGTCCCCTGGATTTATCCAGGGTGCCCATTCAGGGCGTAAGAAATCAAAGGAGAACCCAATGTTTGTAAAAAAAGGCGACAAAGTTCGTGTTATCGCTGGAAAAGATAAGGGTGTTGAAGCTCTTGTCGTAACAGCTCTTCCAAAAGTTAACAAAGTTGTTGTTGAAGGTGTAAACATCGTTAAAAAACACCAAAAACCTAATAATGAACATCCTCAAGGTGCTATCGTGGAAAAAGAAGCACCAATCCATGTCTCAAACGTTCAAGTTTTGGATAAAAATGGAGTTGCAGGACGTGTTGGCTACAAATTTGTAGACGGCAAAAAAGTTCGTTATAACAAAAAATCAGGCGAAGTGCTTGACTAATCACGAAGGAAAGGAGAAGTATAATGGCAAATCGTTTAAAAGAAAAATATCTTAAAGAAGTAGTTCCTGCTTTGACTGAAAAGTTCAACTACTCATCTATTATGGCTGTGCCAAAAGTGGATAAAATCGTTTTGAACATGGGTGTCGGTGACGCTGTATCAAACGCTAAAAATCTTGAAAAAGCTGCTGAAGAATTGGCTCTTATCTCAGGTCAAAAACCACTTATCACTAAAGCTAAAAAATCAATCGCCGGCTTCCGTCTTCGTGAAGGTGTAGCGATCGGTGCTAAAGTAACCCTTCGTGGCGAACGTATGTATGAATTCTTGGATAAATTGGTTTCAGTTTCTCTTCCACGTGTCCGTGATTTCCACGGCGTTCCAACAAAATCTTTTGATGGACGCGGAAACTACACACTTGGTGTGAAAGAACAACTGATCTTCCCAGAAATCAATTTTGATGACGTTGATAAGACTCGTGGTCTTGACATCGTTATCGTAACAACTGCTAACACTGACGAAGAGTCACGCGAATTGCTTACAGGCCTTGGAATGCCTTTTGCAAAATAATATAGGAGGTAAAACAAATGGCTAAAAAATCAATGATTGCTAAGAACAAACGCCCAGCTAAGTTCTCTACGCAAGCTTATACTCGTTGTGAAAAATGTGGCCGTCCACATTCTGTATACCGCAAGTTTAAACTTTGCCGTGTTTGCTTCCGTGAATTAGCATACAAAGGACAAATTCCTGGCGTTACCAAAGCATCTTGGTAATTTAAGATATCAAGGGCGTCAAAACTCCAAGTGAAAATAGGAAACTTGACAAAGAAACTGAAGTTTCTAGGAAAGTTTATCTTTTTCACACAGAGTTTAGCCCGGGTTCAGTTGGGCTTGCCAATTTGAACACGAGCTACAGCTTTGGCAAAAAAGACCAATTTGCTTTGGAGCAACACTCCTACATCAAATTGCCTATTTTTGCTCTTGCTGTTACGCTCTTTGTATCATGTATTAACTAGCAAGTGCAACTTGCAAACTACTAGTAAGAGGAGAAATAAAAAATGGTTATGACTGACCCAATTGCAGACTTTTTGACACGCATTCGTAATGCTAACCAAGCAAATCATGAAGTGCTTGAAGTACCTGCATCAAATATTAAAAAAGGGATTGCTGAAATCCTTAAACGCGAAGGTTTTGTAAAAAACGTTGAATTTATCGAAGATGACAAACAAGGAATCATCCGTGTCTTTCTTAAATACGGACAAAATGGTGAAAAAGTTATCACTGGTTTGAAACGTGTTTCTAAACCAGGACTTCGTGTCTACAAAAAACGTGAAGATCTTCCAAAAGTATTAAACGGACTTGGAATTGCTATCCTTTCAACTTCTGAAGGTTTGCTTACTGATAAAGAAGCACGCCAAAAGAATGTTGGTGGTGAGGTTATCGCTTACGTTTGGTAATATTTAGCTCCCAATTTCTTTGTGACTCTTCGTTATCGTCTCTCGCCTAACCCAAAGTTATGCCTGCGAGACGATGCCTAGATTCACTTTGAAATTGAAACCTAAATGTTCCTTTAAATCGAGAAATCGATTTAACCCCCGTGAAAACTGGCCGTTATGGCCTGACAATTTAACAGGAGAAAATAAACATGTCACGTATTGGTAATAAAGTTATCGTGTTGCCTGCTGGTGTTGAAATCACTAACAATGGCAACGTTGTAACTGTAAAAGGACCTAAAGGAGAACTTACTCGTGAGTTCTCAAAAGATATTGAAATCCGTGTGGAAGGTACTGAAGTAACACTTCATCGTCCAAACGATTCAAAAGAAATGAAAACGATCCACGGAACTACTCGTGCCCTTTTGAACAACATGGTTGTTGGTGTTTCAGAAGGATTCAAGAAAGAACTTGAAATGCGTGGGGTAGGTTACCGTGCACAACTTCAAGGGAAGAAACTTGTCTTGGCTGTTGGTAAATCTCATCCAGACGAAGTTGAAGCTCCAGAAGGAATTACTTTTGAACTTCCAAATCCAATGACTATCGTTATCAGCGGAATTTCAAAAGAAGCTGTTGGTCAAACAGCTGCTTACGTTCGTAGCTTGCGTGCTCCAGAACCATATAAAGGTAAAGGTATCCGCTACGTTGGTGAATTTGTTCGCCGTAAAGAAGGTAAAACTGGTAAATAATGTGATTCGGTTGATTTTCAACCCTATCCCTTGTTTCCAACTTTGTGCTTAAGCACAAGATTAATATTAAGAGGTGAAAATTGTGATTACGAAACCAGATAAAAACAAAGTCCGCCAAAAACGCCACCGTCGTGTTCGCGGAAAACTCTCTGGAACTGCTGATCGCCCACGTTTGAACGTATTCCGTTCTAATACAGGCATCTACGCTCAAGTGATTGATGACGTAGCGGGTGTAACGCTCGCAAGCGCTTCAACTCTTGACAAAGAAGTTTCAAAAGGAACTAAGACTGAACAAGCCGTTGTTGTTGGTAAACTCGTTGCTGAACGTGCAGTTGCTAAAGGTATTTCTGAAGTGGTGTTTGACCGCGGTGGATATCTCTATCACGGACGTGTAAAAGCTTTGGCTGATGCAGCTCGTGAAAACGGATTGAAATTCTAATAGGGAGGACACTAGAAAATGGCATTTAAAGACAATGCAGTTGAACTTGAAGAACGCGTAGTTGCGATTAACCGTGTTACTAAAGTTGTTAAAGGTGGACGTCGTCTTCGTTTTGCAGCTCTTGTAGTTGTCGGTGACCGCAATGGTCGTGTAGGCTTCGGTACTGGTAAAGCTCAAGAAGTACCAGAAGCGATTCGCAAGGCAGTTGAAGATGCGAAGAAAAACTTGATTGAAGTACCAATGGTTGGCACAACAATTCCTCACGAAGTTCTTTCAGAATTTGGTGGAGCTAAAGTATTGTTGAAACCTGCTGTAGAAGGTTCTGGAGTTGCTGCTGGCGGTGCTGTTCGTGCCGTTATCGAATTGGCTGGTGTGGCAGATGTAACATCTAAATCACTTGGTTCTAACACTCCAATCAACATTGTTCGTGCAACTGTTGAAGGTTTGAAACAATTAAAACGCGCTGAAGAAGTTGCTGCCCTTCGTGGTATTTCAGTTTCTGACTTGGCATAAGAAAGGGGATCACATGGCTCAAATTAAAATTACTTTGACTAAGTCTCCAATCGGACGCATTCCGTCACAACGCAAAACTGTTGTAGCACTTGGACTTGGCAAATTGAACAGCTCAGTTATTAAAGAGGATAATCCAGCGGTACGTGGTATGATTACTGCAGTATCTCACTTGGTAACTGTTGAAGAAGTTAAATAAGCTTTGCTAGTTTAACAACTTTGAATTTAAAATACATTAGGGGATGGGTTTTTCTCAGCCCCTAAAACTAAATATATGTATAGGCGAGTTTGTATAGGAGACACCTTTTCTCCTATATGAGCGCTAGCATTTTACAAAAGAGGAGAAATTAAATAATGAAACTTCATGAATTACAACCTGCTGCAGGTTCTCGTAAAGTCCGTAACCGTGTTGGTCGTGGTACTTCATCTGGTAACGGTAAGACAGCTGGCCGTGGTCAAAAAGGTCAAAAAGCTCGTAGCGGTGGCGGTGTTCGTCTTGGTTTTGAAGGTGGACAAACTCCATTGTTCCGTCGTCTTCCAAAACGTGGTTTCTTGAATGTAAACCGCAAAGAGTATGCTATCGTAAACCTTGATCAGTTGAATGCTTTTGAAGACGGTGCAGAAGTAACACCAGTTGTGCTTGTTGAATCAGGTATTGTAAAAGCTGAAAAATCTGGCGTTAAAATTCTTGGTAACGGAGAATTGACAAAGAAATTGACTGTTAAAGCAGCTAAATTCTCTAAATCTGCTGAAGAAGCTATCACTGCTAAAGGTGGTTCAGTGGAAGTCATCTAAGAGAGGTGACCTATGTTTTTCAAACTATTAAAAGACGCATTTAAGATTAAGCAAGTACGCTCTAAGATTTTATTTACTATTTTCATTATCTTAGTCTTTCGTATTGGTACTACAATCACTGTTCCTGGTGTAAATGCAAAAAGTTTAGAAGCCTTAAGTGGCTTGTCATTCCTGAACATGCTAAGCTTGGTGTCAGGTAATGCCATGAAAAACTTTTCAGTATTTGCGCTAGGGGTGAGCCCATATATCACAGCTTCCATCGTGGTGCAACTCCTTCAAATGGATTTGTTACCGAAGTTTGTTGAATGGGGTAAACAGGGTGAAGTAGGTCGTAGAAAGTTAAATCAAGCAACACGCTATATTTCCTTAGCACTTGCTTTTGTACAATCTATCGGTATTACTGCTGGTTTTAATGCCTTGTCCAGCACTAAACTAGTTGCGGCACCTAACTGGCAAACCTATCTATTCATTGGAGCTATCTTAACAACTGGATCAATGATTGTTGTTTGGCTCGGTGAACAAATTACTGATAAGGGCTATGGAAATGGTGTATCTATGATTATCTTTGCTGGGATTGTTGCATCAATTCCGGAGATGGTTAAAGGTATTTATGAAGATTACTTTGTCAATGTACCAAGTGACAGATTGCAATCTTCAATCATCTTTGTAGCTTGTTTGATTGTAGCGGTTTTACTTATTGTCTACTTTACAACTTATGTACAACAAGCAGAATACAAAATCCCAATCCAATATACAAAGATTGCCCAAGGTGCTCCTTCCAGTTCATATCTTCCTTTGAAGGTCAATCCAGCAGGAGTTATTCCGGTAATCTTTGCAAGTTCAATCACTGCCGCGCCGGCAGCTGTTCTACAGTTTTTAAGCGCATCTGGTAATGATTGGGGATGGGTTCGTACAGCTCAGTCTTTGCTTGCGACAACAACACCAACAGGTATTGCTATGTATGCTTTGCTGATTATTCTGTTTACATTCTTCTATACCTTTGTACAGATTAATCCAGAAAAAGCAGCTGAAAATCTACAAAAGAGCGGTGCCTATATTCCAGGAGTACGTCCAGGAAAAGGGACTGAGCAATTTATGTCGAAACTACTTCGCCGATTGGCTACTGTTGGTTCATTATTCCTAGGTTTTATTTCAATCATCCCAATCATTGCAAAAGACTTATTTGGTTTATCAGATACAGTCGCTTTGGGAGGTACCAGTCTTTTGATCATCATTGCCACTGGTATCGAAGGAATGAAACAATTGGAAGGATATTTACTGAAGAGAAAATATACCGGCTTTATGAATACAACAACAAAATAGAAATAGGTTGACTTAGTCAGCCTTCTATTTTGTTTTTGGATAAGTTTATTAACCGGTTTAATAGATTTATGGAAAAACAAAAAAGGAGAATCAACATGAATCTTTTGATTATGGGCTTACCTGGTGCAGGTAAGGGAACTCAAGCAGCTAAAATCGTTGAAAAATTTAAGGTAGCACATATTTCTACAGGTGATATGTTCCGCGCTGCAATGGCTAATCAAACTGAGATGGGCGTGCTCGCTAAATCATATATTGACAAAGGTGAACTGGTTCCGGATGAAGTTACCAATGGAATTGTAAAAGAACGTTTGTCTCAAGAAGATATTAAAGAAACAGGCTTTCTTTTGGACGGCTATCCTCGTACTATTGATCAAGCCCACGCTTTAGATGCTATTTTAAGAGATCTTGGCATTGATCTTGATGGTGTCATCAATATTGAAGTGGATCCAAGTTGCCTCTTAGAGCGTTTAAGTGGAAGAATCATTCACCGTCAAACAGGCGAAACTTTCCATAAGGTCTTCAATCCACCAGCAAACTACAATGAAGAAGATTATTACCAAAGGGAAGACGATAAACCTGAAACAGTTAAGCGCCGTTTGGATGTAAATATTGCTCAAGGTGAACCTATTTTATCGCATTACAGAGAGCAAAATTTAGTTCATGATATCCAAGGTAATCAAGATATTAATGATGTATTTTCAGATATCGAAAAAGTCTTGGAAAAATTGAAATAAAAGCGTTTTTCACGCTTGCAATATTTGACAAGTAGTGATACAATGAATTAGTCTGACTTATAATTGTTACCTCTGTGTCCAGAGGTGATGAATCAAAATTTAGGGAGGTGCTTTTGCGTGGCAAAAGATGATGTGATCGAAGTCGAAGGCAAGGTAATTGATACTATGCCAAACGCAATGTTTACGGTTGAACTTGAAAATGGACATCAGATTTTAGCAACAGTTTCTGGTAAAATTCGTAAAAACTATATTCGTATTTTAGCGGGAGACCGTGTTACTGTCGAAATGAGTCCGTATGATTTGACTCGTGGACGGATCACCTACCGCTTTAAATAATGGAAAAACTTGGAGGATTAAGAAATGAAAGTAAGACCATCGGTCAAACCAATTTGCGAATACTGTAAAGTTATTCGTCGTAATGGTCGTGTTATGGTTATTTGCCCTGCAAATCCAAAACACAAACAACGTCAAGGTTAATTAGAAAGGAGAAAACATGGCTCGTATTGCTGGAGTTGATATTCCAAATGACAAACGTGTAGTCGTATCACTTACTTACGTATATGGTATCGGTCTTCCAACATCTAAGAAAATTTTAGCTGCTGCTGGAGTTTCTGAAGACGTTCGTGTAAAAGACTTGACACCTGATCAAGAAGACGCTATCCGTCGTGAAGTGGACGCTATCAAGGTTGAAGGAGATCTTCGTCGTGAAGTAAACCTAAACATCAAACGTTTGATGGAAATCGGTTCATATCGTGGAATCCGTCATCGTCGTGGACTTCCTGTTCGTGGACAAAACACTAAAAATAACGCTCGCACTCGTAAAGGTAAAGCTGTTGCGATTGCTGGTAAGAAAAAATAATATAAGGAGGTAAAAAGTCTTGGCTAAACCAACGCGTAAACGTCGTGTGAAGAAAAATATCGAATCTGGTATTGCACATATTCACGCTACATTTAATAACACTATTGTTATGATTACTGATGTGCATGGTAATGCGATTGCTTGGTCATCTGCTGGTGCTCTTGGTTTCAAAGGTTCTCGTAAATCTACACCATTTGCTGCCCAAATGGCATCTGAAGCAGCTGCTAAATCTGCACAAGAACACGGTCTTAAATCAGTTGAAGTTACTGTAAAAGGTCCAGGTTCTGGTCGTGAGTCAGCTATTCGTGCTCTTGCTGCCGCTGGTCTTGAAGTAACAGCTATTCGTGATGTGACTCCTGTACCACACAATGGTGCTCGTCCTCCAAAACGTCGCCGTGTATAATCACCAACAATTACACTGCTTTTCGTTTAAGAGGGAGTTAACTAAATGATTGAGTTTGAAAAACCAAATATAACAAAAATTGATGAAAATAAAGATTATGGCAAGTTTGTGGTAGAACCACTTGAACGTGGTTATGGTACAACTCTTGGGAACTCACTTCGTCGTGTCTTGTTGGCTTCATTACCAGGAGCAGCAGTTACTTCTATCAACATTGAAGGAGTATTACACGAATTTGATACTATCCCAGGTGTCCGTGAAGATGTTATGCAAATTATTCTTAACATCAAAGGGATTGCTGTGAAATCTTACGTCCAAGACGAAAAGATGATTGAACTTGATGTTGAAGGTCCTGCAGAAATTACTGCTGGAGACATTTTGACAGATAGCGATATCGAAATTGTAAACCCAGATCATTATCTCTTTACAATCGGTGAAGGAGCACGCTTTAAAGCTGTCATGACAGTTAACAGTGGTCGTGGTTATGTTCCAGCTGATCAAAATAAACGTGATGATGCACCTGTGGGAACACTTGCTGTAGATTCTATCTATACGCCAGTGACAAAAGTTAATTACCAAGTTGAGCCAGCTCGTGTTGGTAGCAATGATGGTTTTGACAAACTAACCCTTGAAATTATGACAAATGGAACAATCATTCCAGAAGACGCACTTGGTCTTTCAGCGCGCATCTTGACTGAACATTTGGATCTCTTTACTGATCTTACTGAGGTGGCTAAAGCAACTGACGTGATGAAAGAAGTAGATAAGAGCTCAGATGATCATGTTTTGGAACGCACAATTGAAGAACTAGATTTGTCTGTTCGCTCATATAACTGTTTGAAACGTGCTGGTATTAACACAGTTTACGATTTGACAGAAAAAACTGAGCCTGAAATGATGAAAGTTCGGAACCTTGGTCGTAAGAGTCTTGAAGAAGTTAAAGTTAAACTGACAGATTTAGGTCTAGGGTTAAAAAACGATAAATAAAGGAGGAATAGATGGCTTACCGTAAATTAGGACGCACTAGCTCACAACGTAAAGCAATGCTTCGTGATTTGACTACTGACTTGATTATCAACGAATCAATCGTAACAACAGAAGCTCGTGCAAAAGAAATCCGTAAAACAGTTGAAAAAATGATTACCTTGGGTAAACGTGGTGACTTGCATGCTCGTCGTCAAGCAGCTGCTTTTGTTCGTAACGAAATTGCATCAGAAAACTATGATGAAGCAACTGAAAAATATACTTCAACTACTGCACTTCAAAAATTGTTCTCTGAATTAGCACCTCGTTATGCAGAACGCAATGGTGGATATACTCGTATCCTTAAAACTGAACCACGTCGTGGAGATGCTGCTCCGATGGCAATCATCGAATTAGTATAAGATCATCAATCTTTGTTGAGTGTTATGATGATGGAATAGATGTTCTATTCTTAGTCTAGCTCTGGTCTACCGCTAGGAATTTTTCCTAGCGGGAACACTCATCATATTGTGAGATGATAGGTAGACGCTTGTTTACGAAATTGTTTTTTGATAAAAAAACAATTTCGTAAGCAGGCGTTTTTGCTTGAATATAGGAAAAAAATAGAATTTTTGTTATAATACTCTAATACAAAGAATGATTATTTTGAAGATCTCCTTAAGTTTCCTTTTAAAGAATGTTAAAAACGATAGGAGCTGAGAAATAAAATAAAGTAAGTTCTATCGGAGCTATACTTTTAATAAAATAAATATCAAGGATAAATCATAGGAATTCAAAATGACTAATGCAATACAGCTATTAAAAGATCGATATTTAAAAAATATTAAAGAAAAACCAACTATCTATGTAGGCATTGAGTTGGAATTTCCTATTGTAAATTGTCAGGGAGAAGCAACTGATATAAATGTGGCTAAGAACTTGCTAAAGCGCCTTATTGATCAACATTCCTTTGAAACAGAGAAGTTTGATAGAGCTGGGAACCCAATCCAGATAAAGTCTAAAGAAAATGAAGATAGAATTCTATTTGAAGTTTCATACAATATTTTAGAATTCGCGTTTGAGAAAGCTACAAAGATTCAAGAAGTGGAAGAGCGATTCACAGAATATCTAAGTGTTATCCAATCTATTTTGGGCGAAGATGACCATGAATTGCAAGGGAAAGGAATTCATCCTTTTTGGGATAAAAATGACAATAATCCAGTTCAATCGCCTCGCTATGAAATGTTAATGCAGTATTTATCAATGAGCAAGACTTTAAAATTAAAAGATCTGCATTCTTATCCTGAATATGGAGCATTTATCTGTGGAAATCAAATTCAACTAGATGTTTCTAAAGAAAACTTTATAAGTGTTATTAATGTTTTTAATCAAATTGAAGCAGCCAAAGCATATCTTTTTGCCAATTCTGAATTTCCAGATTCTTCATGGAATACAAAAATTGCGCGAGATATTTTTTGGGAACAATCTATGCATGGAATCTTGCAAGAAAATGCAGGTGTCAATCTAAAAGATTTCCAAAACGAAGATGAATTTTTTTCTTATCTTAGCAAATCTGCAATTTTCACAGCTAAAAGAGGTGATCAAGACTACTATTTCTTTCCAATTCCTGCAATTGACTATTTAAGTCATGAAAAAATTAAAGCATACAATCTGTCAGGTGAAACAGTAGAATTAACACCGAAGCAAGAAGATTTTGAAAATCACAGAAGTTATCAGTATCAAGATTTAACAACAAGAGGGACTGTCGAGTTTAGAAGTGTTTGTGCCCAGCCTTTTGATAGAACCTTTATTTCTACCGCTTTCCATCTCGGCATTCTGGCTAACTTAGAAAATGTACAAAAATATCTACAAGAAACTGACTTTTTTAAAAAGGAGGGGCGTAATTATAAACAGTTAAGACAAAAATTTTCCAAAAAAGAAATTAGCAGAAGTGCGGCAACTCATGTTCGCAACTTTGCAAACGACTTAATTCAATTGGCAATAGTCGGTTTGGTAGCTAGAAACAACGGTGAGGAAATCTATCTGAAGAATTTGATAGTCAAAGAA
>NZ_JAPVZR010000009.1:0-14906 GCF_041432475.1 Streptococcus sp. 27098_8_75
ACCTTTGATGCGGTCGTTCGTAATGTAATCGCTCCAAATGGCCTCAAGGAAGTATTGATTCCAACCTGGTCAGAAGTCAACGGTCAGGATGACCTAGTTTGGCACAAGGCAGTGAAGCAGGCAGATGGTAGCTACCGAGCTACTATCAAGTCGAGCGAGCACAAGAATAGTCAAGGCAAGTATCAAGTTCATGTCCATTATATTGATGGCTCCGGCCAACGTAGGTATGTGACTGAGACGTCTACCCAATTAAATCTGTCTCAACCAACAGGTAAGGTCAACATTCAAAACAATAACAAAGAGACTGGCACTTTTGATGTTGTTGTGACCGATGTCTTCAGTCCTAAAGGAGTTCAATCGGTTCAAGTTCCCGTTTGGTCTGAACAAGGCGGACAAGACGACTTGATCTGGTACAATGCGACTCGTCAATCAGATGGTAGCTATAAGGCTAGCATCAAGGCAGAAAATCACAAGAATTCTACTGGTACTTATCACGTTCATCTATACTACATCCAGAATGATGGAAGTCGTATAGGAGTTCATTCGACTACAACTCAGGTAGAGTACCACAATTTAACACATAAGACGAAAGCTTATATTAAAGACGTAAATTCTCAGATGGGCACATTTACCGTTGCGGTTGATCAATCTGCCCAAGGGAAACGAATTAAAAATATTCGTGCAGCCGTGTGGTCTCAAGCGCACCAAGAAAATTTGTCTTGGTATACACAGACTCCTGCTGGTGGTCATACCGAGATTGGGATTGCGGCTGTAAACCACGGTAACAAACAAGGTGATTACACGACTCACGTATATGTTGATTATACGGATGGCAGTGTGGAAGGATTTAACCTAGGGCAAACAAGATTAATCCCACGCCAAGTGACAGATCAAAAAAATAGAGTTATTCGTGCGGCTTCAAATCTGGTAGGTACGTCAACGGGTAGTGCGGCTCATCAGCGCATGGTTGAGGACTATAACAGTGTGAAACCTCTACCAGTTGGCTACGCTGTAAAGAATACAGATGATTGGTGCGATGTATTTGTTACAGTTGTTTTCCAACGAGAGGGTCTTAGTTATCTAGTTGGACGAGAATGTGGAGTAGAACGTCATATTCAGATTTTCAAAAAATTAGGAATTTGGAATGAAGATGGAACTACGACTCCTCAATCAGGTGATATTATTACTTTCAACTGGGATAAAGATACCCAGCAAAATGATGGCTGGGCGGATCATATAGGTATTGTTGAGAGAGTAGAGAATGGATGGATTCATACAATCGAAGGAAATTCAAGCAACGGAGTTGTGAGAAGAAATACCTATCGGGTTGGTCATGGTAATATTCGAGGATTTGCAAGACCACGTTATCAATAAACAAAAGGTTGAAGAAAGTTGCTCTAGGGCTTACTTTCCTCGGCCTTTTTACTTATAGATCTGAAAATCTCTAGAAGCGCTATTTTGGAGCTTGATAGGACAGATTTTTACGTGATTTCATTACTTGTAGGTTTGTGTGTAATGGCTATAGAAAATGATAGTTTATAGGATAATAAGAAAAGTGGTTGTCATCAAATGATATGATTCTTAATGCTTGTGTCATCTGGCCTTGACAGATTGTAACAATGAACATGCTATAATGTCTGCATGAAGACAGAAAATACAACTTTACATGCTGTTAAGGCTCTAGCCTGTTTTAGTATCGTTTCTTTGCACTTTTTGTTACCAGGGGAATTTGGTGTTTTTTATCAGATTGTGGCTCGTTTTGCAGTGCCCTTTTTCATGATGCTGTCGGGCTATTATTCCTTTAATATTTCTAGGGGAAAAGTCAAGTATCGTCTCAAGCAAATGCTTCTTTTGACAATCGCTAGTCTGATATTTTACTCGATTGTGCATTTTATTGACTTAGTACTGTCGGGAGAGCTGGCGGAAAAGATAGCAACTATAGACCTGTCTGATTTTGCCGATTTCTTCTTTTTCAATAGTCCCAGAGATTTGATTGGTCCAGCTGCTACTCCGACCTGGTATTTGTTGGCTATTTCCTATATTTACGGGCTTTATCTCCTTTTTTATAAGTATTTCCACCACCTGACCACCTTTGGTGTGTCTCTGATTCTGCTAGCTTTGGCTTTTTGTATCGAATTCAATACCAACAGTACCCTTTACTATCGAAATTTCCTGTTTATGGGTCTTCCCTTTTTCATTATGGGGATGCAGTTCGCCAAGTATCGGGAACGGATTTTAGCCTACGACTTATCATCTGCCAGGAAATGGGCTATTAGCTTGGGAATAATAGGTTTGATTCTGCTTGAATACTGTTTTATGGGAACAGAGCACGACCTTTACCCCAGCACTCTTTTATCATCTAGTGCGATTTTCCTCTATGCGATCAGAAACGGGACCAATATTGATATCCCGATTTTGAACAATATCGCCAAGCGATATGCCACTACGATTTATATTATTCATCCGTTTATCATCTTTATTTTTAGGCAATTAATGCCTCGGAATGGCATATACAGTTTTGGCTTTTTTATCATTCTCTTGCTGTCATATCTACTGAGCATGCTCTTTCAGAAAGTTATCAGACCCAGAATTATCAGCCTGCTTCCAGCTTAGTAAAGTAAGATGGTGGATGGAATCGATTTTTGATACCAAAAAAAGCAACAGATTTTTCTGTTGCTTTTTTTCTTACATCTACTAAGGTGAAAGAAGCGGTAGTATCTGCGTATTTAGTTATGCTTATTAGAGGTTTAGTCTGATTAGATTTGAGTTCACTAGTAGTACTTCTTATGCTTTCAGCTTTTCTAGCCCTTCTTCAAAACTTTTAGATGGGGCTTCAAGACTGATTTTTTCTAAAGTAAAGGGATGGACGAAGCTCAGTCGGTGGGCGTGAAGCATGAGACGACCTTGGGGATGCGGATGATACAGAGGATCACCGACCAAGGGAAAGCCGTGGTGGGATAGGTGGACACGGATCTGATGGGTACGACCAGTTTTGAGTTGGCATTTGACAAGAGTTTTTTGACCAAAGCTTTTTAAGCGAGTCACGTGTGTTTCGGCGTATTGGCCATGTTTGTTGTCAACCAGCCGTTTTCTTCGATCATGGCGGTCACGACCGATTTTGTCCTTATATATTCTGCTTTTTTCGATAAATTTACCATCTACTAAAGCCCAGTATTCTCGCTGGATATCCTTGTTTTCCAGCAGGCGGTTGAGTATAGGCAAGACAAAGGGGTTTTTGGCAAAGAGAACAGTGCCACTGGTCTCCTTGTCAAGTCTGTGAACCACATAGCAGGTCTCTCCAACATAGGCAGATACATGATTGAGCAGAGCTAGTTCGGTCGGCTCATTGGCGTGAGTTTTCATACCCTCAGGTTTGTTGACGATGATGAGATGCTGGTCTTGGTAGAGTTCCTGGACAAGTTCTGGTTGCCCCATAAGGATAGCTTTTGCAGGGTAATCTTCTTCGTCAAAGGTCAGCGACAAGAGATCGCCTGCCTGAATCTTGCTTTGCCAATTGATAGTTTGATCATTGACCAAGACATGCTTTTTTGTGCGAAGGAAATGGCGGATTTTTCTGGGAATGAGGAAATAGTCTTCCAGTAGTTCTTTTATGCTCATAGTGGGCATTTTTTCAGGGATTCGAAAGTTAAATTGCATGCCTTTATTTTAACAAAAAGAGCAGAACTTTGAAAGCTAGTATCAAAAAAAGGGTAGAAGCTCTGCTATTTCTTAAAAAATTCTAAAAGGAAGGCCCTATGGAACAGCACTTTCTTGTATACTCTCTGGGAAGGTGATAAAATAAGGATTATGAAAAAGCTAAATGATATTTTTGAAACCTTAATTCAACATTTTAAGAAAGAAGATTCACCGGCTGAGTCTGCAGAGGAGACAGATACAAGTGCGGAACCACGTCTGTCTCGATCCGGTCGCTCGGCTAAGCGAACGTCTTCAAAAGGCCAAGGCCCCTTCCGACGTTTTTGGCGTAGGTACCATCTGACCAAGATTATCTTGATTTTAGGTCTGGGATTTGGGCTGGTGACGGGAGGTTATCTCTTTTATGTGGCCAAGACCACCAATGTCAACGACTTGCAAAATGCCTTGAAGGCAACTACGATGATCTATGATAAAGATGGTCAAGAAGCAGGGAGTTTGACAGGTCAAAAAGGGACCTATGTCGAATTGGACCAGATCAGCAAGGATTTGCAGAATGCTGTTATTGCAACTGAAGACCGCTCCTTCTACAAAAATAGCGGAATCAATTATGGGCGTTTCTTCTTAGCAATTTTGACAGCGGGCCGATCGGGCGGTGGTTCGACCATTACTCAGCAGTTGGCCAAAAATGCTTATCTTTCTCAGGACCAGACCATCGAGCGGAAGGCCAAGGAGTTTTTCCTAGCTCTGGAATTAACCAAAAAGTACAGTAAAGATCAGATTCTAACCATGTATCTGAACAATTCCTACTTTGGGAATGGTGTCTGGGGAGTAGAGGATGCCAGCAAGAAATACTTTGGAGTATCGGCTAGCCAACTGTCCCTCGATCAAGCAGCTACACTGGCCGGAATGCTCAAGGGGCCTGAGATATACAATCCCTTGTACTCAGTTGAAAATGCGACCAATCGCCGGGATACAGTTCTGAATAATATGGTTGCAGCCGGCTATATTGACAAAGCAACAGCTGATCAAGCAGCAGCGAATGGTCTTGGTAGCCAGTTGGTGGATGCCTATGCTGGCAAATCCGAAGATTATCGCTATCCATCCTATTTTGATGCTGTCATTAACGAAGCCATTCATGACTATGGTCTAAAAGAAGAAGATATCATCAAAAATGGCTATCGCATCTATACTGAGTTGGATCAAAACTACCAGGCCAGCATGCAGGTTATTTACAGTAACGAGAGTCTCTTCCCTGTTTCAGAAGTAGATGGAACACGAGCAGAATCGGGAAGTGTAGCCTTGGATCCCAAGACTGGAGGGGTGAGAGCCCTGGTCGGTCGAGTCAACAGCCAGACGGCCGGTTTCCGTTCCTTTAACTATGCGACCCAGTCAGCTCGTAGTCCAGGTTCGACAATTAAACCACTGGTTGTATATAGCCCTGCGATCGCAGCTGGTTGGTCAACTGATAAAGAGTTAGACAATACTACAACGACCTATGGATCTTATACTGTCAATAACTATGGTGGTATTCAAACTAGCCCGACAGTGCCTATGTATCAGGCCTTGGCGGATTCTCTGAATATCCCAGCGGTAGCAACAGTTAAAGAGTTGGGTATAGAGAAAGCTTTTGAATATGGTCAAAAGTTTGGTTTGAATATGAAAAAGGTTGAGCAAAATCTCAGTGTAGCATTGGGAGCAGGTGTGAATACCAATCCTCTCCAAATGGCTCAGGCCTACTCCGCTTTTGCGAATGATGGTGTCATGCATGATGCCCACTTGATCACTAAGATTGAAAACGCTAGTGGTCAAATCGTTAAGACCCACAAGTCTAGCTCCACTCGAGTCCTCAATCAATCGACTGCGAAAAAGATGACCAGTATGATGTTAGGGACCTTCTCAAACGGAACGGGTATCTACGCAGCGCCATATAATTATACGATGGCAGGTAAGACAGGGACAACTGAGACAGACTTCAACCCTGACTTATCTGGAGACCAGTGGGTCATCGGCTACACACCTGATGTTGTTATCAGTCAGTGGCTAGGATTTCCAAAGACAGATGAAAACCACTACCTGACAGGAACCAGTGCTAACGAGGCTTCTGTGATTTTCCGAAATGTAGCCAATAGCGTCCTGCCATACACGGAAGGAACCAAATTCTCTGAAAAGAATACCTATGCTCAAAATGGTATTGCTCCGGTAGACACCTATGGCACTGGAAATACCGAGAATCAAGGTGGCAATGATTTCTTACAGGATGTACAGGACAAGGCAAAAGAAATAGTCGATCAGGCTAAAAATGCTATCGAAGAGGCAGATATTCCAGGTAAAGCTAAGAATGCTTGGGATACAGTCAAGAGCTGGTTTGGTTGGTAAGTTTCTTATCTCAATAGATGGATTATTTATAGAAGTCTATCTCTTGAGGCTCCAGCCTGGGTTTATCAATCAAGAAGCATATGTCACAGTAAATCAATCAGATAAAAAGACCTTTAGGGTTTTCCTAAAGGTCTTTATCAGGTACACTGAAGGTGTCACCGTGTTCAAAATCGCCGTATTGGTAACCACGTTTGAACCAACGCATACGTTGCTCCGCACTTCCGTGTGTAAAGCTATCAGGCACAGAATAGCCATAGGCCTGTTCTTGCAAAGTGTCGTCTCCGACTGCATGGGCTGCATTAAGTGCTTCCTCAATATCGCCAACATCTAGTAAGTTTTCTTGTTCAATATAACGAGCCCAGACCCCAGCGTAGTAGTCCGCCTGAAGTTCCAAACGAACATTTAGAGCATTCTTCTCCTTTTCTGATTTTCCTCTCACCATTTGCTGGTAGGATTGAAGTGTTCCTAGTTGGTTTTGGATATGGTGTCCAACTTCGTGCGCGATAACGTAAGCCATGGCAAAGTCACCACTTGCCCGATACTTAGTAGTCAGCTCTTGGTAGAAGCGAATATCCAGGTAAATTTTTTGGTCGTTAGGACAGTAAAAAGGTCCAGCAGAGGCCTGGCCGACCCCACAACCAGTCCTGGTTTGACCAGTGTAGAAGACCAATTTGGGCTTATAATAGGTTCTTCCTTCTTTTTCAAAGGTTTGAGTCCAAAAAACTTCTGTAGTCCCTAAGACCTTGCTGACAAATTGGGCGTCTTTATCATTGACCTGAGTATGGCTTTGCTGGGAAACTTGGGTGGACTCATAGTGGTGAGAAGTCCCTGTGTCAAAAATGCCAGACAAACCAGCACCACCCCCTAAGAAAAGTAAGAGTAGTATTAGGACAAGCTTGCTTTTAAAACTGCCAGGTGCTAACAGGATTCGCAATATTCCGTTTCCCAGTCGAGCATTGCCTGACCCGTAGCTGGCCGATCCCCTTTCATTGCGACGGTCTTCAATATTATTACTTTCTTTTAAATGATCAGTTTTCACGTTTTCTTCTCCTTTATGACATCTATTTTACCAAATCACCAGCGAAAATAATAGCTGTTCGTTAGATGAAGTAAAAAAGCTTCAAAGGATTGACGTCCAGACCTTGTCAAAAGAAAAAAATCCTGCTATAATTGGAAAGATGGAGGCGTTATGGCATTAAAAAAAGCAAGTCTGGCGTGTACGGTTTGTGGATCGAGAAATTACTCAATAAAGCTGAGTAGTACGCCAAAACCAAAACGTCTAGAAGTAAACAAGTTTTGTAAACATTGTAATAAATACACTATTCATAAAGAAACAAGATAGGAGAGAGTTGTGAAATTTCTTAAGGACACTTTTACAGTTTTAAAAGATACAACATGGCCAACAGGGAAGCAAAGCTGGATTGACTTTATTTCTATTATGGAATATACAGCCTTCTTTGTTGTGGTTATCTATTTATTTGACTTATTGGTATCTCACGGACTGCTTCGTTTGTTGAATCTCTTTTAAGTCGATTAGAGACTGGGAAATTTCCCAGTCTTTTTTGATAAAATTGTCAGTAAACTTCTTGGCATTCCCTATTTTTATGATATAATAAAGCTAGAGAAAACGGAAAAAGCCATTAGGCTTTTTTATAGTGTTTTAGTTTATGATTTTCTAAACTAAAAATTGCTAACAAAGAAAGGAAATAAAATGGATAGTTTTGATAAAGGCTGGTTTGTACTGCAGACCTACTCTGGATATGAAAACAAGGTAAAAGAAAATCTCTTGCAACGCGCTCAGACTTATAACATGCTGGAAAATATCTTGCGCGTAGAAATCCCTACTCAGACTGTGCAAGTAGAGAAAAATGGCAAGACCAAGGAAATCGAAGAAAATCGCTTCCCTGGTTATGTTTTGGTTGAAATGGTCATGACTGATGAGGCTTGGTTTGTTGTTCGGAACACTCCTAATGTAACAGGATTTGTCGGATCTCACGGAAACCGCTCTAAACCGACTCCGCTCTTGGAAGAAGAAATCCGTAACATTCTGATCTCTATGGGACAAACTGTGCAAGAATTTGACATTCATGTCAAGGTTGGTGATACTGTTCGGATTATTGACGGAGCCTTTACAGATTATACAGGTAAAATTACTGAGATTGACAATAATAAAGTTAAGATGGTTATTTCTATGTTTGGAAATGACACCATTGCAGAAGTAAACCTGAATCAAATCGCAGAATTACAATAGAAACAAAAAGCAGATCACTATCTGCTTTTTTTGTATTCCAGTTGTGTTTTTTTGTGACAAAGGCTAAAAAATAGCCTTTGACTGGTCTGAATATAGGTCCAAAAAAGGAAAGAAAAACGACTTAAAAATTCTGATAATTTTAAGTTTTTAGGCAATCGTTTTCCTTTTAATAAATAGTGTCATCTTTCAAAGTATTTTGCATAAATTTTAGACAAAATGCTTGTTATGCTCAAAAAAAACTGGTATAATAACCATATAATTGGCGCATTGTATATGACGGCTTTTTTCATGGTTTTTTTAGCAAGAAAAGATCGATATTTGTACAGTGCTTGCTCTTATGTCAAAATTTGATAGAGACGGAATCTAACTAGGAGGGAATATGTTAAAGGAAAAGTGGTGGCTACCCTTTTTGACTGTTGGAGTCATTCTGGTAGCGGTCTTTGCTTTGTTTTACATTGCTGGTCCTAACAGGCATAACAAAGGATCGACACAAAAGGATGGTAGTTCAGCTGTAGTACATGAGCTGACAGGACAGCAGTTGCCAGAGTTTGAAATGGTAGACCAAGCAGGGTATCAAAAGAAGAGTACAGAGTTTTATAGTAAACCCATGCTGGTAGTAGAGTGGGCTAGCTGGTGTCCAGATTGTCAAAAACAGTTACCAGAGATTCAAAAAGTATATGAAAAGTATAAAGGTAGAATTCATTTTGTTATGTTGGATATGCTTGATTCCAAAAGAGAAACGAAAGAAAGAGCGGATCAGTATATCAGTGAAAAAGATTATACTTTCCCATATTACTATGACACAGATGAGCGAGCGGCGGATATCCTCCATGTTCAATCAATCCCCACGATTTATCTAGTCGATAAGAATCAAAAGGTAAAGAAAGTAATGACAGACTTTCACGATGAAGCAGCGCTTGAAAAACAGCTAGAAGAGATTTAAATAAAAGAAAGAGAAGGGAGAGCTTGTATAAAAGTTTCTACTATTATATAGGCTTTAAAATAGCATGAAAGATTTTTTGAAAAAGGTTTTAATACTATTTACCGTCCTGTTGATGTCAATGCCATCCAGCGTCTTGAATCTAGGGACTTCAGTTGTTCGAGCTGATGATCCTCTGAATATTGAGACAAGACGGATTGATGAGCATACAACGATCACACAAAATGGGTGTTATCGTAAGATTGAAAAAACGGACGCAACGGACTGGACAGTTCCGCGGCAACCAATTGACTTGGTTATCCTGCAGGATGCCAGTGGATCATTCCGGACAACTATTCCAAGTGTAAAACGTGCTCTCAAACGTTTGACAACATATGTTCGTCCAGAACAATACGATGAGACCAATCCTTATCTCGTTAAGACTGACGACCCTCGGACAACTGACCGCGTTTTCGTAGCTTCTTACCAAGGTTTGGATCAGGTGCGTTACTTTAATAATAACGATTTCAGTGGCAACCCTGCAGATACATTTACTGATCCGGATACAACCGGTAAACACTACACCTATGGAAATAGCGGCTTAACAAGCGATCAAAATAAAATTCATAACTTTATTGATAATATTGCTGTTGATGGTGGAACCCCAACTGTTCCAGCTATTCAAGATACGATCGCTCAGTACAACAGTGTCAAAGGCAATATGGAACACGGTCGTAAGACAGTCTTCCTCCTGGTAACGGATGGGGTAGCCAATGGTTACCGTCTGCCAGGATCAAACACAGTTGTAATGGATAAGAGCTATACAAGAACGTGGGATATCCAACGTGCTTGGGGGGTAGATAGCTATCCAGAAGCAGCTCAAGATATTACTAGTCGTGCCAATGAGTTGAGAGATGCTGGTAACCAGCTGAAAGCAGCGGTTGGTTCAGAAGGTTCTGTGGTTGTAGGTTTCTGGGAACGTGTTGATAACTTCACTGAGAAATACTATCAATATGGTCCAGCTTATCTGAATGGTTTTGGCAATACGATTAATATTGGGGACAACCGTTCAGTACAAGCCATCTTCCACGACGCACTTCAATCCATGGCTTCACCAGACAAGGTTGTAAACGGCAAGAATGTTTCCTTCTATGTTAATGAGCAAAATAACATTGATGTATTCTCGCAAAAGATTTTGGAATCAGTAGCGGCCGCTTTAGTTAAAGATGATATCACTGGTGAGTTTGATATCACCGATGGCTACAAGGTAGATGCTATCCGAATCAATGGTAAGAAGATTGTTCCGAAAGTAACAGATCCTAACAAGGAAATCCGCGGTACAATCACACAGACTGGTAACAAGGTTAAAATTTCTGTTCCAGATAGTGTCTTCAATCCAGGTAAAAACAGCTTTGACTACGACTTGAGTAAGGAAGCTCGTGCACCTGAGACAGATGAAGATAGCGAAGTAGATCCTCCTGAGAATTATGTTCCAGAGAAGGAAGAGATCACAGTTCCAGAATTGACTGGTAAATTTAAAGCAGGTGACTTCAAAACAGATAAAATCGGTGGTCGGAATCAAAAAGTTGAAGTTCAAAAATTGGAATACTGTTATCCAAGTGCAACGAAGACAGTGAAAGATGCGGATGCCAGCAACGATATCGGTGTCATTTCGGATCCGTTAGAGTTGACTAAGAAACCATCTTATTCTGCTCAACTAAGTAAGAAAGACGAAGAGTTCACTTACACTGTCGACTACAACTTCAATAACGTTCCTTACGAATTTGAAAAGAACGTTATGTTGACAGACCCAATTGACTACCGCTTGGAAGTGGTGAGCCATTCTGCTCAAGGTCCAGATGGACAAAGCTGGCCGACTCGTGTGGTAACACAACAAGATGCTGGAGGAAACTCACAAAGCGTCGTTGTAGCAGACGTTCCAGCGCAAGGTAAGGATTATAATTACCTGATCATGAAGAAGGCGAAACTGAAAATGACAGTCCGCCTGAAAGAAGAGTACCGTAAGAACCAAGCCAGCAAGGCTTACTTGGCAATCTTACAAAATAACAATGGTTACGGTTTAGTTAACCAAGGTAACATCATGTGGAATGGAGAAGATGATTCACCAAACCAAGATGCCCACGCCAAGACAAAAGACAAGGCAAGTACGATTCGTCGTTCAAACCCAATTTATGTTAAACCACCACTTGATACAGAAGTAGACAAGAAGGTTAACGAAAAAGAACACGAAGGTCTACAAGCAGATGGCGAAGAGTTTGAATACAAGGTAACTGCTCCATGGCCAGGTATTGCTGACAAGTTCACCTTGACAGATACAGTTGTAGATGAACTTGAAATTGTACCAAATTCAGCTAAAGTAACAGTAGCAGGCAAGTCTTACAATGCTTTGACCAAAGCGATTTCAATCAATGGTCAAACAATTGAGATTACATTAGATAAGACTCAATTAACTTCGTTGAACCGTTTGATCTCTCGTCGTGGTGGAAGCGAAGTACAGGAAATCGAACTGATCTTCAAGGCTAAGATTCGTCCGGGCGCTGACCTTTCTAAATATAAGAAGAATGGTGCGGTAAACATTCCGAATACAGCTGATGTTATTCTAAATGATAAGAAGAAAACTTCGAAAGAAGTAACGGTTACTCCACCGAAACCAAAAGAACCAACTGTTTCTAAGAAGATTAACAACACCTTGGATAGTCTGGTAACCTTCGATGGTCAACCGTACACTTACAACATCACAACAGCTGTGCCAAGTGATGTAGCAGGATACAAGAAATTTGTCATTAGCGATAAGCTGGATGCCGATCTCGAATTTGATGGACAAGCAAGCATCAGCGGTCCATTGGCAGATGTCTTTGAAATCCAAACAAATGGTCAAACTGTTACTGCAACAGTGAAAGAAGGCAAGTTCGCAGAACTCGCTAAATATTCATTCGTTGAACTGACGATTCCGGCAAAAGTTAAAGCTGGTGTGACAGGTAAGACTATTGAAAACAAGGCTAAGATTTCATTTACTAATGAAAACAATGTGGCTAAGGAAGTTGAGTCAAATCCAGTAACGGTGACTCCTCCGCCAGTAACTAAGAAGATCAATGAAAACTTGGATCACTTGGATATTGCAACTGGTCAGCCATACAAGTACAATGTTAAAACTACACTTCCAAGTGATATCACATCCTACAAAGAATTTGTGATTACCGATACTTTGGAAGATGAGTTAAGCGTTATTAATGAAGGTGTAGACAAACCGGTTATCAGCGGTCCTGCTGCAGAATTCTTTGACGTAACTGTCAGTGGCCAAAAAGTAACGGCAACAATGAAAAACTTTGCCGGAGCAAGTGCCCTAGCTGGTCAAGAAATTGAACTGGTTATCCCAGCGAAAATTAATGACGGTGTCACTCGTTCTAACATTCCAAACAAAGCGACATTTAGCTTCAAGGATAAGGACGACCATAAAGGTGAAAAAGAAACAATTCCAGTAACGGTGACTCCACCAACAGAACCAAATGTTTCTAAGAAGATTAACGGTGATCAAGATAATGCAACGATTGCTGCTGAAACAGATTTCACCTACAATATTAAGACTACTTTGCCAAATGATATTGATACATATAAATCATTTGTCATCACCGATACTCTAGATGAAAATCTTGGAGTGGTGAACCCAGAACCAAGCATTTCTGAAGAAGCCAAGAAATTCTTCGATATTACTGTTTCAGGAAATACTGTTACAGCAACGATGAAGGACTTTGCCAAAGCAAGTGCTCTTGCGAATAAAGAAATCGAGTTGGTCATCCACGCCAAAGTGAAGAAAGAATCTGTTCTTCCAGAAATTCCAAACACGGCTAAGATTACTTATACTAATAAGAATAACGAGTCTAAGGAAAAAGAAACAGAGCCAGTTAAAGTGACTCCTCCACCAATTACGAAGAAAGTAAATGGTAAGGATCAAGAAGACTTGGCAAGCTTAACAAGCACCTTCAAATATACAGTGGATTCAAAAGTTCCAACTGTAGCAGATAAGTTTGTACTTTCTGATACCTTGGAAGAAGTCTTGACATTTGATGGAGATGCGACTGTAACGATTGATGGTCAAGCTGTGACAGATGTGACGGTTGCGAAGAAAGGCCAAAAACTGACAGTTACCTTCGATAAGGATCAAGTCAAGAAATATGCAGGCAAGGCTGTTCAAGTAGCCTTCGATGCTAAGATTAAATCTGGCTACACAGTTGACCAATTAGTTGCTAAGTATCCAAATGGAGATAAAGCAGCGATTCCAAACAAAGCTAGCTTTGTGGTCAATGACAATCCAGAAACAGAGAAATTCTCTAACCCAGTTACTGTTACACCGCCACCACCAAACACTCCAGAAATTGAGAAGAAGGTTAACGGTGCAGACAGTTACAATCTGCAAACCCGTCTTGAAGAATTCACTTATAGTCTGGATACAGCGATGCCAACAAATGCGACTGAATTCACCGTAACAGATGAACTGAAGTCCGTTCTTGAATTCGCTGGCAACAAGGGCGATGTTGAAGTGAAAATTGACGGCAAGGCTGCCAATGATCAAGCTACTATTTCTACTGATAAGAATACCTTGACAGTGGCCTTTGCAGAAAAAGCAGTGAAAGCTAATGCTGGTAAGTCTATCGAAGTAACCTTCAAAGCTAAAATCCGTGAAGGAGCAAACCTTCTGGATTACCTAGTTCCTGGTCAAGGCATCCGTATTCCGAACAAGGCTTCTTATGACATCGATCATAATCCTAAGTTCCATAAGGATTCCAATGAAGTACCAGTAACTCCTCCATCTCCAGAACAACCACCAATTGAAAAAGATGTCAATGATAAGGCAGAAGCAACCTTGGAAGCACGTGATGAAGAATTCACTTATCATGTGAAGACCAAGATTCCTTATGAGGCAACAGCCTTCAACATCACTGATACTCTGAAAGATGTTTTGGACTTCTCAGGTGAGAAAGGTCAGGCAGAAGCGACTGTAGATGGTAAGAAACTGTCAGATGATCATATCGCGATCAATGGCCAAACAATCACAGTTACACTGAACCAAGAAGAACTGAAAGCCAATGCAGATAAGGAAATTAAGTTAACCTTCAAGGCTAAGATTCGTCCAAATGCGAACCTAGCTGCCTACGTCGTTGGTGATAAAGTTGTTATCAATAACCAAGCTTCTTATAATGTAGATTTACCGGATAATCCTGGAGTTCATAAAGATTCAAATATTGTTCCAGTGACTCCTCCAAGTCCTGAAAAACCAGAGATTGAAAAGACTGTTAATGATGCAAAAGAAGCGACTCTTGCTAACCGTGACGAAATCTTTACTTATAAAGTGAAGACAAAAGTACCGTTTGATGCAACAGCCTTCTCTATCGATGACACTATTAAGGATGTTCTAGAGTTTGCGGATGCTGGAAGTGCTACTCTTAATGGAGAAGCTTTAGAAGCAGACCGTATCTCTATCGCTGATCAAAAGATCACCTTGACTTTGACAGAAGATCAAGTCAAGAACAATGGCGGTAAAGAAGTTGTTCTGACCTTCAAGGCTAAAATCCGCCAAGGTGCCAACCTATCAGGCTACATTGAAAAAGGTAAGACAGTCATCAATAACCAAGCGTCTTATAACGCTGCCTTCCCTAACGATCCTAACTTCCATAAAGATTCAAATAT
>NZ_JAPVZR010000010.1:0-5039 GCF_041432475.1 Streptococcus sp. 27098_8_75
GCGAGTAGATGATATACTAAGATAGTTGTCTCCGAGGGAGGCAAAGACCTTTGAAAACTGAACAAGACGAACCAAGTGCAGGGTGACATAGAGATATGTGACCTGTCAAAGAACGAAAAATAAATCTGTCAGTGGACAGAAATGAGTAAGACTCAAACGCTTAAATGAGAGTTTGATCCTGGCTCAGGACGAACGCTGGCGGCGTGCCTAATACATGCAAGTAGAACGCACAGTTTATACCGTAGCTTGCTACACCATAGACTGTGAGTTGCGAACGGGTGAGTAACGCGTAGGTAACCTGCCTGGTAGCGGGGGATAACTATTGGAAACGATAGCTAATACCGCATAATATTAATTATTGCATGATAATTGATTGAAAGGTGCAATTGCACCACTACCAGATGGACCTGCGTTGTATTAGCTAGTAGGTGAGGTAACGGCTCACCTAGGCGACGATACATAGCCGACCTGAGAGGGTGATCGGCCACACTGGGACTGAGACACGGCCCAGACTCCTACGGGAGGCAGCAGTAGGGAATCTTCGGCAATGGACGAAAGTCTGACCGAGCAACGCCGCGTGAGTGAAGAAGGTTTTCGGATCGTAAAGCTCTGTTGTAAGAGAAGAACGGGTGTGAGAGTGGAAAGTTCACACTGTGACGGTATCTTACCAGAAAGGGACGGCTAACTACGTGCCAGCAGCCGCGGTAATACGTAGGTCCCGAGCGTTGTCCGGATTTATTGGGCGTAAAGCGAGCGCAGGCGGTTAGATAAGTCTGAAGTTAAAGGCTGTGGCTTAACCATAGTACGCTTTGGAAACTGTTTAACTTGAGTGCAGAAGGGGAGAGTGGAATTCCATGTGTAGCGGTGAAATGCGTAGATATATGGAGGAACACCGGTGGCGAAAGCGGCTCTCTGGTCTGTAACTGACGCTGAGGCTCGAAAGCGTGGGGAGCGAACAGGATTAGATACCCTGGTAGTCCACGCCGTAAACGATGAGTGCTAGGTGTTAGGCCCTTTCCGGGGCTTAGTGCCGCAGCTAACGCATTAAGCACTCCGCCTGGGGAGTACGACCGCAAGGTTGAAACTCAAAGGAATTGACGGGGGCCCGCACAAGCGGTGGAGCATGTGGTTTAATTCGAAGCAACGCGAAGAACCTTACCAGGTCTTGACATCCCGATGCCCGCTCTAGAGATAGAGTTTTACTTCGGTACATCGGTGACAGGTGGTGCATGGTTGTCGTCAGCTCGTGTCGTGAGATGTTGGGTTAAGTCCCGCAACGAGCGCAACCCTTATTGTTAGTTGCCATCATTCAGTTGGGCACTCTAGCGAGACTGCCGGTAATAAACCGGAGGAAGGTGGGGATGACGTCAAATCATCATGCCCCTTATGACCTGGGCTACACACGTGCTACAATGGCTGGTACAACGAGTCGCAAGTCGGTGACGGCAAGCTAATCTCTTAAAGCCAGTCTCAGTTCGGATTGTAGGCTGCAACTCGCCTACATGAAGTCGGAATCGCTAGTAATCGCGGATCAGCACGCCGCGGTGAATACGTTCCCGGGCCTTGTACACACCGCCCGTCACACCACGAGAGTTTGTAACACCCGAAGTCGGTGAGGTAACCTTTTAGGAGCCAGCCGCCTAAGGTGGGATAGATGATTGGGGTGAAGTCGTAACAAGGTAGCCGTATCGGAAGGTGCGGCTGGATCACCTCCTTTCTAAGGAAAAACGGAATGCACGATGGAGTCTTGTTTAGTTTTGAGAGGTCTTGTGGGGCCTTAGCTCAGCTGGGAGAGCGCCTGCTTTGCACGCAGGAGGTCAGCGGTTCGATCCCGCTAGGCTCCATTGGAACGGAAGTTCCAAACTAGTCCATTGAAAATTGAATAACTATATCAAATAGTAACAAGAAATAAACCGAAACGCTGTGAATATTAATGAGTTTAAGACTGAAAGGTCAAAAATAAGGTTAAGTTAGTAAGGGCGCACGGTGGATGCCTTGGCACTAGGAGCCGAAGAAGGACGTGACAAACGACGAAATGCCTCGGGGAGCTGTAAGTAAGCGACGATCCGTGGATGTCCGAATGGGGGAACCCAACAGGTAGATGCCTGTTACCCATATCTGTTAAGGATATGAGGAGGAAGACGCAGTGAACTGAAACATCTAAGTAGCTGCAGGAAGAGAAAGCAAAAGCGATTGCCTTAGTAGCGGCGAGCGAAGAGGCAGGAGGGCAAACCGAAGAGTTTACTCTTCGGGGTTGTAGGACTGCAATGTGGACTCAGAATTTATAGAAGAATGACTTGGGAAAGTCAGCCAAAGAGAGTAAGAGCCTCGTATTTTAAATAGATTCTGTACCTAGCAGTATCCTGAGTACGGCGGGACACGAGAAATCCAGTCGGAATCTGGGAGGACCATCTCCCAACCCTAAATACTCCCTAGTGACCGATAGTGAACCAGTACCGTGAGGGAAAGGTGAAAAGCACCCCGGGAGGGGAGTGAAATAGAACCTGAAACCGTGTGCCTACAACAAGTTCGAGCCCGTTAATGGGTGAGAGCGTGCCTTTTGTAGAATGAACCGGCGAGTTACGTTATGATGCGAGGTTAAGTTGAAGAGACGGAGCCGTAGGGAAACCGAGTCTGAATAGGGCGCATTAGTATCATGACGTAGACCCGAAACCATGTGACCTACCCATGAGCAGGTTGAAGGTGCGGTAAAACGCACTGGAGGACCGAACCAGGGCACGTTGAAAAGTGCTTGGATGACTTGTGGGTAGCGGAGAAATTCCAAACGAACTTGGAGATAGCTGGTTCTCTCCGAAATAGCTTTAGGGCTAGCGTCGACATAAAGATTCTTGGAGGTAGAGCACTGTTTGGGTGAGGGGTCCATCCCGGATTACCAATCTCAGATAAACTCCGAATGCCAATGAATTATGGTCGGCAGTCAGACTGCGAGTGCTAAGATCCGTAGTCGAAAGGGAAACAGCCCAGACCACCAGCTAAGGTCCCAAAATAATTGTTAAGTGGAAAAGGATGTGGGGTTGCACAGACAACTAGGATGTTAGCTTAGAAGCAGCTATTCATTCAAAGAGTGCGTAATAGCTCACTAGTCGAGTGACCCTGCGCCGAAAATGTACCGGGGCTAAAACAATTTACCGAAGCTGTGGATCCCTTAGGGGATGGTAGGAGAGCGTTCTATGTGTGGAGAAGGTGTACCGTGAGGAGCGCTGGAACGCATAGAAGTGAGAATGCCGGTATGAGTAGCGAAAGACAGGTGAGAATCCTGTCCACCGTAAGACTAAGGTTTCCAGGGGAAGGCTCGTCCGCCCTGGGTTAGTCGGGACCTAAGGAGAGACCGAAGGGTGTATCCGATGGCCAACAGGTTGATATTCCTGTACTAGAGTATGAAGTGATGGAGGGACGCAGTAGGCTAACTAAAGCAGACGACTGGAAGAGTCTGTCTAAGCAGTGAGGCGTGGTATGAGTCAAATGCTTATACCTGTAACGTTGAGCTGTGATGGGGAGCGAAGTTTAGTAGCGAAGTTAGTGATGTCACACTGCCAAGAAAAGCTTCTAGCGATGTATCATACTCTACCCGTACCGCAAACCGACACAGGTAGTCGAGGCGAGTAGCCTCAGGTGAGCGAGAGAACTCTCGTTAAGGAACTCGGCAAAATGACCCCGTAACTTCGGGAGAAGGGGTGCTGATTTAGGTCAGCCGCAGTGAATAGGCCCAAGCAACTGTTTATCAAAAACACAGCTCTCTGCTAAATCGTAAGATGATGTATAGGGGGTGACGCCTGCCCGGTGCTGGAAGGTTAAGAGGAGTGCTTAGCGGAAACGCGAAGGTATGAATTGAAGCCCCAGTAAACGGCGGCCGTAACTATAACGGTCCTAAGGTAGCGAAATTCCTTGTCGGGTAAGTTCCGACCCGCACGAAAGGCGTAATGATTTGGGCACTGTCTCAACGAGAGACTCGGTGAAATTTTAGTACCTGTGAAGATGCAGGTTACCCGCGACAGGACGGAAAGACCCCATGGAGCTTTACTGCAGTTTGATATTGAGTGTCTGTGCCACATGTACAGGATAGGTAGGAGCCTACGAGATCGGGACGCCAGTTTCGATGGAGGCGCTGTTGGGATACTACCCTTGTGTTATGGCCACTCTAACCCGGATAGGTGATCCCTATCGGAGACAGTGTCTGACGGGCAGTTTGACTGGGGCGGTCGCCTCCTAAAAGGTAACGGAGGCGCCCAAAGGTTCCCTCAGACTGGTTGGAAATCAGTCGCAGAGTGTAAAGGTATAAGGGAGCTTGACTGCGAGAGCTACAACTCGAGCAGGGACGAAAGTCGGGCTTAGTGATCCGGTGGTTCCGCATGGAAGGGCCATCGCTCAACGGATAAAAGCTACCCTGGGGATAACAGGCTTATCTCCCCCAAGAGTTCACATCGACGGGGAGGTTTGGCACCTCGATGTCGGCTCGTCGCATCCTGGGGCTGTAGTCGGTCCCAAGGGTTGGGCTGTTCGCCCATTAAAGCGGCACGCGAGCTGGGTTCAGAACGTCGTGAGACAGTTCGGTCCCTATCCGTCGCGGGCGTAGGAAATTTGAGAGGATCTGCTCCTAGTACGAGAGGACCAGAGTGGACTTACCGCTGGTGTACCAGTTGTCTTGCCAAAGGCATCGCTGGGTAGCTATGTAGGGAAGGGATAAACGCTGAAAGCATCTAAGTGTGAAACCCACCTCAAGATGAGATTTCCCATAACGCAAGTTAGTAAGAGCCCTGAGAGAAGATCAGGTTGATAGGTTAGGAGTGGAAGTGTGGTGACACATGGAGCGGACTAATACTAATAGCTCGAGGACTTATCCAATTTTCATTGAGCGCAGCGTTCAAAAAGTATTGTTAGAGATGATTAGTTATTCAATTTTGAGTAGATTAGATACTCAATAGTTAAGTGACGATAGCCTAGGAGATACACCTGTACCCATGCCGAACACAGCAGTTAAGCCCTAGAACGCCGGAAGTAGTTGGGGGTTGCCCCCTGTG
>NZ_JAPVZR010000011.1:0-3520 GCF_041432475.1 Streptococcus sp. 27098_8_75
ACTGTACCGCAAGATGCGACAGCCTTCTCTATCAGCGATAAGCTGGAAGATGTTCTTGAGTTTGCGGGTGAATCATCTGCGACTCTAGCAGGTGAAGACTTGAAGGCAGACCAGATTACAACAGACGGTCAAACCATCAAGTTGACCCTGACAGAAGATCAGGTGAAAGCAAACGGTGGTAAAGAAGTTGTCCTCAACTTCAAGGCTAAGATCAGAGAGGGTGCAAACTTGTCAGCTTACATGAAAGCAGACAAGGCAGAAGTACCGAATAAGGCTTCTTACACAGTTGGCTTCCCTAACAAACCAGCTGTAACGAAGGACTCTAACGTAGTACCTGTCACTCCTCCATCTCCAGAACAGCCACCGATTGAAAAAGATGTGAATTCAAAACCTTCTGAAACAATTGCAGATCGAACAGAAGAATTCACATACAACATCCATACAACTATGCCTCAAGATGCGACAGGCTTTACAGTTACCGATGAATTGAAAGACGTTCTTGAATTTGCCGGTGATGTCCAAGTCACTCTTGGTGGTAAGAAAGCAGACGCAGCTGTAGCGAAAAACGGTCAAACTCTGGAAGTAACCTTCCCAGAAGAGACTGTCAAAGCAAATGGTGGTAAGAAAGTCCAAGTAACCTTCAAAGCGAAGATTAAAGCGGATGCAGACTTAACTCCATATGAAACAGCTAATAGCTACTCTGTACCAAATACAGCTTCTTACTTGATTAACAATAATCCAGCAAGCAAGAAAGAAACTAAGCCAGTTACGGTCGAAGTTCCAAAACAACCTGGACCAGAGGTTACGAAGAAGATTAACCGTACATTGGATCACTTAGATGTTGACCGTGATGTTCCTTACATGTACAATGTCAACACACAAATTCCAAAAGATATCCGCCTCTACAAAGAGTTCACCGTTACGGATACTTTGGAACCAGTTCTTGAAATCACAGGAACTCCTGTAGCTTACGTGGATGGTTATGCAACAGACGCTGTGGAAACAAAAGTGGAAGGCAATACAGTTACTGTAACAGTGAAAGACTTCGCTCGTATCAGTGGCTATAAAGAAATCCAACTTTACATTCCAGCTAAGCTGAAAGCAGATAGTGACTTATCAGCTTACGAAAACCAAACTGTTCCAAACAAGGCAACAATTGCCTTCAAGGATAGCAATGGCAAGAACGGCACAAAAGAATCTAACCCAGTAACCGTTCGTCCACGGGACCCAGAAAAACCTGAGGAACCAAAACCAAACGAACCAGCTAAGACAGTAGGTCCAGCTGATGGATCTAACCCATCAACTGCTTACCGTCTGAAAGAACTCAAGGAAGGCTTCCGCTTTGATGTGACAGCGAAGGTGCCAACTGATCCAGTTGATGAATCAGGCAACCCTATCAAAGACGCTCAAGGCCGTGATGTGAAGACTGAATTGAATAGCTTTACGGTAACAGATGAACTTGAAAAAGTTCTGAAAGTGGACCGTGTAGCTGTTAAGGTTGAGGAAAATAAAGTCGCAGAAGCCATTGCGAAGATTACTGCTAAGATTGAAAAAGCAGAAAGCGACCTGAAAGAGCTCGAAGGCAAAGAGACAAATGGTACTTTTGCTAAGAAACTGGCAGAAGCTGAGAAGAAGGTAGAAGAGCTAACAGCACAATTGGCAGCAGCCAAAGAAAAAGCTACAGCTGCAGCGACACCTGCAACACCAGCTACATCTTCAGATTCTGACGCAGGCAATGCTACAGCGACACCTGCTCCAGCAGACAATAACGCTGAAGTGGTAGCCCTTGAAGAAAGCCTCAAAGCAGCACAAGCTGAATTGGAACAACTGAAAGCAGATGGTGCGAAAGCTGGTAACCTCGCAACACCTGAAGAACAAAAAGTTGAACAAGATAAGCTGAATAAGAACCTTGAACAACTGAAAGAGAGCAAAGAGAAACTCGAAAAAGCTCTCGAAGCATTCACAACAGTGAATGACAAGGGTGAGATCACGGATGAAGCTCTTGCGAAAATCGCCAAAGTAACTGTAGAAGGTCAGAAAGTTACCGTAGAAGTTACTGATAAGGCTGTTTTGGAAGCCTTGAAGGGTAGCACCTTCCGCGTCATCATCTATTCATCTATTAAAGACGGAGCAGACTTGTCTAGCTACTTGAATAAAGAGAATAATGAGACGAAGATTCCGAATAAGGCTACTGTAACCTTCAACGATAAACCGAAAGTAACGAATACAGTAAACGTTTATCCGCCAGAGCCAAATACACCGCCGACAACACCACATACACCACCGACAACACCGAATACGCCGCCACCAACTACACCTGATACGCCACCAGCGCCTAAGGGTGACTTGCCACCGGCACCAACACCAGAGCCAGAAAAACCTAAGAATATCTTGCCAAAAACAGGTACTTCTGGTACTATGGTAAATGAGGTGATTATCGGAATGATCCTTGTGCTGATGGGACTTCTTTTGAGAAGAAAACCAAAGCATTAATGTAAGATAGTCCAGGAGAGCTATGCTCTTCTGGTTACTATCGTATTATTAGGAAAAAGATTAAAGGAAAATCATTATGGATAGAAAAAAGTTAATTAAGTTAGGAATCTCAGTGCTAGCTGTTAATGCTTTGGGAGCAGTAGCCGTTTATAAATATCCTGAGCTGACACATGTACCTACTGTCTATGCGGAGGAAGTGCCTGGAGAGGATGAGGAAATTCCAGATGCAGCAGAAGCGCAAGCAGCAGCGAACTTTAAAAATCAAATGGATGAGTTTGAAGAAGCAATCAAAGAATTCAATCCAGACGATTCAGATACTAGAGAAGGTTTGGAAATTGCATTGGGAGACTTAGAAGCGTCTCATACTACTGCAGTTAATGCGATCAAGAGTGAAGAAGGAAAGAAAGGTTTTGCCAAGTACGAAGCTCGTTATCAAGCTTTAAAAGCAAAAGCTCAAGCCCTTCTAAATGGTGAATCACCAAAACCTCAACCAGATCCACAACCGCAACCTCAACCAGATCCGCAACCACAGCCAAAGATTACAACACAGGACCTTACAGTCAAAGAACCAATCCTTTACGGATCTTCAACTGAGCAAAATTCAGCTTTACCAAAAGGCACAAGAAAAACAAAAGTTCAAGGTGTCAATGGTGAAAAGGAAGTTGTCTACACAATCACTTATACAGACGGCAAGGAAACAGGCCGTGTGAAAAAGTCTGAAACAGTTATTAAACCAGCTGTAGATGAAGTCATCGAAGAAGGTACTGGCGCAGTCATCACCACTAAGGAAGAAACTAAGACAGAAGAAGTAGAATTCCAAGTCAAAGAAGTTCCAAATCCAGCCCTTCCAGAAGGTGTCCGCAATGTAACAACTCCAGGTAAAAAAGGTGTTCGTACAATCGTTGAGACGGTTACTTACACTGACGGCAAGGAAACAGGTCGTGTAGTGAAATCCAACACCATCACAACTCCAGCAGTTGATGAAGTTGTTGAAGTAGGAACTAAGAAAGCTCCAGTTGTTACCACT
>NZ_JAPVZR010000012.1:0-1703 GCF_041432475.1 Streptococcus sp. 27098_8_75
ACTGTACCGCAAGATGCGACAGCCTTCTCTATCAGCGATAGTTTAGTTCCAGTACTTGAATTTGCTGGCGAAGATGCAGAAGCATCTCTCACACTCAATGGTGAAAAGCTGGGTGCAAAACAAATCAAGTTGAAAGACCAAACCATCAGTGCTGAGTTGACTGAAGAACAAGTCAAAGCAAACGGTGGTAAAGAAGTTGTCCTCAACTTTAAAGCTAAGATTCGTGAAGGTGCTAACCTAGCAGACTACATCGAAGCAGACGGTGTAACGCGTGTACCAAACAAAGCGTCTTATGTGGCTAACTTCCCACACCGTCCAAAAGTTGAGAAAGATTCAAACATCGTCCCAGTGACTCCTCCATCACCAGAAAATCCACCAGTTGAGAAGAAGGTTAATAACAAGCCATCCGCAACTCTGGACAGCCGTGATGAAGAATTCACTTACACCATCGATACGAAAGTACCTGTCGATGCGACTGGCTTCAAGATTACCGACGAATTGAAAGACGTTCTTGAATTCTCAGGTAAGAAAGGCCAAGCAGAAGTCACAGTAGATGGTGACAAAGATGTGATCGAAGATTCACAAATCACTGTAGATAAACAAGTTCTGACAGTGACTCTGACGAAGGATCAAGTGAAGAAATACGGCAATAAAGCTGTTCATGTAAGCTTCAAGGCTAAAATTCGTAAGAATGTCAGCCTGGCAGGCTACATTGAAGCAGACGGCGTAACTCGGATTCCTAACATTGCTAAATACATCATCAACGATGATCCTAAGACAGAAAAGAGCACAGAACCAGTTCCAGTGATTCCACCAAGTCCAGAAGAACCTGGTATTAAGAAAGAAGTGAATGGTCAGCCAGAAGCAACGCTGAAAGAACGTTATGAAGAGTTTACTTATAAAGTAACAACTTCTGTACCTCAAGATGCGACAGCCTTCTCAGTATCAGATACTCTTGTACCAGTATTAGAATTCTCAGGTGAGAAAGGTCAAGCAACAGCGACTCTCGATGGCCAAGAAATTGATGCCAACCGTATCAACGTTGCAGACCAAACAATCTCTATGGCTCTGACAGAAGACGAAGTGAAAGCAAATGGTGGTAAGGAAGTAACCTTGACCTTCAAGGCTAAGATTCGTGAAGGTGCAAACTTGTCTGACTACATTGAAAAAGGTAAGACTAGCATCCCGAATACAGCTTCTTACACAGCAGGCTTCCCAAATCGTCCAGAAATCCATAAGGATTCAAACAGAGTACCAGTAACTCCTCCAACTCCAGAAGAACCTGAAATTAAGAAGGATGTCAATGGTAAGGAAGAGGAAACACTGGCTAACCGTAACGATGAGTTCACTTACCACATCAATACGAAAGTACCGTTTGATGCAACAGCCTTCTCTATCAATGATGAGCTGAAAGACGTTCTTGAATTTGCAGATGGAACAGGTCGTGCGACTGCTAGCCTAAATGGCCAAGCTCTTGATGCCGATCGTATCTCAATTAATGGTCAAACCATTACTGTGAATCTAACCGAAGAACAAGTCAAGAACAATGGTGGTAAAGATGTGAACCTAACCTTCACAGCTAAGATCCGCCAAGGTGTCAACCTATCTGGCTACATTAAAGATGGTAAGACTAGAATTCCGAATAAGGCAAGCTACCGAGTGGACTTCCCGAACAACCCAGGCGTAACTAAGGATTCTAATGA
>NZ_JAPVZR010000013.1:0-518 GCF_041432475.1 Streptococcus sp. 27098_8_75
GAAAATCCTCCGATTGAGAAGAAGGTCAATGAGGCTGAATCAGCTAACTTGGGAGCTCGTGATGAAGAATTCACCTACACAATCGACACAACTGTGCCGCTTGATGTTACAGGCTTCGCAGTCTACGATACGATTGAGAAAGTCTTAGAATTCTCAGGTGAAAATGGCCAAGCAAGCGCAACGGTAGATGGTCAACCACTAGATGCCAGCCACATTACAATTAAAGGTCAGAAGATCACAGTCAAACTGACAGAAGATGAAGCGAAAGCCCTAGGAGGCAAAGCAGTTCATGTCAGCTTCAAGGCTAAGATCAAGGCGGGAGCGAACCTGTCAGACTATATCGAAAAAGATGGTACGACACGGATTTACAACACCGCTAAATACAACTTTAACAATGACCCAGGAACAGAACAAAGTTCTAAACCAGTTCCAGTCATTCCACCAACCCCAACTGAACCAGAACTGAAGAAGGAAGTAAACGGTAAAGAAGCTGAAACATTAGCTAACCGTGACGATGT